>NZ_DATMRL010000709.1:0-13748 GCF_035566355.1 Pedobacter sp.
AACCACAGAAATACTAAAAAAAGCTTTGTCTGGTAACATCAATGCGTTCCAGACATTGTTTGCCGAATTTCAAAATCAGTTAAAATCCTATCTCTATCGTTTATTGACCGATCGGAATGCAGTAGATGACCTGACTCATGACACGTTCATCAGAGCATTTGACAAGTTATCTACCTTCAATCAGGATTCCAGCTTCAAAACCTGGATCTTCAGCATAGCGACGAACCTTGCTTATGACCATTTAAGAAAACTGAAGAGATGGCCTGTTGATGCACAGGATCAGGGTGCCTCTTTAGCCATCGGCACCCCGGAGATCGCACAATCCTTCAGGGTCGTTCACCAGACCTCCGGCGCCGGTGTCTATGAAATGAAAGAACATATCGATTTTTGTTTCACCTGTATCTCTAAAACCTTACCCATCGAAAACCAGGTCGCACTGATTTTGAAAGACATTTATGATTTTCAGATCAAAGAGATCTGCCTCATCCTGGAAAAAACAGAAGGAGTTGTAAAGCACTTGCTAAACTCTTCCAGGGATACCATGACCGGTATTTTTGACCATCGGTGCGCCCTGGTTAACAAAGAAGGTATTTGTGATCAATGCAGTCAACTAAACGGGATATTTAATCCTAAACAAAACCAACAGGAGGAACGCATGAAACTGGAATTGTTAAAAGAGTCAAAAAAATTCAACAGGCAAGAACTTTTTACCCTGAGAACAAAACTGGTACAAGCCATTGATCCCCTGCATAGTTCCGGCGCAGACTTACAGGACATTATTATGAGATGTACCCGGACAGCAATTGGAGATGTAGAAGACTTTTTTGACAGAAAAGGTAAAACCAGCTAGCTTATCAAGCTCAATCAAAAGACCTCATTTTCAATAAAATACATTAACAATGAGATCTTTTGATTGAAAATATTGTGTTTAAAAAATAATCAGCTTCTACTTGTTAATGTACTAACTAATTTACAACTGTTACATCTAAAGTCATAAAAACCCAGCCATTTATCGTTCAACAGCCAGTCTCCATTGCAGGAAGGACATTTTCTCAATTTATCCTTCGCAATTGAAATAGCCCGGTAGTTGTAAAGATAATAATAGGTGGATACCCCGGTCAATTCTGTGATTCTCTTACAAAGTTCCCTACCAGCTTGCGAAAGTTGGGATTTAGAATCAGACATTTGTTTTGTAGCCCATTTTTCTCCAACGCCACACCCCATATTCAAGCTATCACAAGAGATATAATCACCCTCCCAAGACTCAATATCAGTCCGTTCTTTATCTGTCAAACCTTTTATCTTATAAATAGGGACCGAGCCGCCACAAGAACCACATTCAATCGCTGATCCTTCGTTCAGATATGTGGTAAACAACAAGTAAGAATCATGTAGGTCGCAAGCACAGATGTCCTTATAAAATGGGATATGTTCTCCGAGAACTTCAATCGTCAATTTAGAATTACATCCTTCCTCTAAGTTTTTGATTCTGAGATTTACCCATTCATTATTATATATTGAATCCAACGAGTTTTGTTCCAGAGTAGTCTGATAACAAATCAATTCATTTTCTGCAATATATGGAGATTCAAACCCACCCGTAATCTGCCCCGTCCGGCGAAGACTTTTCATTAACAGAATGAACTCGTCATATAATTTGCCTCTATCAAAATCCGAATTTATAGTTATCGCTATTTTTTGCTTGTACATGAAATGATAACCCTTTTATACCAATACCTAAGATATAAAATAAAAACAGATCGCTTATATTTGGATTAATCTTAAAACACCAACCATGTTTAAAAGCTCTTTCCGCTACCTAAGCGCTACTTTAATAACCACGATGTCTATTTGTTCGCTTCATGCCGTCGGCCAGGATATTCCTGCAACTATAGGTATCCAACACTTGGTGTGGAAAGAAAAGACTTAAATTATCTTAATTTGATAAGCATACTGTAAATAGTTCAAATTTCTAAATTTCAGTTCCACTATGCTAAAAAACGTACTAAAAAGAATTTCCCAACTATCTATAAAAGCTGGAGATAGTATATTTTCAAAAGAACAAATTGAGTCTGAATGGATAGGTAATGAACCTGCAGAAATTGATGCTATAGAAACAACTGAAAAAAATCTCGGTATAAAACTCCCCCAGGACTATAAAGACTTTCTTTTAATCACCAATGGATTTGCAGCAATAAGAAATAATACCCAACCCAGATTTGAAACTGTGGATTGTATTGATTATTTAATCAATATTGACAGTTATGTAGTTGAAATATATAATCAGGAAAGCTTAAAAGACACTGGCAACGAGCTGGCAAGAGCAATATTAATCGGAGGTATTGATGAGGAGCAATATTTCCTCCTTATTCCTCCAAAATCACCTGAAGAGGACTGGAAGTATTGGATGTTTGCTTCCTGGCTTGCCGGTGAGTATCCCTATAAGAACTTAATTGATTATTTCACAAACGTCTTGAAAGATTTAGAGACAGAGGGATAGAATAAGGTTATTTACTGTTTTATGAAAAAGATTATCCTACCATAAGTCCTAACTTTATAATATGAGTAAAAAGGCAGCTGACCTACCAATTTTGAATCTGGAAAGCCAAATCTTTCCAGGTTTACATATCCGTAATCTGGAAAATCAAATTAGTCAGCTGCCTCTGAACACCTTACATCGGGACGATTATTTAATCTTTCTCTTACAGATTTCTGGAGAGAGCGTGCTGGAAATTGACTTTTTCAAAAGTATATTGCATCAAAGCAGTATTTGCTACGTCCTACCCGGAAGTGTGCACCAATTATTGTCGGTAAACACACCGAAAGGCTGGTTACTGGCGGTAAATAGTGACCTGATCGATGAGCGTTTCCGGTCAATATTGCTGGAAGGCAATGCAGGAAGTCCCATACCTATCCACCCCGATGTAACCTCACAACTGGAAAGTATTCTATCGGTCATCTATCAGCAGCACCACATGAAAACGCATAAAAGCTTCCCGGTGATGAACCATTTGGTTTCTGCTTTTGCCGGGATACTTTGTACCAGCACCTCACTTCATATGCATGCCAACGCTGCAGACAGAAGCTCCGCTATTGTTGCACAGTTTAAAAACCTGTTAAGGAAACACTATCGTCAGCAAAAATCACCGTCCTGGTATGCAAGTCATTTAAATCTATCCACATCATATTTAAATGAGTGCATTAAATCAGCTACCGGGACCACAGTGAGTAACTGGATACAAAAGGAGATTGTACTTGAAGGGAAACGGCTCCTGGCATTTACAAAACGTAGCACAAAAGAAATTGCCTATGATTTAGGATATAATGACCCCGCATATTTTAACCGGCTATTTTTGAAGATCACAGGAACAAGACCAGCTGCGTTTAGAAATAATTACCATAAATAGTACATGTTTTTCCCCTAATCAGACCTGTTTCCTAATTGACGAGCGCTGTTATTTTGCATTAAAACAAATTTATATTCCAATGAAAACTAACAAAGCAATCTTCAAAGAACTGTTCCGGGAAATATTCGCAAATCCGGTTTACAATGAATCTGCAATCTCCCAGTATTTCACCCTTGAATATCGCCAGGAAGTGGATGGCAAAGTCCTTAATTACGAACAGTTTTGTAAACACATCATCGCTCAGCAAGAAGTTGTTGCATCAATGACCTTTGAATTTCAAACACTCGTTGAAGAAGGGAATATCCTTTTTTCGAATCACATCGCAACTGTAAAAATGAAGAGCGGCGAAAACCTGGAAATGAGGGTTATTGGTGAATTTCATTTTGTAAATGGTAAAATCAATTATTGTAATGAACTGACACATATGATAAGTGGCGATTCAAGTAATAAAGATTTAGGCTCAAGACATTAAAGATGGAAATCCCTTAAGTTAAAAATAGGATTGAAATAAAAAGCCCTCTTTACGCATTGTAAAGAGGGCTTGGGGGCTTAACCGGGATCGAATCCCTCACAGTTTTTATGGTTTTAGAACCTTAAGGACACTAAATCTTAAATAGCCATCCTCAATTCTTTGCACCTTTTTATTGTCGTCAAAAACAGTTACATTAAACTTAGCCTCTAATAAATAATCAGACTTCCTTTTTTGTATGCTTATAATTTCAAATTTAGAATCTCTTTGATCCGCTTGAGTAACCGATGCAGGTTTACCTAAATCTGATTGGCCATAGGATTTAAACTCACCATTATCATTAATGATCCTGATTGCAATTCCAGATATTGAATTGTTTCTCCAAAAATCTGTTGCATATCTGTACGTTCCTGGAGAAAAAATGTCCGTCCTGTTTTTAGGGTATTTTAGCCAACCGCCATTATTCTCACTTGCAAATTCTGTTTCTGCATTATTATATACTTTTATAAAATACAAGATCATAAATGAATTTTTGGCCTTAATAGTAAAACTTCGTGTAAATAAAAGGGAATCTTGATCACCTTGTAACAGATAATTAAAATTAACACCCGAAGTAATTTTCATATTTGATTGTGTTGTAAGCGTCGTGGCCTTTTCAATTTGGCTGGATACATACTGTTTCCCATTCACGGTATAGAATGCCGAGTCTTTGAGTAGTTCTAAAGAATTTTCAGGCTCCAGTACATGAGTTTCCTTTTTACATGCAGATAGCATAAGAAGGACTATAGCTAGCCCTGCAAAGTTTACGAGTTTCATAGTTGATTTCTTTTGTGTGTAACCAAAACTATAAAAATTAACTATTTAAAAAAGGAGAGTGAACGTAAATTTATGTTTACGTTAGCCACCACCCGGGAAATAAACTATTTCATCCTTTTAACAGCCAGACCATAAGCTATATCAAGATGTTTTTTTAATACTGGCAGATTATCCTTACCCGGGTTCACGATACACAACCAGTACATTGCTCCATAAACGGGATGAGGCATCACAACGTTCTCAGCCGTGAAATCTATTCCAGAGTCTACATACGCACCAATACCTTTCTTTAACGCAACTCCCTCAAAAGTGGTCATGAATGAAGCCTTGTCAATACCAATGTTCAGCCGAAAGAACCCCTCCCTGTTTAACTGAGATGCACTGTCAAAATCGTTGTCACTAGTAACGATAGTTGAAAAAGGCATCATCTTCTCCTGATCATACATAAAGAAAAGATCACCATTTGCTTCGGTAACGTTTACATTTTTAAAATTAGATAAGATATACGCAGTAATTTCCTCGATGGTCATAATCATTTTGCTTGTGGTTAAATTGTAAATGTCTGTTGCTAACTTTAGATTTGCAAGTAGTTACCTCTTTGTACAATAGTAACAAAAAGTAAAATTTTATTGATTTACAGCACTTTAAATTTTCAATGCAGCAAAATAAAATGGAGACCTGTCCATTTCAGGAAGCAATGGATTTGATGTCGGGCAAATGGACCATGACGATCATCAATACACTCATGGCCGGTAAAATGAGGTTTAAGGTACTGGAAAGATCAATCCCCGGTATCAACACACGTATGCTGGTTAAAGAGCTCAAACAATTGGAAAAAACAGGAGTTCTTACCAGAACGGCCTATGCAACAGTTCCTCCAACCGTAGAGTACGAACTTAGTGAAAAAGGCATTTCCTTGAAACCCGTCCTTGCAGCTGTTCAGGACTGGGCATTAAAAAACATATAACCAGAAGCTTTCATCGGTAATGGCCATCACCAAGTTTTGTGCTAGCATAATGGTAACAGTTATTTCTCTCCAGTTTTTTCAAGTACCAGATCGACTAAAGATGATGCAATTCTAAAATCGGTATTTTGAATTTTTTCAATGTACGGCTTCACAGACGAAATAACTCCATATTCTTTGGCCTTTACAAGGAGACCAAGAGTACCCATGAAACTTAATGCCATTTTTGATGCTAATTTACGTCCTTTTAAGTCGTCTATAATTAGTATTGCATTTGAAGTTTCCATTGCGAGTGCAATTGCACTCGCCTCCCCCGGGTCAACGCTTTCTTTAAAAACTTCTTTGAGTGTAACATCCTGAACAGGTCTGATTTCAATCCATTTGGGCAATTCTCCACCAAACTCCTGCTGAATTTCAGGAGTAGTTACTATATTTTTAAAAGCTTGATGTAACACGTCAAATGCCCCTATCTTATCTAAGGTAATAAAACAACTGGTATCAGTAATGATGATGCTATATTCCCGAGATCCTGTCAAGCTCATCGTTTAAATCGCTAACGGAATAATTGATATAAGAAACCCCATAATCACCAAGTAACTCAGCAAATGTACGTTTGGTTAATCGGGCCATATCAGCAGCCTGACCAAGAGAAAGTTTTCCTGATTCATATAATTTAGCAGCTATGAACCTAACAGTATCGTTTTGATACTCCGCTAAGCTATCAGGAACTTCTAACATTATGGTAGTCATAACTTTTATATATTGTAATGTTCTCCCGTAAAGGTAGCAATTTCTATGTAAATAATCATATAACCACTTGCGGGAATCGCAAAAGAATCATCAGGCAAAACCGGATTTCCTCTTTGTCGGCGCATAGTAAAGCATTACTGCACCACCACTAAAAACCTTAGTTTTTATCAGTTTAAGAACAGTTCTCTCGCTTATATTTTCAAATAATGGCAAACCGCCTCCCTCAACAACAGGGTAAATACAAAGTTGGAATTCATCAATCAAATTAAGTTTCAGGAGCTGTATGATCAAACTCCGGCTGCCAACAAAAATAGGCCTGCCTGCTTGTTGCTTGAGTTCTAAAACCTCTTCTTCAAGGCTCCGGTTGGCCAGCTTTGCACTCTCCCATCCTATATTATTCAGTGTGTGGGAAAAAACTATTTTTTGAATTTTATCTATCGCCACAGCAAAGTCGTCCATTGTTTTTTCACCCGAAGGTTTTTTAACCATAGGTTGCCAATATTCCATCAATTGATAGGTTATTCTACCATATAGAATTACATCTCCCTCATTCAACAGGTCCGTATAATGTTGATGTATTTCTTCATCTGGAATTCCTGCCGTATGGTCGCAGACCCCATCAAGCGTCATGTTAATTGCTGCAATTACTTTTCTCATATTTTTAATATTACTTTTTAATAGATCGAATCACATGCTTTAATTGATGTAAATGCCGCTGAGTATGATACGTGTTGAACCAAGCCCACTCCAGTCTCGTAAATGCACCGTATTCTGGAATGGCAAAATCAAGACAGGTTTTAGAAAGATCCCTGGTATTTATAATTTTCACGATCTGCGCAGTACGATCTCGTAGATTCTCCAATAAATGAGATGGATCAAGGTGCTCCTCAGAGGGTAATATTGCTTCAGGAGACTTCATTTTTATATTAAAATCTGTGAATACCTCTTTAATGGATTGGACTTTTTCATCAGGCTTGCGGTGAGTAGATTCCGTACGTCCGGTCATGGTTTCCGCAGATGCATAGGATTTGAATAGATGATCACCAATTTGCCCGGGAGACCATTCTCCGTCTTTAGGTTTCCTGTTCAGTTCATTTTCGTCCAATGTCTCCAACAACGTGATCAACTCACTTGTTGCTTGTTGAAATGCTTTATCTAGTTCCATAGGAGTAAAGTTACCGCATCAACCTGAAATCCATAGGGTTGAATTGTGACAAAAGCAATGGTAATCGCGACAACAGGATAAAACCTGCTCCGGGGCATACACCAGGACACTGCGTTGTTCAGGTATTTTCTCGTCAGGAAAGCCTATATCAAACGTTGAACAGCCTCTATCAGAGTTTTGGGAATCAGTTCCAGATCGAAAGGTTTTTTGATGAAGTTATCCGCCTTAGATTTGGTTACGATTTGTTCAGCAGGGGAATGTGCCGACATCAGCACGACTGGCAATGCACCGGCTTCAGGGTTATTTTTTATCTCATTGCACAGTGCAATGCCATCCCCGTCTGGTAACATCACATCCAAAAGGAAAACCTGAGGCAATCTGGAAGGATATACAGCCTTAAAAGCGCTAACACTGGAGAAAAGGCTCACCTCAAATCCTTCCTCTGAAAGATAACTTTCCAGGATAAAGCCAATATCTTCATTGTCTTCAACTATAAAAACTTTAATTGCCATGTCTGTATTTGATCTTTTTCTTCAATAAGTTTAGCTTTTGCTAAGCGTGGAGAGCGGTATCGTGAAGTGAAAAACAGAGCCTTTTCCAGGCTTACTTTCCACCCATATTTTTCCACCATGGTCAGTAACGATTTTGGAGGTAATGTAAAGGCCCATCCCTAATCCGGGATGGCTGTCCCTTATTTCTTTGTTGCGATAGAATTTTTCAAAAATACGTTCAACATTTTCTTTCGACATTCCAATTCCAGTATCAACAACAGCGATTTTAATTTGTTCTGCTTCCAGAACACTGTTAATCTGTATAACCGAACTAGCCGAAGAGTATTTTGATGCATTTCCGATCAGGTTAGTCAGCACTTGTTCCATACGCAGCTTATCCAGCTGGACTTCTATTTCCTGCCCCGCATTCCAGCTGATTTCATTTCCTGGATAAACATGCTTAAGCACAGAAAGAACCTCGCCGATAAACTGATTTATTTTTATGCTCTCGAAATTGTATTCCAGGCTTCCGTTTTCCACTCTGGATACATCCATGAGCTGATTGGCCAGGTAACCCAGTTTAGTGGTCTGCCCGTTAAGCCGGTCAATAATTTCATTGGCCTTGTCACTGCATTCTGAACGCATCATCCTGAGCATTTGGGCATATGCCTTGACTATGGTAATAGGGGTTTTGATTTCGTGGCTCGCTATAGAGATGAATTCGTTCTTTTTCTCATTAATTTCCCGTTCCCGTTTAATTTCTATCTCCTGTTCACCTGTAATCTTATGGAGCAAGCTATTTTTGTGTTTGATCTGTTCATAGGCATTAATCGGGCCTTCCAAATCAAAAAAGGTTTTCAATAAGTTAATCTTTAGCTGATCCAGTTTAAGAGATCTTGGCAGCCCGATACGCATGCTGATCAAATGATCTGAACCCGAACTGCTCATTTCAAACTCGGGAACAAGCTTTTGTGCATAATAAAATCCCTCATCCGAACGGGTCGGTCTGGCCTCACTGTTAAAAATGATCTGGGCCATCAAACTAAATCTGGGCACCTTACCATCTATATAAATATTGAGCATCCCATGATTGGTGTAATCGATTACTGTCCGGGCTACCTCAGATACAGCTGTGGCAAAAGTGGTCTGCGTAGCAATAGTCAGCCCCAGTTTTTCAGCCACTTTCATAGATCTTTTATGGGCCAGCACAAGGTCCATTTCGTTTTCAAGCGATATGGCGATTATCTCCGTCATCTTAATTAATTTTAATGATTACTACAGACATGTCATCGGTTCCGCGAGCGTGATCTTTGTAAAGCGCTGCACACAGAATAGCTGGATCACATTTTTGAATAAGAGGATATTTGTTCAAATCCCAGCGCGTTTTAATCCCATCTGAACATAAAATCAGCTGGTTATATTCCTCACTGCTGTATTGCTGGTCGTTCATCGTTGCAGGTATATTATGCCCAACGATCCCATTATAGCTCATGTGATTTTTATTCATACCAGGCCCCATCCATCTCGCAGCAATGTTTCCAATACCAGCAGAAGTCCAGAGCTTTGTCCGAAAATCATAATTGACAACGTTGGCCACCATTCCACGAGTTTTTTTAATAGAACTATGGATAAACTTCAGCGTTGCTGTAGGACTAACCTCAGGAAATACCCTAAAAGAGGCCGCGGCCTCGTTGATGGCTTTATTGGCTTCCGGACCGTGGCCGAGCCCATCACAGAGCATCAGTTTGATGTTGTCTTTGGTAAGCTTATAAGTTATTCCGTCGCCGCTGGTGGTTTCACCGGGTTTAGATAAAACAAGGGGGCGGATCATTACCGGCATTTTTTTTAATGATTTTCCGCCGATGTAAATGCGGCTAAGCACAATAGTGCCCCATCCCACCTGCGAATAAATATCAAAATTATCCGATAAACGTTTTATGCTTCCCAGACCATGTCCCATCGTATTGCTTGTAGAAACCCCATCTGTAAGCATTCTGGTCGGATTGTGCATACCAGGGCCTGAATCAATGCAAATCAATTCAATATAAGGCGCTTCTCCATTTTGAAATACGCCAAAAAGTATTTCCCCGTTTTCTCCATACTTAAACAGGTTGCTGGTCAGTTCTGCAACAATGATATCCAGCTCGGAGAGACGTTTTTGCCCCAGGCCGGCTTCTGCGGCCAAGCGGTGTATGTCTTTTTTCAGCAGAGAAAAATAGCTCCTGTCATTGGCCAGAAAGCTGGTATGTGTGGCATCAACCATTGGCCCATTTTAAAATCATCACTGTCGTTCCTTCTCCTACTTTACTTTTTAAATCAAATTCGTTAACCAGGCGTTTTGCACCCGGTAAGCCCAAACCAAGGCTTCTGCCCGTTGAGTAACCATCTTTCATGGCAAGCGCAAGATC
This sequence comes from Pedobacter sp., assembly GCF_035566355.1. GTDB lineage: Bacteria > Bacteroidota > Bacteroidia > Sphingobacteriales > Sphingobacteriaceae > Pedobacter. The sequence goes on from NZ_DATMRL010000709.1 coordinate 10,471, forward strand.
CGCAATGCCCGGCCCCTTGTCTGTAAAAGTAAGCCGGACTCCGTTTTCCCTGCCTTTAGAAACCACTTCAATCAGGCAGCTGCCACCGTTTGCATACCTCAGCATATTGCGGAGCAACTCACTGGCAGCTGTAATAAGTTTAGTTTGGTTCACTAGCCCCATTTTGATTTTCACGGCAACTTCCTTTACGCGGTTTCGCAACAAGACCACATCCTGTTCTCTGACCACCTGAATATTATCCTTACTCAGCGACAGAATCATCGTCTTCCTCTTCTTCTTCGGATTCCTCCTCCGTGCTACCGATCATAGATTTGAGAAGATCCATGCCGCGTTCAACGTTTAATGCCGTATGAACTCCTTTTAATGGAAGTCCAAGTTCAATAAGCGTAATGGCTACTGCGGGCTGCATGCCCACAACAACGGTTTCCGCATCCATGATTTTAGACATACTGGCAATATTTCCGATGATCCGACCCATAAATGAATCTACTATAGATACAGCAGAAATATCAATTAATACACCTCTTGCATTGGTTTTACTAACCATCTGTACCAAATCAGCTTCCAGATTCAGTGCCAGCCGGTCGTACAAATCTACTTGTATGGTGACCAGCAAGAAGTTTCCCATCCTAAGAATAGGAATTTTATCCATGGCGATATAATTTAGTTTTTAGATATTGTTGTTCTTTTTACTTCCAGTCTAAGGACCTTAAAGGCATATGCAAGTGCAGTGGCAAGGCTTGCTTTGGTAATGATATTGGAAAGATCAATACCCAGATGTACAACAGTTTGGGCAATTTCAGGTCTAATGCCACTAATGATACATTCTGCCCCCATTAATCTGGTTGCACTAACCGTTTTGATCAAATGCTGGGCAACAAGCGAGTCTACAGCGGGTACGCCTGATATATCTAAAATAGCAATGCTGGAACCGGTTTCTACGATCTCCTGCAGGAGGTTTTCCATCACGATCTGGGTCCTTGAGCTGTCCAGGGTTCCGATAATAGGTAAAGCAAGAATGCCGTCCCACACACGGATGACAGGAGTTGAAATTTCAGCAATTTCATCTGTCTGCCTTAAAATAACCTCTTCACGGCCTTTAATAAAGGTTTCAAAAGTAATAATACTCAAATTGTCCATTACACGGCTGATCTTGGTAGATTCTTCAAACAGCGTTTTCGAATCTGCGATTTCCTTTTGCAAAATGGCTAACAATGCATCTTTCAGAGAAAATACAAAGCGGCCGGTTTCCCGCGGACTGAATCCCTGTCTTGCTCTGGTAATGGCAATGCCGCCCAAAATTTCAATAACCGGGTTCCAGTTTTCACCATCAAGATCTTCCATATCATTAGAGGTCAGGTTATTGACTAAGGAAGAAATAAGCTCTTCAGATTGACCTCTCAAATCTTCATTACTGATCAGGTCTTCACGAAGACCTTCGTCTGCCAGTTGATTTTTCATCCAAAGTTCAAGGATGTTCTTTTTTTGTTTTTGTAGCAATTTATGCGAATTAAATGACATGTTGAATGACAGGTTAAGGTTTTATTCTAGACTCACCAGACGTGATTATTTTAATTAGGCGCGAAAGGTAGTCATATGATTTTGTAAAAGAAAATTATAAAAAAAATTAAACAAATTAGATTTCCATTTTTCTCCAAACGATTCGGCCACCTTTTCCGTTTCCTTACCCTAGTTCACCCTTTTCTTCTCCTCCTCACTTGCTGTAGCCCTTTGTCTTGCTGCTGCTACACTTTTACCTAATTTATAAGAAAAACTTAGCGTAAATGTGCGCGTATCATTTCTTTGATATATCCCGTTATTCTGGCCCTCATTCTGAATGGAAATCCGGTACGGATTACTGTAAAGCAAATCAGCAGCGCTGAATTTCAGGGTTCCCTGTTTATTAAACACCTGTTTACTGATCCCGGCACTGATATCATAGGTTTTAGCAACCAGCAATGTTCCTTGCTGTATTGCACTATTATACCAGGCACTCAACTCTGCCTTCAAGCCACTGTTTTTATCAATGGTAAAGGCGTGATCAGTTCTGAGATAAAAATAAAACTGGTGGTAATTATACGTATTTCCTGGTTGATCAGAACTTTGACTTCTAAAATATCCCTGTGCTGTGTTATTAATTTCCCACCACGCCACCGGATGATGAACTGAAGACAGTTCAGTTCCGAGATCTTTGATACTACCGATATTTTGCTGTGTATTATAAAAAGTTCTGTTCACATTATCCTGAACAGTCACGTTACTGGCCAGATCGTCAATTTGGGTGTATACCGCAGCGAAAGTATAATTCTGATGTAAAGTATAACTCAACTGAAGGCTGTTGATCACGGCTGGCCTCAGGAATGGATTGCCACTTGCATAATTATACGGAGATAAATAATTTTTTGCAGGATTCAGCTGTCTGTAATCCGGCCTTTCTATCCTTTTGGAGTAATTAAAACCAAACTCATCGTTTTCTGAAGCTTTATATGTCACAAATGCAGTAGGAAATATCCGCAAATACTTATTTACGTTGATAGAATCCAGAGAAAGCGATACACCCTTGGTTGTTGTATATTCCGCACGTATCCCTCCTTTAAAATTCCAGCGGCCAAATTCGCCACTTATACTGGTATAACCAGCGCCCGTATTTTCCGTATACCTGAATTGGTTACTTCTCGACGGATCAAATACAGGAACAGTTCCCGCTGTATTATAAAATTCAAACTGGTTTTCGCTCACCGTACTTGTATATTTAAGGCCAGATTCCAGCGACCATCTTTTACCCACTTTGTAAGTATAGTCTATCTTCCCCGACCATATATTTATCTTTTGAGTAGAGGGGAAAAACGTATGGTAAGGAGCAGAACCTCCCCCACCATCAGGCAAATAAGTGAAGTTACTCAGCTGTACATTGTCGCTCCTGGTATAAGGAACATAATCCAGATCAATATTCAGGCTCCTGCCGGAACTATCCAGCTTTGCTTTATAATTCAGGTTAAAACTATATTGATTGGTACGTCCACCATTAACGCTGTTGGTGTTCAGCACAGAATCAGGATTCGTATGATAATTATTGTAAATATGAGTTGTCGCCGCATTGCCGCCATGAGTTACAGCATTGTCACCGGTAACCAGCACACCAATCACCTGGTTATCAGAAAAATTATAATCTGCACCAGCAGTATAGTTATGTGCTTTAGCCCTGGAAATATTGATTCTGTTCATATCCCAGTACGCATAAGAAGAGGGTCCCTGAAAAATAGTATACTGACTTAAAT
>NZ_DATMRL010000710.1:0-2883 GCF_035566355.1 Pedobacter sp.
CTTGGCGTACCTTAAGCCCGTTCTTTGTATTTAAAACAGACTGCTGGCCTGGTTTTAATACGACTTTGGTTTGAGCATTCACACGAACACTCCCTTCCAGTAACGTGGTTTGGGTATTTCCATCATCCTGGTAGGCATTGATATTAAAATGTGTACCCAGTACCTCTACCTGCTGACCGGAGGTTTCGACAATAAACGGATGCATTTTGTCTTTAGCAACTTCGAAATAACCTTCTCCCTTAAGGCGGACCAATCGATTGCCGGTTTTGGTCAATGAAGCAGAATAGGTCAGGCTCGATGCTGAATTCAGCCAAACCCTGGAACCGTCAGAAAGACTAACCTGATAAGTTTCCCCATTGGCAGTACTTAGCGTATTAACCTTGTTCGGATCAGCACTCCCACCTGCGGCTTTATAAATTAACTGTCCATCTTTGGATTTGGTAATCTCGATTCCTACCTCTTTTGCTAATTCGCCATTAGCTACATCAGCAAGTCTGATCTTTTTACCATCAGCCAAGGTAAGCGTAGCGTCTTGTTTACCTGGTGTCACATCACCAGACAGTGCACCTTGATTCGAATGCTTTGTATACCGATTGATATAAATGAGTGTACCGATACCCAATACCAAAATGATCGAAGCCGCCGCAACAATACGTGGCCATAACCTAAACCGGCGAATCGGTTGTATGGCCTGCCCACTGCTGCCCATGATAGACCGGATCATTTCATCCTGCCGGTGCTGTTCCAAATGATCAGGCACCAGAATAGCCGAAAAGGTTTCGCCCAATAGACTTTCTATATAAGGACGGTTTTCGATATTCAACACATATTGCCATAACTCATCGGTTTCCACAGGATCAAGCGTCCCTTCCAGGCGCCCAAGTAATAGCTGTTTAATTCTTTCAGGAGATATAGTGGTCATCAATATTCATTTTAATAAAAGTTAACTTAACCTTTTATTAATATTGACGCGAAAGCATAGGTATCAGGGGCACAAGCAATTTAAAAAAACACAATATATTCCACAACAATCTGATTTTCAATAAGATTATTTAAACAAAACGGCAAAAAGCGCGGGATAAGCCAATGCATTTTTGCGGAAATGCTCCCTGATTTTTTTTAATGCACGTTTCATATGCGAGTGAACCGTTTCCGGTGTCACGTTCATTTCTTTGGCCACATCCTCATACTTCATACCCTGAACATGGCATAGCTCATAAGCGAGCCGCTGCTGTGCAGGTAATTGACTAACCACCTCATGCAACAGCTTTTCTGTATCCTTAAAATCTATCTGCCTAAGCGTACTTTCATCACTTTCCGTCATCCGCGTGGCCATGAAATGAGTTGACTTCGCATCTTGAGCAATTTTTCTGAGTAAGTCGAAGGATTTGTTACGAACCAAACGATTTAAATACCCTCCAAAATTCTCGATCTCTACGAGTCTCTCCCGGTCCAGCCATATTTTTAAGAAAATGTCCTGGACGATTTCCCCTGAAAGATCTGCCGAATAGGTGAGTTTCTTACCAAAAGCATTCACAAAACCATGATAATGTTTGTAAAGTATAGTAAAAGCATAGTGATCCCCCTGAGCGATCTTCGCCAGTAATTCTGCTTCATTAGCCAGAGGTTTTGATGCCATTTATGAAACGCTACTTATTAAAAGTATAAGATATATATCGTCCGCAATGATACTTATATTTCCTCAATATATAAATACTGAGTACAGACCTTAATCACAAATAAACAGTTGTACGGGCCTGGGTTCCTGCTTATTCACGTAATGCATCCAACCATGTACTGTTCCCTCTGCAAAATTCTTGTCCATTTGTAAACTAACTTCTTTTGCAGAGCGCTCTGCAGCGTTTTCAAAAGTCAGATACTGCTCCTTTCGCAAATTATAGAAAATCAGGTTCATCCGGTCTTCCGGATCACAATAAGGTATATTTTGGTTCTTCGTTTTGTTTGTTGTTTGAGTGAAATTTCACGGTCCATAATTATTTTTATTTGAACCCTATATTTCAATGCAAATACCAATCACAAAACATTAATAATAATATAGTTACATTTCATCATTAAAACTAAACTGTATCATTATGGACAGTATGTATTAAAATGGACACTAACAGAACGATGCTTTCTTAGGCATAATTGGCGGTAAATGGAAAATACCGATAATTCTTTCCATTTACACAGGAAACAAGCGGTTTAATGATATTTTAAATTCAATTCCGAAAATTACAAATCGTGTTTTGTCAAAAGAATTGAAACATTTAGAAGAATTTTTTTTGATTACAACAGGCATAATTAGCGATTATCCTGTTCGGATTGAGTATGCTGTAACTTTATCAAGCATTTTTCTTAACCACTTCCACCATATGGTCTATATCAAATGGTTTTTCAATATAATCATCAGCTTTACATGCTTTGGCCTTTTCAGATAAGTTCGCAGATGTAGAGGTCAGAACAGCCGAAACATCCTGTGTTTCAGGATCAGACTTTAATTCATCAATGACCACTGTTCCTTTCTTTTTCCCCTTAATGTGCTCATCAACAACCACTACATCAGGATCAATCTCATCAATTTTTTCAACAGGCTCAGTTGTCAGCGAAGCCGTGACCTCAAAACCTTCTTCCTCTAATACCTGATCCATGATATCAAGTATATCTTCATCGTCCTGAATAAGGACAACTTTTTTCTTCATAATAGCCAAATAATCAGGAGTAAAAGTAGCAAATAATCTAAACTTATAATAATCCCAAATTAGTTTTGACTGACTATAAAATTATTTTTACTGACGATTAGCTTTTTGTTTTTTTGAAATACTCCCTATTTGTTGGACAGCTATAGTTCAAACTATATTCTGCAATTGTATAAAGTTTTTC
>NZ_DATMRL010000711.1:0-4701 GCF_035566355.1 Pedobacter sp.
ATTGACCCTCCGCCAATTTCAGTTCCGTTGACCACCATGTCGTAAGCATTTGCCCTTACTTCTCCGGGCTTGGTATCTAATAAAGCGATGTCCTCTGGCTTAGGAGAAGTGAAAGGGTGGTGCATGGCATGATAACGTTCCGTTTCTTCATCCCATTCCAATAAAGGGAAATCCAGAACCCAAAGGGCACTGAATGTGTTTTTATCACGAAGCCCCAGTCTATTGCCCATTTCCAGCCTCAGTTCACTCAGTTGTTTGCGTACTTTATCTGTTGTGCCGGCCATAATCAACATTAAATCTCCGGGCTCGCTATGTAAGGCGGAGGACCAGGTTTTCAGGACGTCTTCGCTGTAGAACTTATCAACAGAAGACTTTAGAGAACCATCTTCATTATGACGGCAATAAATTAGACCTGTCGCACCGATCTGAGGACGCTTAATAAAGTCAGTCAACTCATCGACTTGTTTCCGTGTATAGCCCGCGCAGCCTTTGGCGTTAATTCCGATAATGAGTTCTGCCTGATCAAAAACAGGGAAATTATGGCCTTTAACGAGGTCATTCAGTTCTACAAACTGCATTTCAAAGCGGGTATCCGGCTTGTCAGAACCGTACAAACGCATGGCATCTGCATATTGCATTCTGGGTACTTCCGGAAGGTCAATGCCCTTGATCTCTTTAAACAGGGTCCGGATCAACCCTTCAAAGGTATTCAAAATATCTTCCTGCTCGATAAAAGACATCTCGCAGTCAATTTGTGTAAATTCAGGTTGTCTGTCAGCGCGCAAATCCTCATCTCTAAAGCACTTTACAATCTGAAAGTATCTATCAAACCCGGAAACCATTAAAAGTTGTTTAAAGGTCTGCGGAGACTGTGGCAGGGCATAGAATTCACCCGCGTTCATACGGCTGGGTACTACAAAGTCTCTTGCACCTTCCGGTGTTGATTTAATCAATACAGGAGTTTCCACTTCAATAAAATCCAGTCCGTCCAGGTAACGTCGAACAGCCTGGGCCATTTTATGGCGCAGAACCATATTGTTTCTTACTGGGTTTCTACGCAGATCCAGGTAACGGTATTTCATTCGCAGGTCGTCGCCACCGTCTGTTTCGTCATCGATCATAAATGGCGGAAGTTTTGCTGCATTAAGTATTTCAAGAGCTGTAATTTTAATTTCTACGTCACCAGTTGGAATTTTAGCGTTCTTATTAGAACGTTCAACAACGGTACCGCTGGCCTTAATTACAAATTCGCGGCCCAGGTTACGGGCCGCTTCACATAACTCGCGGTTGTCGTCCATATTAAAAACCAGTTGAGTGATTCCGTACCGGTCACGAATGTCTATAAAAGTCATTCCACCAAGGTCCCTGGATTTCTGTACCCATCCACACAGGACCACATTTTCTCCTAGATTCTTAATCGTTAAAGCGCCGCAAGTTGTTGTTCTTAACATTATTGTAATAATTAGGCCGTAAAAATATTCATTTATTTTTCATATCCGTGCAACGTTTCTGAAGTTTGGTTGTCATATAGACGAATTAAGCAGCTATTGGAAACCTTATACATAGATAAACATCAGGCTTTGGTGCAGGAATGCAGACTTGGCAGTCGTAAAGCGCAGTTTGAATTATACAAACTGTATGCAAAGGCGATGTACAATACTGCCCAAAGGATATTGTGTCATGTTGCAGAGGCAGAGGATGTATTGCAGGAAGCATTTTTGGAAGCTTTCAGCAGAATTACAGACTTTAGGGGAGATACAACCTTTGGGCTGTGGTTAAAACAGATTGTGATCAACAAGTCGATCAATTATCTTCGTAAGAGAAAAATGGAATTTGTGAGTACAGATACGATAGATGTGCCAGAAGAAGAAGAGGAGGAAGATGGCGAACTTCAACCCAGAGTAGAGGAAATAAAAAAAGCAATGGAGCTGCTCCCGGATGGATACAGGGTGGTGATCAGCTTGTATTTGCTGGAAGGCTATGACCATGAGGAAATTGCCCATATTTTGAAAATCTCGGAGAATACATCCCGCAGTCAGTATATGCGGGCTAAAATAAAATTACAACGCTTAATGGAAAAAGAAAGGAGTCAATGATGAGCAGAAAATTAGAGGAATTTATCAGGGAGAACAAGAAGGCATTTGATACAGAGAATCCCTCTGAAGACCTTTGGAGCAGAATAGAAAAAGGATTGGATCAAAAGAAAGCTTCAAAACCAATTAATATAACCTTATGGATTGGAGTTGCAGCCTCTTTATTGCTGGTTGTAGGACTTACCGCTGCGTTGCTGACTTACGGCAGGAGGAATTCAGGCATGCTTGCGGACGTGAATTCCGACTATGCAAAGAAGCAAGTGCGGTTTGCCAGTATGATAGAAGAAAAAAAGGACAGTCTGGAGGTCTTGTCCAAAGTTAATCCCGCACTTTATTCTAAATTTAATAAGGATCTGGAGCACATGGATGCAGATTACCAGAAATTGAAAAAAGAATTGGCAGACAGTCCGAATCAGAAATTAGTGGTGAGGGCCATGGTTAAAAATCTGGAACTTCAGCTGCAGGTGATCACTCAGCAATTGATGATCATTAATCAGGTAAATCAGTATAAAAAGGAAAATCAAATATGAAAAGGACTTTAATGGGTCTAGCGGGCATTGTTCTGCTGGCCAGCCACGTCAGCAGCAAGGCTGAAGGGTCTATTGCAAGTGTTTCACCTATAATGCCTATCCATTTCGGGATCAGACTACCTCAGGGTGATCCGAATGAAGATGCGGCCAAATCGAAATCATTCAGTAAGAGCTTTCCATTAAGTAGTGGAGAGAAGGTAAATCTGAGCAATCAGTACGGGGCTATCCTGATCAAGAACTGGGACAAAAAAGAGATTAAGGTCGATATTGACATCCGGGCGTATAGCAATAGCGACACAGAAGCCCAAAAATTACTGGATGAGGTCAGCATTGATGCCGAAAAGCGTTCAGATGCGGTTTTCTTTCGCACAAGGATAAGCGAAGGCAGCAAAAACTGGGGCAGCTGGATCAGAAATGGAAAGCGGGGAAGAAAGGAAGTAAAGATCAGTTATGTGGTGTATATGCCCTCCAGCTCTGCGCTGACGATGTCTCAGCAATATGGGAACATAGATATGGCCGACCAGAGTGGCCCGCTGTCGGTAAAAGTACAATATGGTAATTTTACTGCCGGAAATCTGTCTAACGCCAATAATTACATCAATGTACAGTACGGAAAAACCAATGTAGCAGAAATAAATAAGGGGATTGTAAAGCATCAGTATGGTTCGGGACTTAGTATTGGATCCGCTTCTGAGTTGAACCTGGATGCGCAGTATGTGGATGTAAATGTAGGTACGGTTAAAGAGAGTGCACTGATCAAGCAGCAATATGGTTCCGGCTTAACCCTGGGAACTGTATCGAACCTGGTACTGGATGCGCAATATACCAAGGTTAATATTCAGACAATTAAACGGGGAAATTCGGTCATTAAGCAGCAATATGGTAGTTTGGATGTTGGAAGCAGCGGAGGTCTTACCGTTAAAACACAATATACAGGAGTTACCATAGGGACGCTTTCTGGCGATGCAACCTTCGATATGGCCTACGATAAGCTCAGCATTCAAAGGGTGAATGAAAATGTGCGGTCACTGGTGGTAGATGCAGAGTATGTGAATATAGGGATCGGCTTTGCCGATAAATACAGCGGAGAGCTGGACGTAAGAACAAGTTATTCCTCTTTCAGATATGGAAGTGGTGTTACTGCCAGAGCGGCTGGCGATGACGATCATTCTCAGGATAAAAATTATACCGGTAAGATCGGTGGAGGGGGCGGCAGCCGGGTAAGGATTAAGTCTTCCTATGGGAATGTTACTTTTAAATAATCACTAAAAACCAAACAAATGACAGCTTGCTGAGGAATCAGCAGGCTTTTTTTATATCTTAGCGAACCGTATTTACCTGTTTGTCTATGGAAATTTTAAACAACCCCGAAACCTGGATCTCTCTGATCACCTTAACTTTGCTGGAAATTGTATTAGGGATTGATAACATCATTTTTATCTCTATTCTGTCTTCAAAACTCCCTCAGGAGAAACAAAAAAAGGCCCGACAGCTGGGGCTAGGACTGGCCATGATCACAAGGGTATTGCTGTTGTTGTCTTTAAGCTGGGTAATGACGCTCACTGCTACGTTGTTCAATATAGGCGACTGGTTCAGTATAGACAGTAAGGAATGGCTGGAAAAACTAGCCATATCCGGTAGAGACCTGATCCTGATTGTGGGGGGCCTATTCCTTATTTATAAGAGTACCCATGAGATCCATTTGAAACTGGAAGGTGAAGAGGAAGGGGGTGCCAATGCGAAAGTATATACTTTCAATGGAGTTATTGTACAGATCTTGCTGCTTGATATTGTGTTCTCCCTGGATTCAGTTATTACGGCTGTTGGTATGGCAGATCATGTTGAAATCATGATCGCTGCTGTAGTGATCGCGGTGATCATTATGATGATCTCTTCAGGTGCGATCAGTAATTTTGTAAACAAACACCCAACAGTAAAAATGCTGGCGCTGTCTTTCCTGTTGCTGATTGGGGTGTCGTTGCTGGCAGAAGGTTTAGATCAGCATATCCCCAAAGGTTATATTTATTTTGCCATGGCTTTTTCTGTGTTGGTAGAGATGCTGAACCTGAGAATGAAAC
>NZ_DATMRL010000712.1:0-6463 GCF_035566355.1 Pedobacter sp.
GGCGCTGCGGCTACTACGAAATGGCAATCGGAAAATCGTTCAGTTAAACTAAGCATAACCGGAAGCAAACGTTCTATTTCCTGTTTTCTGCTTCCAGGCAATAAGGCGATCACCTTGTCTTCTCCAATTTGATGGATTTCCCTAAAGGCTGGATCTGGCGTAAAACTTGCCTTTTCATCCAGCAAAGGGTTTCCCACATAATCGACATCCATTCCCCATTCTTTGTAAAAATCCACTTCAAAAGGCAGAATACAAAAAAGCCGGTCTACGATCTTTTTGATCTTTAATACTCTTTTTTGATTCCAGGCCCAGACTTTCGGAGAAATGTAATAAAATACGCGGATGCCATTTGCTTTGGCAAATTCTGCAATCTTGAGGTTAAAGCCAGGAAAATCGATCAGAATCAGCGCGTCTGGTTGATCGGCCAGAATATCTTCTTTACAAGTTTTGAGGTTCTTAAAAATGGTACGCAGGTTTAAAACAACTTCAGCAAAACCCATAAAAGCCATTTCTGCATAATGCTTTACCAAATGCCCTCCCTCGGCCTTCATTTTATCTCCGCCAAAGTACCTGAACGCTGCCTCAGCGTCATTCTTTTTTAAGGCTTTCATCAGGTTGGAGCCGTGAAGGTCGCCGGAAGCTTCTCCTGCTACAAGATAATACCGCATTATTGGCGAACTTTATACACAAAGAAAGCCAGGGCCCAGATAAAAGTAGCACTCAACACACCACGACCTGTATTTTCTTTGTTTTGTTTAAAAAAATATTTGAGCAGCAAGGCATTTACCCCAATACAGCCGATCAATAAAAGATCTGCTTTAGCCAGATAAGAAACCACATGCATCACGTACCAGGCTATTCCAATCAGCAGACCAGGAACCAGGATACCAATCCCAAATCCTGTAAGCACTGTATCTTTGATTTGCCTAAACATCAAATGTCCATGAATTTAAAACCGGAATGGCATGGTGGGCGGTCAGATCAAACTGAACCGGAACAACGGAAGTATAACCATGGTCCAGTGCCCATACATCGGTATCCTCTCCTTTATCATTGTTCTGAAACACACCGGTCAGCCAATAGTAAGGTCTTTGGTAAGGATCCTTTCTTTCGTCAAATTCTTCGGCCCATTTGGCATTGGCCTGCCTGCATATCTTAATCCCTTTGATGTCTGCACCATTAGGGAAGTTGACATTTAGCAATGTTGCAGGGGGAAGACCATGCTCCAGCACCTGTTCACAAATTATTTTAATAAATTTCTTGCAATGGCTGAAATCCGCTTCCTGAGCATAGTCATCTAAAGAAAAACCTATAGATGGAATCTGCTCGATAGCCCCTTCTACTGCTGCGGACATGGTGCCGGAATAAATTACATTGATGGAATTGTTCAATCCATGATTGATACCTGAAACACAAAGGTCCGGTTTTTTTCCTTTAAAAATCTTATTCACTGCCAGTTTCACACAGTCAACCGGTGTTCCTGAACATTTATACATTTCAACACCTTCATACAGGTCTACTTTATCGAAACGAAGAGGTTTCCCTATGGTAATGGCATGCCCCATTCCGGATTGAGGGCCATCTGGCGCAACCACAACTACATTACCCAGTTCCTGAACCACTTCTATTAGGTTTTTGATACCCGGAGCAGTGATCCCATCGTCGTTAACGACTAAAATATTCGGTCTTGAATGTTGTGCTTTCATTTGTATTGCTGTTTAATGGATTAAATTTTAACCACACAAAAATACAAGAATTAAACAGATTAATCAGGATTATCCTGAATTCAGCTACCAATATTATACAGGTTCCTATTATCTTTGATCGTAACATAAAGGGCAGAAATGCATCTTATGTTGGCTAACAAGCTCATTATTAAAAAAACTTGATATGACCAAAAACAAACTATTACTGATTGCCGGCTTCCTGCTCACCGGGACGGCCTTAATGGCTCAGTCTGCCTATCAGTGGAAAACTGCATCCTCAGGTGGCTATACTTATAAGTATGTGACCAATGATCCTTCTAAATCCCGTTTTTATACGCTTAAAAACGGATTAACTGTAATTCTTTCTCAGAATACAAAGGAGCCGAGCATTGAATTCCGTATGGCGGTACGTGCGGGAAGTAACACCGATCCGCGCACCAATACGGGTCTGGCCCATTACCTGGAACACCTGCTCTTTAAAGGTACCGATAAGTTTGGAACAACAGATTATGCAAAGGAAAAGCCTTATTTAGATAAGATTGATGCGCTTTACGAACAATACAATAAAACGACAGATCAGGCCAAACGCAAAGAGATCTATCAACAAATTGACAAAACTTCGGGCGAAGCCTCTAATATTTCTATTGCCAATGAGTATGATAAAATGATCCAGGGACTGGGTGGTCAGTCTTCTAATGCACACACTTCTGTAGAAGAAACAGTATACCAGGAAGATTTCCCTTCAAATGCCGTTGATAAATTTCTGGCCTTACAGGCAGAGCGTTTCCGCAACCCGATTTTCCGTATTTTCCATACGGAACTGGAAGCGGTATACGAAGAGAAAAACCGTGGCCTGGATAATGATGGCAACAAAATGTACGAGGGTATGTCCAATTTGCTGTTTCCTACACACAATTACGGTCAGCAGACCACCATAGGTTTGGTGGAGCATCTGAAAAACCCATCCCTTGTAGAGATCAAAAAATATTACCACAAATACTATGTACCAAACAATATGGCAGTGGTTTTAGCTGGTGATTTCACCCCGGATGAAATGATTAAAAAGGTAGACAAAGCTTTTGCCTATATGCAGCCAAAACCTGTAGAATTATACAATCCTGCACCAGAAAAACCGCTAACCAAAATTCAGACACTGGATGTATATGGTCCAAGTGCTGAAAACATGCAGATCTTTTATCGCGGCTATGCTGAAAATACGAGACAAAGCCTCCTGCTTGACCTGATTTCAAGCATTCTTTCTAATGGCAAGGCAGGTTTAATTGACATCAATCTAAACAAACAGCAGAAAGTACTGAAGGCTGGCGCTGGTTATCAGCAAATGAAGGATTATGGTATCTTTTATTTAACAGCTCAGCCGAAACAGGGTCAATCGCTGGAAGAGGTAAAAAAATTGGTGATGGAGCAGATAGAGATTCTGAAAAAGGGAGATTTTGATGAGTCACTCATCAAAGCAACTGTAGCCAACAGCAAATTGTCTTTACTCCAGCAATTTGATCAAAATGCTTTCCGTGTTGAGGCAACTACGAATGAATTTATCCTGAACAGGGCAACGAAATGGGATAAGTCTTTAAACGGACCAGATGAAATGGCAAAGGTTACCAAAAAACAAATCGTGGATTTCGCCAATACCTTCTTTAAAGACAATTATGTAGTGGGTTATAAGCATAAAGGTGTGGATAAGAATATCGTTAAAGTAGAGAAACCTTCAATTACCCCTATTAATCCGAATGCAAATGCCATTTCAGCATTTACCAAAAATATCCTGGAGGCCCCTGTAAAACCGATTGAGCCTAAATTTCTGGATTATAGCAAGGACCTGAACTTTGGTAAAGTAGGTATCGCTGATGTTGTTTCAGTGGAGAACAAAGACAACAGTATTTTTCACCTGACCTATCGTTTTGATCTGGGTGCTTATAATAATAAATTATTACCGTATGCAGCACAGTACCTGAACTTTCTGGCTACAGACAAATATACCGCTGAAGAGATCAGCAAACAGTTTTATAATATTGCCTGTAATTATAGCATGAATGTAGGCAATGAGATTGTAACTGTGAGCATTAGCGGTTTACAGGAAAATTTTGATAAGGCAGTAAGTCTTACAGAGCATATCTTCGCGGGTTGCAAGCCAAATGAGAAAGCCCTTGCTGAATTAAAAAGTACGATCTTAAAAGGCAGACAAAATACAAAGCTGAACAAAGCAGCTATTTTGAGCGGACTGGTTGCTTATGCACAATATGGTGCAAAAAATCCGTCAAACAACGTTTTGAGTAATGATGAAGTAAATAAAATGACGGCTGAGGAACTGGTTAATATCCTGCATAACCTCAACAATTACAAACATACCATTACGTATTTTGGTCCGCAGGCACTGGGCACTTTTACTGCTGATATAGCCAAATTGCATCATCTGCCTGCAGAGTTCACTCCTGCAGCAGCTGCAGTTAAGTTTGACTATATCTCTACCAATACGAACCAGGTGCTTTTTGCTGATTACGATATGGTACAGTCTGAGATCAGATGGGTACGCAATGATGGAATGTACAATCCCGAACTGGCTGGTAAAATCAATTTGTTCAATAATTATTTTGGTGGCGGTATGGGTTCTATTGTATTCCAAACCATCAGAGAGTCTAAAGCGCTGGCTTATTCTACTTATGCCTTCTATTCTGCTCCCGACAAAAAAGATAAAGAATATGCAATGATTGCTTATGTAGGCAGCCAGGCCGACAAAATGAATGATGCGGTTAAAGGGATGAATGAACTTTTAACGGTACTCCCGGAGAACGAAAAGTCTTTTGAAGGTGCAAAAAGCAATTCTGTAAATGCCATCCAAACGGAACGTATTGTTAAGGATGGTATCCTTGCTGCTTATTTTTCGGATAAAAAATTAGGCTTCGACCATGATTCCAGGATAGATCTTTACAACAATATCAAACCGCTGAAACTGTCCGACATGAAAGATTTTCATGCTGCACACGTATCCGGAAAGGCTTATAATTATTGTATTGTCGCTTCTGAAAAGAATGTAAAAATGGAGGATATGCAAAAGTTTGGCCCGGTGACCAAATTGAGTTTAGAGCAAATTTTCGGGTATTAATTCCTATTAGGTACTTAGAATAAAAAAGGCCCTGAGCACTGCTCAGGGCCTTTTTTATTCTAATAATGATTTCTACAGTGATTTTAACCAGGTAACCACTTCATCGCGGGTCTTGCCTGTTTTTTGCTGCAGTTTCCCCAGCAATTCATCGTCTTTTCCTTCTTCGTGTTTCAGATCATCTTCTGTAAGATCTGCATAAGCTTGCTTAACCTTACCTTTAATCTCATTCCATTTTCCTTGCAATTCTAACTTATCCATAGTAGGTATTTTTAATGTTTAAACTACAGGAATAACACCTCTAAAATAAAATTGTTTGGCCTTGCAACTATCTTGCCCTTCCAATCGTCTTACAAAAAAACAATCCAATGAAACAATTCTACTATTTGCTGTTACTTCCTATACTGCTGTTCAACAGCTCCTGCACCATGATTATAAAAGGCCTTGGAAAGTCCGTCGCCAACCACTATGATGACCATAAGGACTTAAATTTGTCTAAGCTCAGTTTACTTGACGGAGCTGGTCACCAGGAAACACTCGGAAAATCCTTCTATGGGAAGACCGTTTACCTGTATGTATGGAATCAGGACGTACCTCCTGATGATCAGAATTCAGATTACAAGGCACTGAAACAACGATTTCAAAAATACAATGACGTGGTATTCATTAATGTGTATACAGGCACCGATGAGAATAAATGGAAAAAGGTTCAGGACCTAAAAAATGAGAAGGTGAAAGCTTACAGACTGGTTACTACATCTGAAAATAATACTTTCAGAAACCTGACCGATTCTGTGGCACGCCCGCAGATCATTGGTAAAGATGGAACTTTACTCGGTTTCAGAGGCCCCACTCCTGCCGATCATCTGATTGTAGATTATGCTTTATATCAGGCAAGAGACGGAATAGATGCTACACAAGCAACGAAAACATTGATCCGGGGCATCAACAGTAAGGTAAAGTTTAAAAATCAGGATCTTTTGCTTTGGTATGAAGATCACTTTGGCAAAAAGCCGGATGAAAAACTGAACATCAGTATTTCAAACAACAATTAATAAAAAAGCCGTTCGAAGATCCGAACGGCTTTTTTATTTGGTTTTAAAGTCATTTATAATTGCTTGGCTTTTCCGATAATTTCATCAACTACACCAGGATCTTGTAATGTACTGATGTCGCCAAGATTAGAAGTATCTCCTTCAGCAATTTTTCTTAAAATCCTGCGCATGATTTTTCCTGAACGCGTTTTAGGCAATCCAGACACAAAAAGGATTTTATCTGGCTTGGCTATGGCACCAATAACACGGGTTACAGTTTGTAAAATATCTTTACGGCTCAGATCAGCATCGCTGTGCGGATTTGGAAAGATCACAAAGGCATAAATTCCCTGCCCTTTAACATCGTGAGGATAACCCACTACCGCACTTTCTACCACACCAGCATGCATATTGATTGCATTTTCAACTTCAGCGGTGCCGATCCGGTGTCCGGAAACATTGATCACATCATCTACTCTACCGGTAATTTTATAATAACCGTCGGCATCTCTCAAACATCCATCTCCTGTAAAATACAGATTTTCATAAGTAGAAAAATAAGTCAGCTTGCATCGTTCATGATCGCCATAAGTGGTACGGAGCAT
>NZ_DATMRL010000713.1:0-7421 GCF_035566355.1 Pedobacter sp.
ACGATATTGATATCTCCTTCAATCGAAAACCGAACTAAATCATACCATTCTTCTCCACTTTCGCAACCTAATTCCAATTGTTTTTCTTTCAAGACAGCTTGTAACAATTCAGCTTTTGTCTGGACGGAAGATAGAATTAAAGTTGCACCAGCACGGGCACGGATTACATTGATCATGTCCCTGCCTTTAGCTAAATCAGCAGGATTTCCATTTCTGATTAAAGCTTCGGCTAAAATCAAATAAGCCTCCGACAACCTTAAGTAATACTCCGTGTTTGCAGTTAAAGCCTGACCATTAATCGAGGTATTGTTAAATTTACCATTCCGAATCAGGTTACCCGGAGGCGCTGTAAAATAAATCGTAACACTTTGTCTAGGATCACCTGCTAATAACTGGAAGTAAGAATTCTTTGGAAGCACATAAGATCTGAACGCAAAAGCTTTGTTGTTACGTTCATTTTTATCATCAAATGGAGGAGCCAGTAAAGCTTCTTTTGAATTGAACCATTTTGTAAAAACATCAGCAAATTTATCTTCCAGCTTCGCATTCCCTCTCTGATCGATAGTTGCAGCGGCATATTGGGCAGCCTGAATATAATCCCTCTTGTAGAGATATACTTTGGCAAGCAGCATATTGGCCGCTTGCTTGGAGGCAAATTTTGCGGTAGAATACTGTGCTGCGTTTGCGATGGCAAATTTTAAATCTTTCTCAATTTGAGCATAAGATTCGCTAACCGTAGATCGGGGTTTTGGAACAATATCTTTAGCTGGTGCATCCCAGACAACAATTCCGTAGGGAGAAGCGATGTCGTAAAACTGTCCGTATAATCTCAATATCGAAAAATGACTTAAAGCCCTCAAAAAACTGGCTTCAGCAAGAATCTCATTCTTCCTTGGATCAGTGGTAGACAAAAGGCTGGTTTTTTCAATGACATGGCTGCTGAGGTTAACTAAATAGTACCAACTTGTATAAATCCCAGCGAGTGTTGAGTTATCAGGTTTTACATCGTTGTCCGCAAATTGCTGATAACTAGGACCGCCAGAACTACCGACATCAAAACTTATGCCCATACACCCTGTAACACCGGGTTCATCAACAATCAAGCTAAAGGAATGTAGTTGTGCATAAGCTCCAGTTAAAACTTTGTTAGCAGACGGGATATCGGTGATCACGTTTTCTTCACTCAATTTGAAAGGGGGCTCAATGGTGGTCACATCAACAAGGCTACATGCTTGTAGCGATAAGGCAAAAAGAAATGCCGTTGCATATGATAAATATCTCTTTTTCATGTTAGAAAGTAATGTTAAAGCCAAAATTAAATGTTCTTGTGGATGGATAAGCTCCACCATCATATCCTCCCGCTAAAAGGCCGGAACCTGTTGATGTACCGATTTCCGGGTCAGGGCCATCGTACTTGGTCAAAACAAACAAATTAGTTACTCCGGCATACAATTTGATTTGATTAACCTGCTGTTTCATCCATTTGGCAGGATTGATGTAATAAGCCACCTGGATGTTCTTCAGTTTCAGGAATGATCCATCCTGAATGAAGTAATCAGATGCGCGTGAATTTTGATTTGGATCGCCATACACATTTCTAGGCAGATCCGTATTTTTATTATCCTCAGACCATCCATTCAAAATTGACCGGTAATAGTTTTTATTAGACGAATAAATTCCTCCGCTGGCTTTTGCTCCATTTTGTAGTTTTTGACCGCAAGCAAAATAGAATAAAAACGAACCTTCCAATCCACCGTAACGAAGGACATGGTTCCACCCCCCAAAGAATTTTGGTTCGGCATTACCTAGCTTAACCCGGTCACTGTCGGAAATACGTCCGTCTCCATTGATATCTACGAATTTGAAATCACCGGGAGCTGTTTTAACGGACTGGTATAGTTTAGTAGGTGAGGCCTGGTTCAATGCAGTAATCTCAGCTTGTGTTTGGAAAATTCCAGCCACCCGATAGCCAAAAACACTGCCTAAGGCATCTCCTTCCTTAAGGTCGTTCAATGCTAGAGCTGAACCTCCATTTAGTTTTTCTAAACGGCCAATGTTCATATTAAAATTAATATCGGTAGTATATTTAAATTTACCTTGGCTAACCACGTCACCACCAATTACAAATTCAAATCCTTTATTGGAAATATCTCCAACATTTATGGTCTGCCGACTGGAACCCGTTTCAAATGGAATCGGAACACTCAATTCTAAATCCTTTGTATATTTACGATACACATCCACGGATCCTCGAATTTTATTGCCTAAAAATGCAAAATCTAATCCCAGATCTGTTTGATTCGTTGTCTCCCATCGAATACTAGGGTTAGGCACTCCTTCCACTGTTACACCATTTTGACCATTATAGAATACTCCGGAAGAAAAGAATGTACTATAAAGCCAGTCACTCAGATTCGCTGTGCCTGATTTACCTGTAGAGGCTCTTAGTTTCAAATCTGATATCCATTTGTATTTTTTCAGGAATGACTCCTCTGAAATCCTCCAGGAAAAGGCAGTTGAGGGGAAAAATGCCCATTGGTTGTTTGGCCCAAATTTAGTAGACTTATCAGTACGTGCTGTAAAAGTAAAATAGTATTTTCCATTGTAATTGTAATTAGTCCTTGCGAAATAAGATTGCAAGCCACTCAGAGTTCCGCCTGATGCATAACTTTGTATAGATCCCGCAGAGCCCAAATTGTTCAATATATTGTCATCAGGAAAATTGACAGACTCTAATTTCAAGGATGAACCTCGATCTGAAGTAAAAGAAGCGCCGACCATCGCATTCACATAATGTTTTCCAAAGAATTTATCAAACGTAGCCGTATTGTCAAAAATCAAAGAACTAAATTTCATATCGTTATCTTTACGACTTCCTTTTCTTCCATTTCTTATTTCAAACGGGTCGAAACTAGGTGTATAACTAATGGTGACATTATCTGTCTGATTGTAGGAAAGTGTAGATCTTAAGCGTAAAAACTCAAATGGCCTTGCCTCAGCAAATAAGGAAGCCAGTAGATTATCTCCAGTAAGTTTGTCTGTATAAAGTGTTTTCGCTACCGGATTGCCTTGCACGCTATCAATGGTTGTTGCGTATCTGCCATTTTTGTCAAATACCGGAATATCGGGTCTATAACTAGCAATATTATAGTAATAAGTGCTAGATGCTCCATTGGAGATGTTTTTGGTGTAATTTACATTTGCGCCTGCTTTAACCGATTTTACTACTTCAGATTCTATATTGCCGCGAATATTATAGCGATCAATGTTACTTCCTTTAATGACACCTGCCTGGTTATTCATACTGGCTGAAAAGGAGTAATTGGTTTGACCATTGCCTAAACCGCCGCGCAAACCCAGATTCAACATATTAGAATAACTATTCCTGGTAACGAGCTTACGCCAGTCAGTGCTCACATTTTTGTATTGTAGAAAATCAGTTGGAAAAGTGACCCCAGCATTCTTGTAAGCTTGAGTGGCTACCTGAAACAACTCATCTGAAGTCAACATATCAAAATCTTTGATAAACCGATCAGTCATTCCTTGATAACTTAGTGTCAATGTAGGTTTACCTTTTCCTTTTTTGGTCGTTACTAAAATAACACCATTGGCACCTCTGGATCCATAGATAGCGGTCCCCGAAGCATCCTTCAGAATATCTATGCGTTCAATGTCGTCCGGATTAATTGCCGCTAACGGGGAGATCTGAAATGATTTTGTACTTCTGTAAAGATCCGTTCCGTTTCCTTGTCCCATTTGAATTGGCACACCGTCAATCACATATAAGGGTTCGTTTACACCAAATACAGAAGAGGCGCCGCGGATTCTGATAGAAGCGTCAGCACCTGGAGCACCCGACGATTTGACAACCATCACACCCGGCGCGCGGCCAGCCAATGCAACATCAAGGCTAAACGCAGGTTGCTTTTGCATCTCTTCCACATTTACCAAAGAAACGGCTCCGGTCAAATCACGTTTTTTAACCGCACCATAACCCACCGCAACATTAACTTCCTCCAACTGTCCATCTGCCATTTTTAAAACGATAGCCCCCAAATCCTTCCTGGCTTTGAGTTCCTTGGGTAGGTAACCTACATATGAAATGACAAGCACTGCATCCTCTTCCACATCATTCAAGGTAAATTCACCTTTGTTATTGGTAAATACCATTTTTTTTGCCCCCTTAACCTGTACGGTTGCTCCTGGCAGAGGTCCTCCTCCCTCATCCAATATTACCCCTTTGACATCTATGGCCTTAAAGTACTGGATAGCCTGATCTACAAGAGACAATGTTTTATTTTTAACAACAATGCTTTTGTTGTCTATGGTATAGGTAAGCATCTGGCCTGCAAAGACAGCATCCAGAGCATCTGTTAAAGAGCTGTTCTTCAAATTAATGGTTACAGCTTTTGCTCTCTGCAAAACATTCGAGTTAAACAGAACGGTATATCCACTTTGGCTTTCTATGGCACTTAGAACTTCTTCCAAAGAAGCATTTTTCTTAGTGACAGATATTTTTTGTGCGTATCCTGTTGCACTAACCTGTAAACAGGTAAAGGCAATAAGGAAAACAATTAGTTTCATAACTAAAATTGTTTTGGTAATTAGCCCCCGCTTTTTACACAGTGGGGCTAAAAGCATAGAATAATTCATACTTTTACGTTGGTTTGGGTGTGTTGATAATCTATTGGTATAGTTTTTCTTTCCTGCCCTAAATGGCAGGTGTACCCGAACTGTCGGCTGGGAGTGGTGAGAGACTCCTGGCCTTTTTATGTCGGATACTTTTTTTCAGGATTTAATCAGGTATCATTTTGATCATGTTTGTTGGTTTTTGGTTATCAATTGGTTTATTTGAGCGCTTAAGGCGAAACGATAATCTTCCTGCCTTCAATTTTAAAATGAATGGTTTCCGTACGCTCCAGAACCTTTAGTAATTCTGCAACATTTTCGTATTTAGATACCCTGCCTATAAAGGTTTCGCGTTGTACATCACCTTTGTACAGGATCTCTACATCATACCAGCGGGCTACTTTTCTCATAATGCTTTCTATGCTTTCATGATTAAACATAAAATACCCCTCTTTCCACGCCAAGGCCTCTTTTTCAACAGATGGCTGGACAGAAATCTTATTATCCTGCACAATGGACCGCTGAGCAGGTTTTAAAACCACCTCCTGTTTCTGCCCCGAGCCGCTGGCCACGGTTACACGAACAGCCCCTTCAAACAGGTCAGTCCTGGTACTGGATTCGTCAGCGTAACTACTGATATTAAAATGGGTACCTAATACCTCAACCTGCTGTTTACCGGTATTAACTATAAATGGTCTTGTTTTATCTTTAGAAACTTCGAAATAGGCTTCTCCAGACAACTCCACCTTCCGTTGTCCTGCAGCAAATACAGCAGGGAATTTTAAACTGGATGCTGCATTTAGCCAAACCTTGCTCCCATCAGGAAGTACCACCTGATACTGTCCGCCCTTTGGTGTAGAAATTGTATTTATTGCATTAGTACGTTTAACATTATAAAGATTAGGAACGGCGGTATACACCACTTGACCATTGCTCTTTTTTGTAATACTAAAACCAGCTTGTCTGGTAATCTCTCCTTCCCTGACATCATCAAGAACAATATTGGAACCATCTGCCAGGGTTAATATGGCCTTATTTTTTCCAGGCTGGATGTTATTCTTGCTGTACTGATGCTGAGTATCCGGAATATGGAACTTGTTGAAGAAAAAGTATGACCCTATCGAAGTGACAAATAAAACCGCAGCAGCATATTTTAACCAGGATATAGATTTTTTTCTTTTTACAGGCAGATCCCGCGAGAAAATGTGGGCGAGCAAGCGGTCCTGTATAGGAAAACCTAGATCCTTACCTGTAATTTCCTCTTCCATACTTGACCCCAGAATCCGCTTTACTTCTCCAGCATATACAGGATCATGAACATAACTAAAAAACTCTAATGTTTCTTCTTCAGTCATCGAATCCTCAGTATATAACCGAAATAAATGTTTAAGTCTCGTTGCGCTCATTAAATCTCTGAAACAGGGCTTTATCTGATTGATTTTTCCCCGGGTTCAATTGTATTGACAACTGGCAGGGAAATTCGGGGTAGTTAAAAGAAGCTTTTTTTTAAAAAAATTATTTGTACAAATACAACAGCAGAAATATCAGGGCATCTGAATTTTTAAAATGTGTCCTGATGCTTTGTAAGGCCTGTTTCATATGGGAATGTACCGTACCTGCTGAAATGTTGAGCTTTTTAGCCGCCTCCTCGTATTTAAGCCCTTCCACATGACATAAAAAGTAAACCTTTTTTTGTTGTGGACTCAGCAGGTCAACTGCCCTTTTAAGTATTTCAGCAGAGGCATTATAATCAATAGATTCCTGGGTATTCTCCGTAGATTCAGTAAATTCTGCTTTGAGATTCTTATTTACCATAGCCTCCATAGTAAGGCGTTTCAAAAGATTGTAAGCATGATTCCTGGTGATCCGGTTCAGAAAAGCGCCAAAATTTTCAATGCCAGACAATTCGGTTCTTTTCAGCCATATTTTCATAAATATATCCTGAACAACTTCTTCTGCAAGTGTTTCAGACCGGGTAAGCTTAAGTGCAAATCTGTACACAATCCCATGATGTTTTCTGAAAAGAAAAGTAAAAGCCTGCTGATCGCCCTCTGCTACTTTTTCAATCAGTGTATTTTCATCATGAATGATTTTTAAGCCCAACTTTTTATCTGTAATGTGAAAATTGAAAATTCATGTCCAATATCCATATTTATTTCTGCTCTTCCAAGATATAATACCTTTTACGATTTGTATCCGGTATACAAACGAGAAAGACCATCAATTGATGGCCTTTCTGAATCATTATTTACCTAAATTTATCTATTAGCATCCACCATATAGATAATCTCTTTATTTACGGTAGGCATCAAGCCCACTCTTTAAAAACTTAGCATAACTGGCAGCATCATAATCTGCTCCCTGGGCCTTTACCAACTGAGCTTCTGTTTTTGAATCCAGGAGCACATAATAAGGCTGTGAATTGGATTGAAACTTGGATGTTTGCAAATCGCTCCATTTCTTTCCTATCGTATTCAATACCCTTCCTTGAGGTGTGGTGACCACATCCGAAGCAGCTACTTCAGTTTTGTCATCCACGTACAGCTGGATCAGTACATACTCTTCGCTGATCATCTTATACACCTCTGGATTCGGCCATACATTCGCTTCCATCTTCCTGCAATTTACACAAGCATGTCCTGTAAAATCGATGAGTATAGGCTTATTTACTTTTTTAGCATAAGCCAGTCCCTCATTGTAATCAAAGAAAGCATCCAGATTTAAAGGCGCATGAAATATATCTGCATATTTATGGGGGCCTGACGATGGCGTTGCAGAGGTATGGTTTACTT
>NZ_DATMRL010000714.1:0-5528 GCF_035566355.1 Pedobacter sp.
TTCCAAATTATCCAGACCCAATGAGGATTCTGCTTACCGGATATGCAGATATCAATGCGGTCATTGATGCGATCAACAAAGGCCAGGTCTATTTGTATATTACCAAGCCCTGGCTCGATGAAGAATTGAAAATTAATATTGAAAGGGCTTTTGAGGTTTATTCTTTACGAAGAAAGAACAAAGCACTTAATGAACAGCTTTTGCTCGTTAACGGGCAACTTGAATTTATGTTAAGACAAAAATTATTGTCATAAAACCTTCTCTGATCATTGGTCTGACTTAAATCATTTTATTGATTTCTATAATAAAATAAGTTATAAAAAATATAAAAACAGGTATATTTAAAAAAATTTTCATTAAACACAATGAACCCTGATACATCTATAAATGTTTTATATATAGACGATGAAATACATAATCTGAATTCTTTTAAAGCAGGATTCAGAAGGTTATTCAATGTCTTCACAGCAGAATCGGCTGCGGAGGGGCTGAAAGTACTGCAAAGCGAGGATATTCAAGTAATTATTACCGATCAGCGGATGCCTGTGATGACAGGTATCGAATTCCTGGAGTCTATCATTCCGGACTATCCGGATCCCATCCGGATTTTATTGACCGGTTATGCAGATATTAATGCAGTGATAGATGCCATCAATAAGGGGCAAGTATACAGATATATTCAGAAGCCCTGGATGGAAGATGATTTGAGGATACATATTATCAAAGCCTTTGAAATCTTTACATTAAGGAAAGAAAATATTGAGTTAACTGATAAGCTCCTGGTTGCCAACCAGAAGCTTGAAGGTTTACTCAGTCAGAATTTACGGCCTGAATAGCCTTTCTGAATTTTTTATTTAAAGTTCTTTTCTCAGCCTGGCGACCGGTATATTCATTTGCTCGCGATATTTAGCAACAGTTCTGCGGGCAATATTATAACCTTGTTCCTTAAGGATCTCTGTTAGTTTTTCATCTGCAAGCGGACGTCTTTTGTCCTCATTGCTGATGCAGTCTTCAAGAATTTTTTTGACTTCTTTATTGGAAACTTCCTCTCCGCTTTCGGTTTGTATTGCTTCTGAGAAGAAGGATTTTAAGAGAAATGTACCGAACTCTGTTTGAACATATTTGGAATTGGCAACCCGGGAAACGGTAGAGATGTCCATGTCAATTTTATCTGCAATATCTTTTAAGATCATGGGCCGCATTTTGCGTTCATCACCAGTAAGCAGATATTCGTACTGGTATTGCATGATGGCATTCATTGTCTTTAATAAGGTTTGCTGCCTTTGTTTAATGGCGTCTATAAACCACTTTGCAGAGTCCAGTTTTTGTTTTACAAATTGTACCGCTTCTTTTAACTTTTTATCTTTTTGAGAAGCTTTATCATAGTGCTCAAACATATCAATATAAGAACGGCTAACTCTGAGCTCCGGAGCGTTTTTTGAATTTAGAGTTAAGATCAGTACACCATCGTTATTGGAGATATGAAAATCAGGAATGATCTGAAGCTGCTTAGTGGTTACCTGATTAGAGTCGCCAGGCTTAGGGTTGAGCCGCAGGATCTCATTGATGATCTCTTTTAACTCTTCGCTTTGCAGGTTAAGGGATTTTTCTAGCTTATCATAATGTTTTCTGGTAAACTCGTCTAAATGGTGTTCAACAACTTGAATCGCTTTTACTATGATTGGGTTAGAAAGATCTTTTCTTTTAAGCTGTAAAGTCAGACATTCTTGTAGGTCTCTTGCCGCAATTCCCGGAGGATCGAAACTCTGGATCACCTTAAGCATCTCCAGTACATCTTCTTCTTCCACCATCACATTCTGAGAAAATGCCAGATCGTCAATCATTGACGTGATAGGTCTTCTTAGGTACCCATCGTCATCTAGACTACCTATAATTTGTTTTCCAATAATAAAATCCTGATCAGATAAAGGAACCAGGTCCAGCTGCTCCTGAAGACTTTCAAAGAAGGTACTTTCTATAGCAATTGGAGTCTCTTTTTTATCCTCGTCATCGTCACTGTTGTTATAGGAGGTGCTGTAATCGTTTACATCGTCATCCTGTAAATAGTCGTCAACATTAAATTCGTCTGTGTTTTCTTCTTTTGAAGAAGGATCGAAGTCATCAGGACTGTCGTTTAAATCGTCATATTCTCCCTTTGGCTCTTCCGCGATCATCAGGCTGGGGTCTTCCAAAGCTGGGTTTTCTTCCAGTTCTTCTTTTATTCGGGTATCTAATGAAACAGTCGGAACTTGCAGCAGTTTAATAAATTGAATTTGCTGAGGCGATAATTTTTGAAGAAGTTTTTGTTGTAGATGTTGTTTTAGCATGTTCTTAGGAATGTCAATTTACCCGTTCAAAAATAAGCATTTCGTTTAGATAAAATGTAATCGCGAAAATTATATTGCTTTAAATGCAGTATTAAAGCTGGAAATCCGGTTGAAAAACAAGTTTTGGCTATCCTTCTGTCGAAAAATCCATGGAACGCCATTTTTTTGTTCTCTGCTCGTCCACTGTGCCTTCGGCAATATGAGCGCCCAAAATAGCAACAGGATTGAAGCTTTTTGTGTTGGCCAACACCTGTCCAATAAAAGTGTTCCTGCAATATTGCATGGAAATTACAGTAATACAAAGACAACCGGGTTCTATTTCAAAGTTCAGGGTTTGTTCTGGAATTAATTCTGGTGAGTAATTGTACTTGATCTCTATGCTTTGAATAGGGCTTAATTTCATATGACCATGAATAAGGTCAAATAAACCGACAGCAAAACTGAGTTTGCATAAAGATTCATCTTTCGGAAATTTCATTTCCTGAGGTAGGTGAAGGTTAGGAATCTTAATGTCTAGTGTGGTTTCCGTAGCGCTAAGCAGGGGCTGTGCGAAAAAATTGTCTCTTACCGGCGAATTGATGTTGAATTCAAAACCATTTAGTCGGTTAAAACTATCAGGTTTAAATTTGTATATTCCAGTTTGAGGATCCATTGCCTGATTAAGGATGTATACGACTTCCGAATTCATCCGGTTGACCATTCGGCCGTCAAAAAAATCCGTCACAATTGAGCTCAGGTTGTGGCGGACGTTCATGGATAATTTACTGGCCACACCAAATTCTGCGGCAGCTCTCTTTGTTTCTTTAGTCTGGCTGCCTGGGGTAAATTTAGGGCGGCTTTGAACAACCTGAAGATCGAGGTATCTTTTGTAAACAACAGAACCTGCAGTTCCTTTAATAAATTTTCCATCGAGTCTTGCCATATGATCTGATTTTAAGAATAGATAAGCTTATGCTGTAGATTAGTTGTCTATGAATACGCAAAAAATATGCCAGTAAAATGAATATAATCCGCATATTATCAGGAAAATGCGGACTAGATGCGGACTAGACACGGAATATATGCGGATTCATCTACTCGGAGTTCCCTTTGTTCTCAAATCCCTGCATGAACAGTTGTGAAGGAGATGTTGCAAGTTGATCACGGCGCAACAGAAAGCGTTTGTTGATGTATATTAAATACAGGAATCAAAATTAATCCTTTGATTTTGGAATAATCTTTGATAAATTTAAGTACATCATTAACAAACTAAATATGGGATTTGTAAAAGAATTTAAAGAATTTGCCGTAAAGGGTAATGTCATGGATCTTGCCGTCGGTGTGATCATCGGTGGAGCATTTGGCAAGATTATCGACAGTGTGGTTAAGGATTTAATCATGCCCTTGATTTCCGCAGTGATCGGCTCTGTTGATTTCAGCAATATGTACGTCGTTCTCAAGGGCGAAGTAGCAGGAAATCTGGCCCTGGAAGAGGCTAGGAAAGTACCACATTCAGTGATTTTTGCTTATGGTAATTTTATTACCGTAGCCATCAATTTCCTTTTGCTGGCTTTGGCTGTGTTTATTTTAGTTAAAGGCATTAATGCAATGAAACGTAAGGAAGAGGCTGCTCCGGCAGCAGCACCAGAACCTACTAAAGAAGAAATACTGCTGGCAGAGATCAGAGATTTACTGAAATCAAAATAGAGATTAAAAGGTTCTTTTTAGGCCTGGGTCGGTTAGAATGATGTAATCACCCAGGTCTTTGTATTTTGTCCAATCCGGGTTACTGAAATCTTCAGCGGAGAAGCAGGAAATGTTTCCTGTTGTTAATTTAGGGCTCATTATTTTGAGCTGAGCCATAGCGCCCAGTTTTTCGTCACTGTGAAAACGCCCGTTTAGCTGAAGCACTTTATATCCTTTGTTTTGTTTAAGGAACCTGGCAATCGACTAAGCCATAGTAGCGTCCCAGAAATTTTGGGTCTGATAAATTTTCATATCTCCCATATGATGTCCGCCAAGGGTTTCTGTGAATTTTTCGTAGTAACGGCCCGTAGCTGTATCTATTGGCAAGGGCGGAAGGAAAGCGATGGAGCCTGAAGGTAAGGATTTTAAGGATTCAAGCCCACCCAGAGTAACCATATTACTGTACCTGGCTGCTGCATTTCCTCCAATGACGTTCAGTTTATTTGTTTTTGCGTATTCTATAAGTGGTTTATAGTCATCGTAATTGTTCCAGGCGCGGGCTTCCTTAATGAAGTTTCTTTCTGAAATGCAGCCGGCCAGATATTCGTTGATAACAGGCTGTATATCCGTATGAAACATCTCCATGGCTAAGGCAGTTTTGGGATAGGATTCCTGCATTTTCCTGAATATCATCATTTCTAAAAAATGTCCGGTTGAATCGTTATGTTCTTCACCAAAAAATAAAACATCTACATTTTTCAACTCATTTACGATCTCTTTCAGGGAAATGGTTTTCTGTTTTTTGGTGTCGTATACTTTGTAATGTTGCTCCATGTTTTGGGCAATTAACAAAGCCGGAAGGCAGATGGTCAAAATTAGTACGAACAATGGTTTCATATCCAAAGGTAAAAGATTAAGGGCGTAATTTTTAGCAGGAGATTAGGGGTAAAGATAAAGTTGGTTGTCTTACCGATGAAAACTGGTCATTCACCGACTTTTTTCGCAGATATAGAGTAAGGTACTTTTGCAGCTGAACGAATAGATATACATTTGGTTAGAATTTAGAAACAAATGGAGAACTACAAAATAAAAAACAGAAGCCATTCGAATAGTGCCTGGAGCGGATTGATCCTATTAATTATAGGGGTGGTATTCTTTCTAAGAAGTTTTGGGATTTATATTCCAGGATGGATACTCAGCTGGCCTATGCTTCTAGTGGCTATAGGTCTTCTTATTGGTTTCAAAAGAAACTTCAGAGGCGGCGGGTGGTTGATTATGGTGCTCATCGGAGGGTATTTTACATTAGGCAATATCGTAGATTTTGACATCAGGAAATATTATTTTTCACTTGCTTTTATCGGCCTTGGCCTGTATATGATCTTTAAGCCTAAACGAAATCAGGACCGTTGGAAAAAGAAATTCGATGCGTCGCAGTTCTCGGAGCTCAATAAAGAAAAGGATGCCCAATTTGAGTATGGTTCATCTTTTTCAGATACTAAGGATGCTGCAACTGAAGGAAACGTAAGTGATTTTATT
>NZ_DATMRL010000715.1:0-3016 GCF_035566355.1 Pedobacter sp.
TTATGATCTGTTTGATCTTGGTGAATTTGATCAGAAAGGCAGCATACCCACTAAATATGGTACTAAAGCAGCTTATCTTAAGGCGGTTAAAGCCTTAAAAGATGCTGGGGTTTCTACGATAACAGATATGGTGTTTAACCATAAGGCAGGTGCAGATGAGCTCGAGACTATAAAAGTACGGAAGGTGGATCCGGATAACCGTTTGGAGTTTATTTCTGATGTGATGGATATCCAGGCCTGGACGAAATTTACTTTTCCGGGAAGAAAGGGTTTGTATTCTGATTTTGTTTGGGACCATCAGTGTTTTAGTGGTATTGACCGGTCTGAGAACCCACCTGAAGATGGTATTTTTTCTATTCAAAATGAATATGGGGAAGGCTGGGAAGATGTACCCTCTGCAGAATATGGTAATTATGATTACCTGATGTTCAATGACATTGAGTTCAGGAATCCTGCAGTGAGGGAGGAATTGAAACGCTGGGGAGAATGGTATTATAAGACCTGTGGCATGGATGGCTTCAGACTGGATGCGGTAAAACACATATCTGCTGATTTTTTGAATGAATGGCTGGACCACATGAAAAATACCTTTGAAAGGGAATTCTTTGTTGTAGCGGAAAACTGGATTATAGAGGGGGTGGAGGAACTTGATGCTTACTTGCAGCGTACTGATGGAAGGATGCAGTTGTTTGATTCCATTTTGCACCATAACCTGTACCTGGCCGGTAAGGAGGGTGAAGATTATGACCTCAGTAAAATCTTCGAGGGGACATTAGTGGCTTATCACCCGGAATTATCTGTCACTTTTGTGGATAACCATGACTCGCAGCCGCTTCAGGCACTGGAATCTTATGTGGATTTTTGGTTCAGGCCCATGGCTTATGCGCTGATCCTGTTGCGTGAACAGGGAATTCCCTGTTTATTTTATCCTGATTTGTATGGATGTAAGTATACAGACAAGAATGAAGAGGGAGAAGATGTGGAGGTGGAGCTTGTTGCCCTTGAAGAGTTACCTGTACTTTGTCAGATCAGGAAAGAGCGGGCTTTTGGTCTGCAGCGGGATTATTTTGATTATCCAAGTTGTATTGGCTGGACCAGGGAAGGGACAGATGAAATACCCGGTTCAGGTTTTGCAGTAGTGATGAGCAACAGCAACGAGGGGTTTAAAGATATGGAAATTGGTGCCAGGCATGCGGGCCAGGTATTTATAGATGCATTGGGACGTATTGCCGATGAGGTGGTGGTCAATGAAGAAGGGTGGGCGAAGTTCGCCTGTGTAGCAGGAAACATTTCTGTCTGGATACCCAAAGAAGGTTAGCGCTTCACGGAATCGATATTGGTGTAGCCAACCAGTTCATCCCAGCGGCTGCCAGGTCTGCGATAATAAACAAATACCTGATAAGTATTTGCTGTTTCAAAGAAAGAACCCTCAAAAATGGTGTTGTTTATTTTACCGGTTTCCAGGTCTTTCCAGATGTATTTGAAGTCGTATAAACCTTGCTTGACGAGGATATGTCCGTAATATCTTCTTTTTCCGGGGTCATAACTTAGTTTGTTTTCTTCTAAAAGGTTATAGTTGTTGAATCTCCCGACGACATAAACATCACCTTTAGGACTTGGGGGCTGTGTATTTAAAGTGAACAGTACCTGAACATAATCACTTTCCGTGTTGTCATCTCTTCCGTCCTGGTTCCTGATAAAAAAGTTGCCGTTTTCGTCAAACTGACTCGTGTACTTTTGGGTAGTGGCCACGATATCCGGGAATAAAACAGCATTGTAGATGCTGTCCTTAAAGATTTGCTGAACATGGTCTCCAGGATACCTTAAGCTTCTGAGGTCAAATTTTCTGAATTCGTTCCCACCTTTAAAATCATTGGTGGTTATATCATTATAGATCAGATTATCTGGTTTAACAAAAGAGGGTTTGGTATTGATGATGGCTGTTTGCGGATCCAGGTTTTGCATAACAACCGCTTTAATATCTGTGTACGGATTTTGTACGGCCAGTCCCTTATGGAAAACAGACAGGTTGAGTTTTTGATTGTAAGGTCTTTCTGGAATTTGCAGGCTGGGGGTAATTTCAATTCCTGTATTTACGCGGTTATCTGTTACATAGAACCTTTGTGTAACCACCAGTTTTTTCTGGTCTCCATCTTCATAAATCTTAAGCAGGTAATTACCAGAGATCTTTAATTTGATCTGGTCATTTGGAAGATTAAGGCTGTAATGGGTGAATTTTTGCAGCGTTGCAAAGGAATATTTGTAATCTATAATCCGGTCTTCGGCAAAAGACTCAACATAATCCAGTGTCGATATCCTGGACGATTTCCAGTCTGAAGTGCAATGTTCAACGGAATACCAGTAGTTTTTACTGCCTCCGTTGAGGTCGTCAAAAGAAAAAAGGAGTTGCTCTCCCGATTTCAGGCCGATAACTGGGGCAGATTGTTCTTTTTGTTTATTATAACACTGTACGGTTTTAATTTGAGGTAAATAAACCTTATTGTCATAGACAAGTGTTTGCTGTGCTAGAGCCAGCTGGACACTGATCATTAAAAAAAAGAACAATCTGCCTGTTTTTATCATTTGCCTTCCATTTCCATAATTTCAGATGCCAGGTCTTCCCATGTGTTTTGTGCAGTGTCGAGCAGGTGCTTGGCATCCAGATATTTTTTGTTGGCTGCAGCTAATTTAACCGGGTCTCCATAAACCTGGTCGCTGGCCAGTTCTTCTTCAATGTTCTTCACATTTTTTTCCAATACTGCAATTTCAGTTTCTGCTTTTTGAAGCTGATCATTCAGCTTCTTCAGTTGCTGTTGCACATTTGGTGCTGCTGCTTTCTTTTCCTCAACTTTTGGTTTGACTTCTTTCTCTTGTTTATATGGGATACTTGTAGCTGCTGCAGGTGGTCTTTTGGCATTCCATTCTTCGTATTCTGCATAGGTTCCAGGATACTCTTTAATATCCCTGTCTTCAATGAACCATATTTTGTTGGCTACATTGTCCAGGAAGTACCTGT
>NZ_DATMRL010000716.1:0-5034 GCF_035566355.1 Pedobacter sp.
CATCTACATCTTTAAATTTAAAATCACCTGGTTTAGACGTATTTAAATCGTAATTCCCTTGTGTATCTTTATAATGAGGATAGGCATCTACTTCTGCCTGGTTTTTAAACACACCTAAAACAACCGGCAAATAATAGGACCCGATCGGTTCTCCGACCCGGGTTAAAAAGTAGGCATTGGCCACAGATCCAGTTTTGATGATATCTGCATTTCCAGGCCCCAACTCCACTACTTTGTTGATATTTTTGGAGAAATTGGCACTTGCCGTCCACTTTACGCCACCAAATTGCTGCTGTGTGCCTAAATTTATATCTATCCCCTTGTTGTTCACTTTTCCGATATTTTTCAATTCTGTTGCAAAGCCTGTGGTTAAGGGAACCGGTACATCCAGCAATAAATCTTTGGTGTTGCTATTGTAGACATCAACAGACAAAGTGAGCTGATTTTTGAAAAACGAAGCATCGAAACCTAAATTCAACTGCGCTGTCTTTTCCCATCTCAGATCATCATTTGGTGTCGCATAAGGGGCTGCGCCATTCACAACACCCGGTGTCGCTCCTCCCAGAACATATCCATAGTTTGTCATTGCACCCTGTGCTCCGTAAGCAGGGATATTGAAATTACCGGTTAGTCCGTAGCTGGCCCTCAACTTAAGATCTGAAATAGACTCTACATTCTTAAGAAAGCTTTCCTCAGACATCCTCCATCCAATGGATGCAGAAGGGAAATACCCCCATTTGTTGTTTGAACCAAATTTCGAAGAGCCATCAGCCCTTAACGAACCCGTAAACAAGTATTTACCCTTATAACTGTACTGTAATCTGGCAATACCGGAGGCCAGAGACCATTGTTGCCTGGTGGCTGTTCCACTGGTTACTAAACCCGCATTTAAATAACTGATCTGATCGCTGATAAAGCCTTTTGTTGCCAAAGCATAATTTCCACTCAGATCATCCTTCTGTGCAGACCAGCCTAGCAAAGCACTGATGCTATGGTCACCTATCATCTTGTTATAGTTTAAAGTCTGTTCCAATAACCAATTGGTTTCCTTTATTGTCCTGGAAGAACCGGAAGCATCTGAAGGCTCATTTACCGCACTATTTGATTTTGGAATAGTTGATGGACTGAAGGTGTCTTCCGAACTGTTGAAAAGATCTATTCCCAGCTGTATTTTATATTTCAGATCTTTAAATATAGTGGCTTCAACAAAGGCACTTCCAGTTAACCTGTTTGATCCGACTTCATCTTTTTGAAGCATTGCAAGCGCCACAGGATTCCATGCTTGTGTTTCACCATTCCCCCCTATTGGCTTATCTACACCCGGAACAACCGTGTTGGTGCTTGTACTCCAGGAGTTTTGTCCAAAGTTATAGCTCCCATCGCTGTTGTATACCGGGAAAATAGGTGAATAATGTAAGGCCGAAGCTACAATTCCGCCCGCGGAGTATGCACCGTTTGCGTTCACTCTTTTTTCATTGATTACCGAGGGTGAAAGGTTCACACCATATCTGAATGCCCCTTTTTTTCCTTCTAAATTTAACCTTCCGCTATATCGTTTAAATCCACTGTTCAGAATAATCCCATCCTGATCAAAATATTCCATTGACGCGTAATACTTTAACAGCTCACTCCCGCCCGCGGCAGAGATAGAATGGCTTTGGATTGGAGCTACTCTAAAAATCTGGTCTTGCCAGTCTGTATTGGTTAATCCCTGCTGACCTTGCAAATAAGGGAGTACTTCCAAAGGCATCACCGCACTGGTGTTTCCGGCTCCGGCTTTCAGCAAACGGACACTGTTGTTATCGCTTAAACTATAAGGAACAACCGGAAGCCCTAAAGCTATATTTTTACGGTTTATGGCATCCATAGCATCAGCATAGGTATTATTTCTGGATTCCAGCACCATTTGTGCGTACTGATAAGCATCCATCATCTTGATCTTATGAGAGATAGACTGCCATCCCGTATAGCTGTTGACATTGATGGTCGACACGCGGTTATTTCCCTGCTTGGTGGTAATCAACACTACGCCATTTGAGCCTCTGGAACCATAAATAGCTGCCGAGGAAGCATCCTTCAGTACCTCAACAGAAGCGATATCATTTGTATTTAAATTGTTGATGTTATCATTAGAAATAGGCACCCCGTCAATTACATATAAAGGATTTGAACCAGCTGTAATGGTACCTACCCCCCTAACCTTAACAGACAATGCGCCACCGGGTGTCCCTGCCCCTTGTGAAACCTGCACCCCGGCCATTTTACCGACCATTGCTTCTGCAACGTTATTAACCGGCTGGTTCTCCAGGTCTGAAGATTTCAAGCTTGCAATAGCAGTGGTTACATCTTTCTTTTTCTGGCTGCCATATCCAACAATAACCACATCAGACAAAGAGGCTGAAGAAGGATTCAGCTGGATAAGCAGTGTCGCTTGTTCTCCTGCTTTGAGCACATAGTTTTCAATCGTCTTTGTCGTATATCCAATATAAGAAGCACTAATGTTGTAAGGAACCCCTGCAGACAGGCCATTAATTAAAAACTTACCGTCCTTATTGACAATAACTCCTTTTTTCTCACTGGTTTTTGTGTTCGTTAGAAAGACAGAAGCTCCAAGTAGGGGCTGTCCTGTTTCATCCTTAACAATCCCGGTTATCTCAGAACTTTGCTGAGCCCAGGTTTTGGCCGATACTGCCATGAGCAGCAGGCAAAAAAGCAAATGTGTAGTAAATTTTCTATGCATAATATGTGGTGATTTGGTTGTTTTTTTGACAAAATATTCCCTGTCCGCTATTGAAGCAGAATAAATTATAATCATATAGTTCTCGATTTACTTACTAATCAGGTAGCCGTCGTTTGTTTTTGTTTGTTTAAGTTTATTTAATTCAGCTATTTCTTCAAGTATGGTGTCTATGGATGTTGTCAATTTCAAACTTCCCGTAAAGGACATTTCTTTCAAATCATCAGCGCGATATTTAATTTTAACTTTATAATGCTCTTCTAATCTGGCAAAAACATCGGTCAAAGAAGCCTGTGTAAAATTCAGCTCCTTAATTTTATTATCCTGTTTAATTTCAATTCTGCTGTCACTAACCCGTACATTGTTCAGCTTAAGGTTATAGACCAGTTCATTTCCAGGCAGAAGAATTTTACTAAAATGCATCATTTGACGAGCAGAATCTATATTTTTCACCCAGACCTTTCCGGTATGTAACTGAACCTTAATAAACTTACCTTTTTCCAATGCAGTTATCGTAAAAGATGTTCCCAAAGCAGTTGTAGATATTCCATTAGCATAAACAACAAAGGGATGTACTTTATCTTTAGTTACCTGGAAAAAGCTTTTGCCTTTCATATAAAGTTCACGTTTGTCCTTTCCAAAAGGTAAAGTATACTTCAATTCACCTCCTGGGTATATTTTTACTATAGAATTGTCTGGCAATTTAATTTCCTGGCTGTAATCCGTATAATTTACAATTGATTTCCAATAAATTGATGCTGTTTTTGCGGGAGACTGAACCTGAATATTGACCGGAGTGAAATCTGTAGAATTTTGATTGACTTTCCATAAGCCAATACCCAACAGAGCAAAAATAACCGCGGCAACAGAAACTTTTTTTATCCACCCTAATTTATACACATGTGGTTGTATCTGTTTTTTTACTGCAGCAAACATCTCTTCGGTTTTTTCAGAAGAAATGTGTGCTGCAGTAACCCCATCCCATTCATTTTTGTCCAATAAATATTCTGGAAGATTATTCGTTTCTTGCAGAAATTTACCCACCGCAAGCTTCTCTTCAGGGCTACATTGCCCTTTAAAATATTTATCCAGAAGCTCTTTTGACATGCTCATACTACTAATACGATTGGTTTAGACATAAACCCGTAATGGGTAAAAAAATTAGCGAAGATATTCTGCCAGGAAAATAATAGCAGGAACATAGGAATAGCCACTCAATTGTTTAATGGCTAGGGAAATGTGCTTTTCTACAGTCCTGGGCGAAATAGAAAGCTGTTCAGAAATTTCTTTATACGAATAGCCGTGTAAACGGCTTAGGAGAAAAACCTTTTTTCTGGTTGGAGGAAGTACACTTAAAGCAAGTTCTAATTCCTGACGGGCCTCAAAAATATCAATATGTGCTGCTTTTTCTTCTTCGGCTTCATCGTAATACCGTTTAAGGTTACGCTCCTCACAGGCTATTTTTTTAAAATAATCGAGCAGTGTTGTTTTTGCAATCCTGAACAGCTGCAGATCAAATTCGTGTTCTTCAGACAAAGTATGTCTAAAGTTCCATAGCTTTATAAAAGCCAGCTGGGTAAGCTCCTGTGCCCGGTCTTCAGAAGCAGTTTTTTTTAAAAAAAAGGCAAATACTTTCTTATGCCATAGCTTAAAAGCTATTTCAAAAGATACATGATCTCCTTCTTTTATATCCCGGATGTAGTTTGGCATTTCTGCTCAAAAATATTTGGTTAATGTTAGCTGAAATTAAATATAGTGTTAATTCCAATAAAAAAACAATTAACATGATATTGCTCAATACATCGGTGTCATAACCTCTATATGGTTTTGCTAATCCTGTTTCGTCCAGACCAGGGCGTCAATATCATAACCTAAAGCTTTAACTTTGTTCAAATAGGCCAATCTAACCGTTTCCGGTATGGTTTTCTCTCTGGAAAGAATCCACATGTATTTTAAATTATTCCCCACTACAAGTGCGTAACGGTAATCCGGATCAATTGCAATAACATTATAACCGGCATAAAACGGACCAAAAAAAGATACCTTCAACCTGCCCTCTTCAGGATCCTTTACAGTTCTGGCCTTTCCAATACTGTTCTTCCATCTCCCTTTTACCACATCAAAGCCTCTGTTATCTACTTTAATCAGCCCTTCTTCTCCCTCCGTATAAGTTGCTGTTACATGATTCAGGTTTTTTTCATATTTAAAATCCAGGCGGGCAATTTCGTACCATTTTCCCAGATATTTCGCTTTATCAAAAGGTTTAACTGCTTCAGCACCTTTTGGAATAGATACCC
>NZ_DATMRL010000717.1:0-5849 GCF_035566355.1 Pedobacter sp.
ATGCGCTGCCACGAAAATTACTTAACGGTAAGAGCCTTAGCCTTTCTATAGATGCCCAAAATTTATGGGTATTTACCAGATACAAAGGAATTGATCCGGATACACAAAACTTTGGAGCGCTGCCACAGGGTAAAACTATCGTTGCGCACCTTTCACTGACCTTATAAAAACCACGACTATGTTTAATCATCGTTCGAATAAATTATTACTGCTGATATCAGCATTCTTATTTTTTTCATGTAATAAACTGGTGGAGATACCAGA
Source organism: Pedobacter sp. (assembly GCF_035566355.1). GTDB lineage: Bacteria > Bacteroidota > Bacteroidia > Sphingobacteriales > Sphingobacteriaceae > Pedobacter. The sequence goes on from NZ_DATMRL010000717.1 coordinate 265, forward strand.
CCCGAAAAACAGCCTTACTACCGACAGGGTTTTTAATAATGATACGCAGGCGACAGGCGCTATGGCCGGTATATTGACGCAAATGATCAATACGGATGCCAATTCCTCTTTTGCCAGTGGACTGACCAGTATCACTGCACGGGCTTCTGCTGATGAAATTAACCTGGCCTTTTTGAATACCGATATTGGTGATCTTGCCAGGAATTCACTTACAGCGGAGAGTGGATTTGCAAACGGTATCTGGTCGTCTGCTTATCAGGCCATTTATGGTGCCAATAGTGTAATGGAGGGAATTGAGGCCTCAAAATCTGTTTTACTTCGCGCACAGACCAGAACACAGCTAAATGCAGAAGCTAAGTTTATTCGTGCTTTTAGCTATTTCTACCTGGTCAACTGCTTTGGTGATGTACCGTTATTGCTGTCTACGAACCTTGCAGAAAATGCCAACAAGCCCAGAACGGCAGCAGCAGTTGTGTATCAGCAGATCGTTAACGACCTGATTGATGCGGTCAATGGACTACCGGCTGATTATTCGGCTGGCGGGGGAGAGCGTATCCGTGCCAATAAATGGGCAGCAAAAGCATTGCTTGCAAGAGTTTATTTGTATACTGGCGACAATAGCAAAGCCATTCAGGAAGCTACAGATGTAATCGGGCAAACTGGTCTTTATCAATTGGAAACGGCTGATCTGAACAAAGTTTTCCTGAAAAACAGTTCAGAAACCATCTGGCAACTGCAGCAAAATGAAAAGAAAGATTTCACAGGTAATGCGGTGCCGGAAGCGGTTTACATGCTGCCTTCTCCGCTTCATACCGGTGTTTCCGGCGACCTTTCCTCCTACCTGCTGAAAGCGTTTGAACCGGGAGATCTCCGTAAAGCTGCCTGGATAGACAGTGCTGATTTTTCACAAGGTGGGGTGAACTATCATGCAAGGTTTATTTATAAATATAAAACAGGACGTCATAATCTGGTGATCGGTGGTGCAGTGACTGAATATTACATGGTACTAAGGTTTGCTGAGATGTACCTCATCAGGGGAGAGGCTTTTGCACTCAGTGGACAGCTTTCAGCAGGGATTGAAGATCTTAATGTTTTGCGCCGCCGCGCCGCCATAGCGCCACTGCCAACTACCCTGACCAGAGACCAGACCCTGGCTGCCATAGCGAAAGAAAGACAAACAGAGCTTTTCGGGGAATGGGGGCATCGGTGGTTTGACCTAAAGCGGACTGGAAAAGCAGAGCAGGTACTTTCGGCGATTCCCGCTAAACAACCTTGGCGGGGCAACTACCAGTTGCTATATCCAATCCCGAAAACGGAGCTGCAAAGAGATCATTTTCTAACTCAAAATCCAAATTATTAGAACCAGACCTATCACTAGAAACTGAACATTATGAAGAATCTGATTTTCCTATATATTTTGGCCGGGCTTTTTTTCTCAGTAATTATTTCCTGTAAAAAAGACGTGCAGCCTCAAACTTTAACAGCGTTGACCATTGTCAATGCCTTACCAGGGGGTGATTTTCTGGCTGCTAACTTTAACGAGCAGCGCCCCAGCGCGGGATTAGAAAGCACGATGTGGATTAAGTATCGTGTTTATTCGCCAAATAATCACGTTGCACTTCCTTCCAAAGCGCAACCTATCCTCATTTATAAGATCCCCGATACCAACGCAAAAGATAAGCCTGTTTATCAGCTATCGCTTAATCTCGGTGCCAAAGAGGCCAGCACCTTGTTTCTCTTTGGAACGCTCGCACAGCCAGAAATGCTTTCGGTGAATCAAATGCCTCCCTATCATTCACTGACAGACAGCGTTGCGGGCTTACGCTTGATCAACCTCTCCCCGGATAAAAAACCGGTAAGGGTTCATATCTCCGGTAAAGGGACTGACAAGACTGTTAGTAACTTAGCCTATAAACAAATTACAGATTACATCACTGTAAATGCGACATCAGCGGTTACAGATGTCCTTGTTGAATTTTATGATCAGGCATCGGGTAGCCTGTTAACCCGCTATACTTTAACTGATGTAGGAACTATAACAGCAGAAGTGAATAAATGGCGCTACCGCAACTATACGATGGTATGGCTGCCGAACGATGCCAAGGGAAACCTGGCTGCTGACCCGTTTCTAGTCTACGATTTTTAGTTTTTAAAGTCTCATACAGCTTTCTTCTCGAATACATACCTAACACACATTAAAATATGGAACCAATCGTTCGTATTATTGGACTATCGCATCGTTATAGTACCAGCTGGGCTATCCGCGACATTAATATTGAGATCCCAAGAAGCGGGATCATGGGCTTGCTTGGCTCTAACGGAGCCGGTAAATCGACCACTATGAACATTCTTTGTGGGGTACTCACCCCAACTGCAGGTGAAGTGATCATCAATGGGATCGACCTGCGTAAAGAGCCGGAACGTGCCAAACAGCAGATCGGCTTTTTGCCGCAGACCCCGCCTTTATATATGGATTTAACGGTGGATGAATACCTGAAACATACCGCCATTTTGCGTTCCGTGGAAAAAGACCAATTGAAAAATGCGCTTGAAGAGGTGAAAGAACGCTGCGGTTTGACCCATATCAATAAACGGTTGATCAAGAATTTATCAGGTGGGTATAAGCAGCGGGTGGGTATTGCCCAGGCCATTATCCATAAGCCAAAACTGGTGGTGTTTGACGAACCGACCAACGGGCTGGACCCGAACCAGATTCTGGAAGTACGTGCACTGATCAAAGACATCGCTACTGACCGTGCGGTGATCCTTTCTACGCATATCCTGACCGAGGTACAGTACCTGTGCAGGGACATTGTGATGATTGAAAGCGGCAGGATTGTCTTTGCCGATACCATGGAAGCCTTCGACAACTACATCGCCCCACACAGTATGTTGGTGGTGATGGAGAACGCACCTCCTGCAGAAACTTTTCAGGCCATAGAAGGCATTACCAGGGTAGAGTACCTGACTGAAAAACAACTTCGGATCTATTTCAACGGAGACAAAAGCATCTCTGAGGCTCTGGTGCTGGAAAGTGCAAGACAAGGCTGGCGGTTGCGTGAGCTGAATATGGAAAAGAATTCCTTAGATGAAACCTTTGCCCAATTATCCAGGATCTCTAACTAAACCATACGGCTTAAAATCAATAAATAACTGATGAAAAAAATCATACAAATAGCCAGACTGGAACTCAGCCTGCTATTTTATTCGCCCATAGCCTGGCTGCTGATCCTGGTCTTCTTCGTGCAAATGGCCCATGCGTTTATACCGGGTTTAGCAACGATGCTGCAGCTGCAGCAACTGATTGGAGACAATGGGTTTTTAACAGACCGACTATTCACCACCTCCTCAGGAACGACTACTGGTATTTTGTATACCATGCTTGGAAGTTTATACTTATACACGCCGCTGCTCACCATGGGGCTGATCAGCCAGGAGATCAGCAGTGGAAGCATTAAGCTGGTGTATTCTTCTCCGGTAAAACTCAGGGAACTTATTTACGGGAAATTTGCCGCTATGCTGGTCTATAACCTGGTGATCATCCTGGTGATCTCGGGCCTTTTCTTTATCCTCGGTACCTGCCTCGTTGATCATTTTGATTATCCGCATGTACTGGTCGCTATGCTGGCCTGTTTTTTACTTTTAAGTGCATATGCGGCCATCGGGATCTTTATGTCCAGTCTCACCAGCTACCAGATCGTAGCTGCGCTTGGTACTTTCGGGGTGCTGGCCTTTATGAATTATATCGGAGGCTTTGGACAAGGAATTGACTTTGTGCGGGATCTGACCTATAGCCTTTCTATGCCCAGTCGCGCAGAAAGAATGGTGAAAGGATTACTCAACAGTCGCGATGTGATCTATTATGTGGCCATATCGGGGATCTTTTTGTCCTTTACCATTACAAGGCTGGAGCTGGCCCGTACCTCCAGGTCCTTTCTGTATAAGGTTGGGAGATATGTTGCCATTATAGTGGTTGGCCTTGCTGTAGCCTATCTCAGTTCGCGCCAGGCAATGATCTTGTATTACGATGCTACCGATACGAAAGTCAATACGATCGTAAAACCGGTGCAGGAGATCTTGAAAAAGATGGGCGATGAACCCGTGGAAATGACTGCTTATATCAACGGTCTGGATAACAGTTATTCTATTGGTGCTCCGGTTGCCCGGCTTTACGGTATTGCCAAATGGGAACCTTACCTGCGTTTCAAGGGGGATATCAACCTGCACTGGGTGTATTATTACGACATTACGAACCCGCAGTTCTATGCGGCTAATCCGGGTAAAAGTATAAAGACCGTATTCAAAGAAGTGGCCAAGACCCAGGATATGGATACCAGCCGTTTTTTAAGCCCGGAGCAGATCCGCAAGCAAATAGACCTTCGCGGGGAAAATGACCGGATGGTGATGCAGCTGAAATACAAAGGAAAAACAGCCTTTTTAAGGACCTTTGATGATGGCGACGGCTGGCCAGGGGAAGCAGAGATTGCTGCCGCTTTAAAACGACTGGTGGTTACCCCGCCTAAAATTGTCTTTGCCACGGATGCTTATCAGCGCAACGTAGATAAAATAGGTGACCGGGACTATAAAATGCTCTTCAATACTAAATTGTCCAAGAGTTCACTGATCAATATGGGTTTCGATATTGACAGTGTTTCTTTGGAACAGGGTATAATCCCTAAAGATATCGCCGTTCTGGTTGTTGGTGATCCCAGAGCAGCATTAAATCCTGCGGCACTTTTCAATCTGCGGAAATATATTCAGGAAGGTGGAAATGTACTCATTGCCAGCGAACCGGGAAAACAATCTGTTGTAAATCCTTTACTGGACTCGCTGGGCGTTGAAATGCTGAGTGGAACGCTGGTACAGCGGAGCAGGGATTACTCTTATGGCCTGGTCACACCAAATCTTACTTCAAAAGCGGTCGTGATGTCGCCAGCACTCAAAAAGCCATATGAGGAAAAAACGGTAGTTTCTATGTCAGGTGTAGCGGCTTTAAAGGATCAGCATCAGAGAACGTTTAAAGTTGAGCCAATTTTAATGACCAATGAAAAGACCAGCTGGATCAAAAGAGGTTCATTTGTACTGGATTCGGCGGCACTGGTCTTTGATAAAAAGACGGGTGATGAGCAGGGATCTTTTCCTGCAGCGCTGATGCTGAGCCGCAAAATAAAGAATAAAGAACAGCGGATCATGGTTACCGGGGATGCGGATTTTTTCAGTAACAAGGAACTGACCAGGGCCAATCTGGAAACAGCGAATGGTTCAGTTGCGATCAGCATCTTTAGCTGGTTTTCCAACGCCGAATTCCCAGTAGATATGAGCCGTCCAAATTCAAAAGATATGCACCTGAAGCTGAACAAGGCCGGCATGAAAACTTTAAAAGTATTGTATTATGTGGTCATTCCGGCAGTGATTATTTTACTGGGCATGGTGCTTTTGATCCGCAGAAAACGTAAATAATTATGAGCTTTATAACCGATAAACAAACGATCGATGATCTGAACGTTTTCTCCAAATCGGGGAGCGATTCTATCTACCATATTTTCAACAAGACCTTCACGCAGGGTGGTGCGGCCCTGCTGGAG
>NZ_DATMRL010000718.1:0-4626 GCF_035566355.1 Pedobacter sp.
CTTGAATGGTAACTTTAACCCCTGACGAAGTGATGAATTGGTTAAAGGAAGATTTTAAGTCAGGCCGCGGTCATGCATTGTCTATTTATCAAAAGCAGAAGAAGAATAAAGATATCAGTAACGTCCTAATGCTGATTAGGACGTTACTGATATTGCTATTTACAGCAATAGTCTTCAAAACTCAAATCGGTACATCTCTCGGTCCAGAGGTGTTTTACAATCAATAAGCATCACCAATTCTTAAGGCGTTAAATTTTACCCAATAACTTTGTTCACTAGGACTGAATAAATTCGAAAATATCTTTATTAATTGTTGCCGCTTCGGTAGTTGGCATTCCGTGAGGGAAACCTGGATAAGTGATCAGCTTTCCATTTTTCAACAATTTTGCCGATTTTACACCTGCATTTTGGTAAGGAACAATTTGGTCATCTTCACCATGAAGAACCAGGACCGGGATATCAACAGCTTTCAAATCTTCAGTGAAGTCAGTTTCAGAAAACGCCTTGATGCCGTTATAATGCGCAACGATTCCTCCCATCATTCCCTGTCTCCACCAGTTTCTCTGTACACCTTCTTTAACATCTGCACCTTCTCTGTTATATCCATAAAAAGGAAAAGTCAAATCGATATAGAACTGCTGTCTGTTGTTCAAAGTTTGGTCTCTGATACCATCAAAAACAGACATCGGAACGCCATCGGGATTGCTATCGCTTTGAACCATTATTGGTGGAACAGCACTAATTAACACTGCTTTTTTTGCTCTGCCATTAGCATATTTGTTAACGTAACGAATTACTTCACCACCGCCTGTTGAGTGCCCGATGTGCACAACATCTTTCAAGTCAAGAAACTCCACCAACTCTGCAGCGTCGGCAGCGTAAGTTTCGATGTCATGACCGTAAATATCCTGGCTAGAGCGGCCGTGACCTCTTCTGTCGTGCGTTATTACCCGATAACCTTTCTGTAAAAAAAAGATAGCCTGCGCATCCCAATCGTCTGATGATAATGGCCATCCATGGTGAAACATTAATGCTGGTCCTTTGCCTTGATCTTTGTAAAAAATCTCTGTTCCGTCTTTTAATTTTAGTGTACTCATAGTTTTAAGTTTTTTGTTTATAACCAATTGTCTTGTTAGAATGTTTTTGCCTTTGTTCTTTAGCAAAAGTAGTCAAGTGAAAGTCAACCCATCTTGATCTATGATAAAATCATTTGCTATTTTTTTATTTTATTTAGGCAAATTTTCAGTCTGGAGATAGAAAATAACATAAAACCAGGTTACAGAGAAAGTTACTTAATACCTTTCTTATACTTTTCGAGCGCAGCTTCGTATTCTTTAACTGTATCCTCTAAAACAAAGCCGGCAAATTTTCCATTTTTTAAATATTCTTTTGCTTTTGCAATTGCTATTTCCTGCGCTTCTACAGCTCCTTTATAATCGCCCATATTTACATAAGCATCGGCAATAAATTTATACATCAACGATGCGGGTTGCGGATTATCTGCCAGTTCCTTCAGTATGTTAACTCCATAAAGGTAAGATCCCTTTAATAAGCCTGGTCTTGAGGCAAGAAATGAACCAACAGAACCTTTATATCCAGGATTGGTCGCTTGCCAGTCCCGTACAAATTTCATAGCCTTTTCTTCACCCTCAGCATCAAAAAGGGCTGTGAATTTTGAAAAATTAAGTGGCCCGGCCATTACTGGACTAAGATTCTTTACAGCTGAATCAATAATTAAAATGGCTTTTGCATATTCTTTTTTCTCAATTGCAGCCGTCGAATTCTTCATCCCATTCATGAGTATTGATTCTTCTGGAGACGGCCCTTTGGCAGCCTGTTCAATTGCAGCTTTCCTTGCAGCGGCTACATTATAATTTCCATGCATAATCAACTTTACAATGGAGTCAAGTTGAACAGGGTGTCCAATCCATTGGATAATGCCATCTTTTACCATAAAACTACAAGGAATACCACCTTGTCCAGCGGCTTTCATCCATTTATTACCCATAAATTCATCTTTAGTGTCTGTAGCTACATTAAAGGCCATTTTATTACCCATGCCTTTCACAAATTTTGCCACCTTTGGAAGCAATGCATTGTAAGGCATTTTGCCAGATTTATCCTCCCAAATGTTCACAGCGATGACGGTCAAATCTTTAGCATTTTCTTTTGCAAATTCAGAAAGATGTGGCATAGAGGCTATGCAAGGTCCACACCAGGTTGCCCAAAACTCAAATAAATAGAGATGACCCTTTTTGTATGCTTTAATTGGACTACCTTTTACCCAGGAGCCATATTTTAATTGTGGAGCTGTATCTCCGATCATTAATTCAGGAGCTTTTTGATCCTGTGCCCGTCCGCTTACGCTGAGCAAAATAAAAAGGGCGAAAATACAACCCGCTTTTATAACGTTTATGTGTTTGAAAGTCATGTTTGTCTGGCTATTTGGTTATTTACTATCAGTTCTTTTTATCAGCTTTTTTCTCGTATTCATCTGCCTTTTTTTGGTAATCACTAATTACTCCATCTGTCATGATAGGCCCCCATTGCGGATCAGTTTTCAACTTTTTAGCTAATTCAACAGTTTTCTTCTGCGTTTCAGCAGCATCTTTATAGAATCCGCCTCTAGCCTGAAAATCGGCCAGGATGTCTAAAAGTTTTGGATTCTTTCCATCATCCCATTTTTTCACTGCTGTGATACAAAACTCAATGACAGATGGAGATAAATTTTCAGTGGTCATTAGTGTACCAATAAGAACCTGGCCGGTAAGATTATTTCTCTGCAATTCAAGCCCGTATGCAATTGCCTTTTCTTCACCATAATACCTTAATAACATCATAAATTTGTCAGTGGTAAACATGTATTTGTTGTCCGGAAATTTAGCGATGGCCTGATCCGCAAGTTGTAAAGCCTTATCGTATTCTTTTGCAGCCTCAGCATCTTTATATAGCTTAATGGCGGCATTAAATCCTGCTTGCATCTCTGCCATCTTTTTCTCCTGGTCTTCATATTTCTGTTTTTCCGCCTGAACATTGTAGGTTCCTGAATTTACCGCTGCAAGAATAGAATCCAGATAGACCGGATGGCCGATCCAGGCAATTTTTCCTTTCTGAACAACAAATGACGAAGGGATACCGTCAATACCCGCAGCTTTTAGCCAATTGTTACCCATATACTCAGCCGTATTGTCGGTAATCACATTGTAGGTTAACCTGCCAAGCTTGAATTGGTCTTGTACAAATTTGGTCACTTTGGGTAAATAGGTCTCCTGGTCTTTATTGCCGCCATGTAGATTTTCCCAAACATTACATCCAATAAAATCTATTTTTCCAGCATATTTTTTTGAGAGTTCTGAAAGATGGGGCATAGCGGCAATACAGGGGCCGCACCAGGTCGCCCAAAATTCAATTACATAAGTTTTGTCAGGATCTATGGCAGTAATGGGGTTTGTGCCTTGAATCCATTTCGAGTATTTTAGCACAGGTGCATCATCCCCTACGGATAAAGATTTTTTTTCCTGTGCCTTCATTTGCAGCGCGCAAATCGCTAGTATGGCAAACGTACCGAAAATGCGTTTTGCCATATTTTTCAGTTTCTCTGATTTTTGGTTCATGATTATGTTGTATTTGGTATTGAGACCTGAAAAATGGATCTACCCCTCTATATCCTGACAATAAAAGAACTGCTTCATATAAAACTATCATGTGCAGAAACACACAAACCGGTATAAATAGAATTTGGTAGCACATGACAGCTTCATCACCATTAAAATAAAATTATATTCTGATGAAAATTTGATAAAAACAAGATCAATAAAGGGTTCAACTCATTTTTCCGGTCTCAATACAAAAATTAGATCAACAGACCAATCTTAAACCAAAGAAAACAAACTATTAATGACAGTTTTAGAAATTAATAACATTGAAAAGAGTTACGGTAAAACGAAGGCGCTGAAAGGTATTAGCTTTTCTGTTCCTGAAGGCTCCATATTTGGGATTTTAGGTCCCAATGGAAGTGGAAAGACCACTTTACTGGGGATATTGTTAGATGTGTTACATGCTGACGCCGGAAATTTCTCCTGGTTCGGGCAGCAATCATCAGCTCAACAGAGAAAGCAGATCGGAACACTTTTAGAGACACCCAATTTTTTCCATTACCTCTCGGCTACGCGCAATCTGGAAATTACCAGTCAGATTAGTGGCCGGGGAGACCATGCAGAGATTGAGAGTATTTTGAAAAAAGTTGGCCTGTACGAACGCAGGGCTAGTAAATTTAGCACCTACAGTTTGGGCATGAAGCAACGTCTGGCTATTGGTGCAGCCTTGTTAGGTGCCCCTTCAGTAATTGTTTTGGATGAACCTACCAATGGTTTGGACCCCGTTGGAATTGCGGAAATCCGTGAGCTCATCCTGGAACTGAAATCAGATGGACATACGATTATCTTAGCGAGCCACTTGCTGGATGAAGTAGAAAGAATATGCACACACGTAGCTATTATGAAGTCCGGGAATTTGCTAATCTCTGGCACTGTTGAAGAAGTATTAAACAGTGAAGACCTTGTTGAAATCGCTGCCGGCAACCTGAAACAGCTCAGTGAAGTGATTGGACTGTATCCACAATTAATT
>NZ_DATMRL010000719.1:0-3942 GCF_035566355.1 Pedobacter sp.
GCAAGTTGCACCATAATTTCAGGTGGGGTGATATAATCGCTCACATAAGCATTGAAGTATTTATGCCCGGCCACCTGGCTCCAGCATCCGGGACTTTCTATCAGATCTTTTAACCCTTTATCCAGAATGTCCGGCCAGTTCTGGTACCTGGTCTCTGGTCTTGGGAGAAGCAGGTAAATTCTTGCCAGCAGATTTAGAAATTGCCGGTTGGTTTGGAACTGGTTCTCCGGGAAATCTGCGTCGAACGCGACGAACGCGTCATTGATGATGGTTTCTTTGCCGGCTTTTAAAGGCTTGTCTTTAGCAGGGGGCAATGCAAAGCCCATTTCCGGCCAGTTACCGCCTACGGTATCGGCACAGGAGGTTTGAGTTTGTTCACAGTAATCGCCAAGCGCAGTCAGGTTTTGGAGGTAGAGGATTGACGCAGATTTTGGCCGGGTCTGTGTCAGATAGATCAAACCGGTTCTTGTCCCTTCCTGGTTGATGTGTATCTTTCCAATTGTATTTTCAGGATGCTCTTTTTTTTTGCTCATCAGAATGTCTTTCGGCCAGAACGGAATCAGCAGATCTTTTTTGGGTTTTAGACGGGTAGTGTAACGTAGCACAGGATTTATTCCCTGTTGGTCAATGGTAATTTTGACTTGCTGCTTGCCTGTATCGCTGTCGAGTTCTACATCAATACCCTCGTTGTTTTCAGTGGCTTTAGTAATTTTGAGAACTTCTCCTGGACTAAATGCTGCACGGAATGCAGCTCTTCCGCCATTGGGTAGTTCAACCATGATCCAGATGGAATCAGTGGTTTTAAAAACTTTAAACTCAAAACTTTTGGCTACTGTTCTGTAAAGTGGTGTTTTGTTTTCCGCTAATTCAGAACTTGCGGATACCGCCCAGGGAGTTAGTCCATTCATAACAAGCGAGAATTAAAGGTTTAATCTGACTGATCCCAACAGTAATTTCTGCGCTTTGTTTTATAAACGTGATTTTTTTTGCACTCCACCCAATTTGAAATAGCTGGCAAGCTACTGCCCGGCCTTTTTTGGATGCGATATTATAGCTAGTTTATTGTACAGTGAACATCAGGTTTTACGTATGAAGGCTCACTGCTCTGCTGGCTTTCAATCAGAACCTGGCGATAAAACAATAAACCAAAAAATATGGTTAAGTTAAAACCAAACACGCTGGTACTAGTTTACAAAGACAAATAACAATTAGAAATTTATTTATGGATTTCACAATAGAATTAGAAGATATGATTGCTATGATGGTTTCCATCATATGCGGTGGTGCAATAGGATTTGAACGAGAATATAAAAATAAGTCTGCTGGCTTTCGCACTATAATTCTGATTTCCCTCGGATCTACAATTTTTACTATAGTTTCCCGGCATGGCGCTGGGGCCGATGACCGAATTTCGGCAAATATCATCACCGGCATCGGTTTTATTGGCGCAGGTGTAATATTTAAAGACAAAATTTCTGTCAGGGGATTAACTACCGCTGCTGTAATTTGGACTTCTGCAGCGATCGGCATGACCACCGGTATCGGCTATCATGCCTTAGCTTTATGTCTCACTGTCATCACCCTTGGTGTTCTCTTAATGGTTACAAAAGTAGAGCAGATGATTGCCCGGCTTCAAAAAGAACGACTCTTAAATGTAACCTTCCGTGATCCGGATTTTAATCAGATTGAGCGGCTGGAAAACATCTTAAATACAAAAGGCCTTTCTGTGGAAAGAGTAGAAATCACCAAAGAAAATGATCATTTAATTGTCGTGTTTAAGGTATCAGGTCAAAAAAAGTACTTGGTGATCATGAGTGAAACGCTGGCCACATTACCAGAAATCATCAGTTTTTCTTAGATCGTCTTGAAATCAGATTCCTAAAAATTTGAAAGGTTCTGCTGCTTTAAATTCCGAATTTGACAGGCCATTAAGTGCAATGCTCTGTTTTAAATTCAGTTTCATAGATTTTGAACCTTCATTTAAATCAAATTTACTCAAGTCTACCCAAAAGGTACCCGGGATTAAAACATTTTCAAAATAATAGACTTTATTTTTTTGATCTGCTACAGACCTCCATCGGGTTGAAGAAATGTTAGGCTCTGTTTCTGAACTAATACCAAAAGGTACAGAACAATTTCTGATTACGCTAAATACGCTGGCAACCGCAATTCTGGTATCGTCAGTTTGGGGAATGGCATTAATGTAATAAGAAGCTCTCACAAAACGATCGGCTGCACGATTGGTGCCTGGCAGCATGATTGTTCCGGGAATACCCGACCAATAATTATTTAAAGCAAGCTGCTCACTAAATATTGGAGAGTTCGTCATCACGGTATAGGAAGTATCATGATGAATCACTAGCTTTCCATTAATATATTCAAATATTGCATTATCACCTGAAGCATCCGAAATGGATAAATGAAGGGTCGTGAATTTTTTAGTGCCGGGAATATAATCACTGACTATAACGAACGCCTCATCTTTTAGCGCAGTAACAGCTTCATTTACAGTTGCAAAATTATCCAGGACATACTGTGCCCATGCTGAAATAGTAATGCCTTTCTTTTTACCATCGGGTTCGAATTTTGGATAACTGGATTCCACCAGCCACAACACATTGGCTACTAACCCCTTCTCATTTAAACCATCTACAGTTGCAATATCCCAGGCACTGGAAATTACACTACCATACTTGGAAGTCCATTTTAAAGACTGTGGACCTACTTCACCATTTCTGGCGATTCCTCTGGGAAATACCCACAGATTAGCAGAAATTTCATCTTTCCAGTCCATACTTCGGGCAGTGATCACTGTTCCATTGGGGCCTTTATACACTACTCGTGTACAGGCTACAGATTCCTTTTGACCTAAAAGAAATGCTACAAAAACAAAAGAGAAAAAATACTTCATATTGATAGATGTTTAATTAAAGTTTAACACTACAATTAGTTAGTAATTGACCATCAAAAAATAAAAAGGTTGATAAGAGCATTTTTTTAAAATAAAAAAATTAAATTATTTTATTCCAAATACACGGTATTGCACCACGCCTTATAAAGTTAAGAAAACAAATATTATAAGCAGCTTTTTTTTAGAATTCATGTGGCTATTTAAAATGCAACACCATCCTAGTCGCGTTAGACTCGAATTCGAGTATAAGACAATAGTTTTTGTTTAATTTTTAAAAAAATAAACTAAACAACACTAAAAGTAGTTATATAATAAAAGGGCTTCATACCCCTTCGGTGTAATAACACAGGGCTATCCTTGGGAGGGGATAGCCTGTTTTAATTTAACTTATACCCTGGTCGTCTAAGTTTAAATTGCCCGAATATTAAGTACGATTAAAAAAAAGGAAAATTATCCTTTCAAAAATGGAATCTGATGATTATTTTTAAGTTCTCAGCCAAATGAAACTATGAAGAGGGGGATTTACGCCGTATTTAGCCTTATGGCAATTGCAGTAATATACATTACAAAAACAGAACTACAAAACACCACTTTAACCTGCTTAATTGGCGCTACGATATGTGCTTTGGCCATTTGCATATATTTTGTTAAGTCTAGAAAAGCAGCTCAACGACGTTATCGTGAACAGATTTTTCAGAATCATATGCGCATGACCTTGAAAAATCATTGGCATTGATAAATCGCTAGCGCTTCATGGCTGCTTTCTTCCAAAACCAATTACTGATTTTTTGATAGAATCCGGGAATTTTTCTTTAGAAACTTAATAGTAATGCCGATCTGGCCAAGATGGTAAAAATCGTGATGGATAAGTCCCACAACGAGATATTGGTAATTATACCGAAACGAGGGGTCGGCAAATGGATATGCATGATAAAGGTACTGATCGTCCTTTTCTTCAAGAAAAGAAATCAGATTCCTTTGGCTCTTGAAAAAATCTTCTGAGAGCTTAGTCCAACCCTGTACTTTAAGAT
>NZ_DATMRL010000720.1:0-10494 GCF_035566355.1 Pedobacter sp.
ATAAACACCCCGTACTCATTCATCCCACCCTGTGGATTTTTCTACATGATATTATTCAGTTTTTCATCCGCCGAGAGTTCAGTCCAGATCATATACCCATAGTGCTGCTGATCAAGTGCAGGGTAGTACCATAACCTGTAAGTAAGGGAAGGTACCTCATCTTCGTTGTTACCCACCCAGACATGCTTTCCATCATTGGCCATAAATATGGTACAGGCGCTACTGTTGAGCATATTTGTAAAGCACATCACCATTAAAAAACAGAGTAAGATTTTGTATTTCATAACATTTGCAGTTTTATCCGCAAATTTATTCACGAGAGCCCAGCCACATGTTCGCATTTATCCACCCGAACATATTAATTGCTTTTTTGCTGTTTAACATACGCTGTTGGCGAACAGCCCGTGTATTTTTTAAATGCCGTGTTGAAAGCGGTCTTAGAGTTAAATCCTGAGGCAAAAGCGATTCCTACCATATTTAGGTTCTCCATACGGCCTGCAATGAGCTGCTTTTTGGCTTCTTCTACTCGGCTTTGGTTAATAAAGGTGTAGAAATTACTTCCAGTAAGCCTGTTGATCAGGTAAGAAGTATCATGAATACTTAATCCCAGTTGGCTTGCCAGTCCCGGAAGACTTAATTCGTTATTTAGGAAAACCCGATCCCCGACCATAAGCTGATTTAATTTTTCCGAGAATACGGCAAACTCTTTATCGTTGAGCCTTTCTGTTTTTTGTCTTTCATCAGTTAAAAGTTGTTCCAGCAAGTCGGAGATTTCCTTCAGGTCTGTTTTATTGAAAGCAAAAACTGCGTTTTGCCGGATGGAAAAATACGCCAGAAAAAAAACAGAGCTGGTATAAATTACAGGCATGACCTTCAACAAAAAAGAAAACCCAAACACCGCATCATTGATCCAAAAAACAGAAATGACACTCAAAATGAGCAGAAAATAGCGGAGCCAGTCCAAGTCTATTTCCTTCGGCGCAGCAGTAATTAATTTTAAATTCTTTTGATGTAGGTTCAACGCGCGGTAAGATAAGATGATATAAACAAGGAACTGAAAGGGCAGTAAATCGCGGGTAAAAAAAATAAAATTTCCAACTTCAAAGAGCGAGGCTGTCATCAGATCTCCATTTTCCGGCAGCCACATCATCTGCAAACCCAGACAGAGCAGAAAAGGCACAAAATGAAGGCCATCTTTCTTTTTGAAGACCCTTAAAGGTTCAACAAAATAAAGCGTACTCAGGTAAAGACAGGGCGGCAATAAAAATTCTAAACTGCTCAACACGTTACTGCCGAAATAAATGCCGAGAAATGCGGTGCCCATAATCAACACAAAAAGAGCAAGCCACCTATTGGCAACCGTATTTTGCTTTAAAGGATGAAAGAACAACAGAAAACCAAGCAAAAAACACCCTCCGGCAGAAAAGCACATCAAAAAAGCATTCATGGTATTTCAGTTTTCTCCAAAAATAAAGTAATAAATTGAACTTAGCTCGCATTAAAGGATTTATCCCAAGCCAACCTCTCCCACATAAAGCGTTGTACTTACTGCAGTTCCTTCCACACTTATAAATCCCATCCAAATGTATACCCTATCTCCACTAAAGCGAGTTGGAAGCACCAACTTCGCTTCTCCGTCTGCTCTCTTTGCAATTTTTCTTAAGCTTATAAACTTCCTCTTTTCCGGATTGTAAAACTTAACGAACTTGTCCATACCTCCTTATTGAGCTGAAATAAATATTCAATTTTTACGACGATAATCCAATATTAAATAAGTAGAACGCAATGTTAGCGGAACTATCTGAATATGTCTTTGTGCGAAAGAAAATGGATATAAAAAAATAATAGTAAACTTGCTATCTTAGTATGATGCATATTCATAGATCGAAGTTATTTGCCCTAATAACTGCTACAACAACTGCAGCTTTATTTCTATGGGCAGTATTAGGTCGGCCAAATGCATTTAATATGCTACCATATTCCATACACGAATCTTTTTCACCTGGCGGTGAGTCTGAACGCACCTTCATAATAATATTTGATATAATATTTGCACTTCTTATACTAGCCCTTGTCTTCAAAATAACAGGCAATTTCGTTCTTAAATCATAATTTACCCTACAGAACGATAAACAATATGATAAGGACGTCAATAGATAATAACATTCAAAAATAAGTAACTCCTGATAGTGATGCCCCCTATCGCAAATGCTGGATGCAGCACAAGCCCTGGATAGTGGATTGACCGCGTTTCTATTTATAAATCAAAATCTTGGCTAACGGAAACATGTAAGACACAAAGCCCCTTTCCTTCGGACAAGTCCGTATCAGATGCGCATCAAGTCCGTATCAAGCCCACAAAAGGCTCCCTTTTTCCGAACAAGCACCGAACTAGATACGGACTTGATGTATCCCTGACCGCCACTTATCTCCTCCAAGTCCACCTCCCTAACCGTGAATCGCTTCTTTATTTCCAAAACTCTGGATCAACTCACCTTCAAATTCCAACCATTCTTTCCAGCGTTTCTCCACATCCACATCAATGGTA
The DNA here is from genome assembly GCF_035566355.1 of Pedobacter sp. Lineage (GTDB taxonomy): Bacteria > Bacteroidota > Bacteroidia > Sphingobacteriales > Sphingobacteriaceae > Pedobacter. The sequence continues at coordinate 2,549 of NZ_DATMRL010000720.1, forward strand.
TACTTACGTGCAAAATTTAAAAAAGTCGTATAATGACCCGCTTCCGACACCATGAGGTCATGATAGAATTTGGCCAGTTCCTGATCCTTAATATTCAATGACAATACACGGAAACGCTCGCAGCTTCTCGCTTCAATCATGGCTGCAAACAGCAAACGATCAATAAACGCAGAATTTCGGCTGCCATCCCTGCGGCTAAACTTCACCAAACGCCCAACATAATCGTCCTTGCGTTCCCGGCCAAGCGTGTACCCTCTTTTTTTAATAATCTCCACCACCATTTGAAAATGCTGCATTTCCTCTATGGCAATTGCAGTCAGTTCCTCCACCAAATCCATATGTTCAGAATTATTGGCAATCAGTGTAATCGCATTTGTAGCCGCTTTTTGTTCGCACCACGCATGGTCCGATAAAATTTCTTCTAAGTTTGATTCAGCAATATTTGCCCATCGCGGGTCTGTCAATAATTTTAATCCAAGCATGAGGTGATCTGTAAATTCTTCGTCCCCAAAATTAGGAATAATCACAGGGATTAAAAATTATGCATTAAAAACAGCTAATTTTGGCTAGAATTTAAAGAAATGGAGCAAAAAAAGATATTGATCATTGGACTGGTCTGGCCCGAGCCTGAATCATCAGCAGCAGGCACAAGAATCGTTCAACTGATCAAACTCTTCCACCGTACAGGTTACCACATTTCCTTTGCTTCAGCAGCATCAAAAAGCGAATTCAGTTATGATCTGAAAGGTCTGCAGGTCACAGAATATCCCATCAGACTCAATGACTCCGGCTTTAACGAACTCATCAAAACGCTCCAGCCCGATATGGTTCTTTACGACCGCTTCATGGTAGAAGAACAATATGGCTGGCGGGTACATCAGGAATGCCCCGGAGCATTAAAAATACTGGATACAGAAGATCTGCACTTTTTACGTCAGGCCAGGCAGCTAGCCATTAAAACAGGCCATACAAACCTCTATTCAGACCTGGCCAAAAGAGAAATTGCCGCTATACTCAGGTGCGACCTCTCCCTGATCATCTCTGAAATGGAAATAACATTGCTAAAGGAGCAGTTCCGTATAGACCCCTCTTTACTCCATTACCTTCCTTTTCTAGAAGAGGAACTCACAGAAACCCAGGTTAGAAACTGGAAAAGTTTCGAAGAGCGGGAAGGCTTTACCTTTATCGGCAACTTTCTGCATGAGCCCAACTGGCATGCCGTTCAGGTCCTAAAAACAAAAATCTGGCCCTTGCTCCGTAGAAAAATTCCGGGCGCAGGTCTGCATATTTATGGTGCATATCCATCACAAAAGGTTATACAGCTGCACAATGCAAAAGAACATTTTTATGTTCATGGACGTGCAAAAGACGCCCGGGAAGCCATTGAAAAACATAGAATCTTACTGGCTCCCGTTCAATTTGGTGCGGGGGTAAAAGGAAAATTCATTGATGCCATGCAAACCGGTACTCCATCGGTAACCACCACAATAGGCGCAGAGGCTATGAAAGGGAACCTGGACTGGAACGGTGCCATAGAAGACCAGGAAGAGAACTTTATCCAAAAAGCTATTCAGCTCTACCAGCACAAAGATCTGTGGACCCAGGCGCGTGAAAATGGCATCAACATCCTAAACCAGCGTTATGCCAATGTGCACAACGGTATGGGACTGATCAAAACCCTGCAGGACCTCTCCGCAACATCAGAACTACACCGCCAGCATAACTTTATCGGCCAGATCTTACAACATCAAAGCCTAAACAGCACCAAATATATGTCCTTATGGATTGAGGAAAAAATGCGTCTGGACCCCGGCAAAGAGCATAAAAACTAAACCGACTACCACCATAGAAATCCCGGCATAGAAAGCCGCTTTTTTAAGTGATACCGAACCCGCGTACAGGTAATAAATCAGCACAGCGAATCCACCTAAAAAACAAAGCACACTCCAGATACTCAAAAAGGAAAAAGACAACAGGAAAACCAGGCCTTTCCACCAGCGTACAAAAAAGAGCTCCGGCAAATGTTCTGTTTTATCTCCGCTTTTTAATCTTGACAACTGCAGGTTCAGTTCAATATCCCGGTCTGCAGGTGCCAATTGATGCGCCTTTTCATAACAAGACCGTGCAGCAGCAAACTCGCCCTGTTTATAGTAAGCATTGCCTAAGTTAAAATTAGCCGCAGCCGACAAATAACCCATTTTCAGTACTTGCTGATAGATTTCTGCAGCTTCCCGGTACTGCCCTTTAGCATATTCAACATTCCCCTTTGTAAAAAGATCCTTAACCTGTTCATTTGCTGCTGAAAACAAAGGAAGTACCAACAGCAGCACCATCAAAATTCTGTTCTTCATATCCTTAAGCATGTGTTTCAATATCGTTGATTATACTTCTGGCTTTATCAAATACCTCTTGTTCTGAAATTCCCGTAACTGGTGCATACCTTGCCATTTCACAAAGATTAAGCGTATCGGTTAAACGGCTGATCAATACAGCATCTACCTGACGCAGCTGCAATTGTTCTGCAATATTTTGCTGGTTCAAATCTGCAGCAGAGATGTTCAGCTTATCACTCAGATAACCATATAAACCTTTGTATACCGCTTCGTAGAAAGCTTTTTTATCTCCGGCCTGCAGTTGTTTACCTGCAATAGCCAAATGCTTCGCAGCAATTTTATTGGCATTTTTCCATTTCAGTTTCACCTGGTCTTTGTTGTTTTCAGCCTGCTGTTTTCTAAATAGTCTGGCGCCGATAAAAGCCAGAGGACCAATAAGAATCAACAGCCAGTAGCCCACAGAACCATAAAAAGCTTCCTCGTCCTTATACAAGTCCGGTGCACCTGTTTTTATACCCGCAATATCTTTTTTCAGCAAATTGGCTTCCTGCTCATTCGCTCCGGAAAAAGCGGTTACATTGGTTCCCGGATCTCCCTTAGCCACTTTAATCGTATAAGGCTCTGAAGAAAGAGACATATAACGTTGGGTAGCCGGATTAAAATAAGAAAACTTCATTGGTGCAATAGTATAATTCCCCTCTTTCCTTGGAATCAGCAAGAATTTATACTCCCTGCTTCCAGTAACCCCCTTCTCACTTTCCAAAATGTTATCCGTTACCTTTGGATCGTATTTCTCCATGCCTTCGGGGAAATTCATTTTAGGGGCATTGAGTAGTTTTAAGTTACCTGCCCCAGTAACTTTAACTGTATAATTTAATGCTTCATTCGCTTTCAGCGAGGATTTATCTACAGCAGTCTGGATGGCAAAAGTTCCAACTGCTCCCTGGAAATCTGCAGGTTTACCATTTTCCGGCAGTGGTTTTACATGTATGGTTACAGGGGCACTGCTGGCTTTGTACTTCTCGTCCTGGTAAGAACCTCCACCAAACATCTGATCAAAGATGTCATTAGATGCCACAGCGCGCCGCACCAGAAAAGTCATACTGAGCGGGTCGAGAACCAGATTTCCGGAACGTTCCGGAAACAGGATGATCTGTTTGAGTGTAGCCACATGATAGCTCACCCCTTTATAATTCTCTATGGTCCAGTCCACGCGCTGGCTGTTGTTTTTAATTTCCTGGCTCCAGAAACCATTAAAATCCGGCAATTTGTCTAATGCATTGTCTACCAGATTGACACTCGTATACAATTTATAACTCACCGTAATTTGTTCACCCTGGTATACATTGGTTTTACTGGCTACAGCTTTAATGAACAGACTTTTGGAAAGATCTGCAGAGGGCGCCGAAGAAACTGCAGGTGCATTGCCGCCAGCAGACGGGGACTGGGTATTTTGCTGAACCGCACGGCCCTTAACCACCTTTATTTTTACCGCATTGGAATGATAGGTTTTACCACCAGCCACAATAGTAGCAGGCCCAATGGTGTATTCTCCTTCTTTAACCCCCACCAGGTCATAGCTCAGCGACATACTCATCGAAGTATTTCCGTTGATAGAGGTCATGCTGGAACTCTGATTGGGACCCGAAACCACCTGAAAACCATTAAATGCAGGTGCTCCAAAACGCTCGATGTTTGCGTTAACAGAAAACGTGATTTCAAAAGGTTCACCTGTACCTACCTCCGTCTTGCTTACAGAGGCTGTAAACCTAATATCGGCTGCAAACAGGGTTCCTGTAAACAGCACCAAAACCAATAATATATAATGTCTAACTTTCATTTGTTTTACCAGTCTTTCGTAATACGACCCTTTGCCCCGGTTGCTTTTTTGTTTTTTAATTTGTCCTGCGTGTTCTTTTCTTCATTGTTTAAAGCTTCCAGCATGCGTTTTGCATCCTCTTTAGATAACTTATCAGGCTGTGGTTTTTGCCCGTTCTGCTGATCTTTCTGATCCTGATTTTTCTTGTCCTGATCCTTTTTGTCCTGGTCTTTCTTATCCTTATCCTTCTGGTCTTTGTTGTCTTTATTTTTATCGTCCTTATCCTTCTGGTCCTTATTTTTATCTTTCTGGTCCTTATTTTTCTGATCCTTATTGTCTTTGTTCTTGTTGTTTTGTTGTTGCTGCTGTTTCAGCTTTTCCATAGCATAAGCCAGGTTGTACCGGGTCTGATCATCTTTAGGATTATTCATCAAAGATTTCTTATAGGCCTCTATACTTTCCTCATACTTTTTATTTTCCATCAGCGTATTGCCCAGGTTATGATAGGCCTGCGCTTTAACCCCGGCATCTTTAGAGGAAGAAGCCAGTGCATTGAACTGCTCTGCCGCCTTATCAAACTTTTTCTGCTTATAAAAGGCATCCCCAAGATTAAAATTACCCGCTACAGATTGTTTGGATTTCTCCAAAGATTTTTGATAACTCGCTTCTGCTTCTGCATACTTCTGCTCGTTGTACAATTGGTTCCCTTTATGGATCTCCCTTTTTTCCTGCTGCGCAAACAGCATTGTCCCCTGAACAACCAGGAGCAGCATCATTATAAATTGCTTCATGGCTTTCTTACTTCAAACAAATTCACCCCGCTTAACTTTAAATTTTTCCTGCTGGAAATAAAGAACTCGATGATCAGTAAAACAAAACACAAGGCCAAAAAGAACTGAAACCGGTCTTCATAATTCTTGAAAGCTTTACTATCATAAGTATTTTTCTGCATTTTATCCACCTGTGCCATCACTAAAGGCAGACCGCTGTTGGCGTTAGAAGCCCTCACATAAACACCGTTACCAGCCGCAGCGATTTCTTTGCCCATATCTTCATTCAATTTACTCACCACAGTTTTACCCGCTTCATCCAAATGAAAGCCCACAGGACTGCCATTTTTATAAATCGGTACAGGTGCCCCTTCCGGTGAACCCAAACCGATGACGTGGATAGTTACGCCTTTTTTCCTGGCCCTTTCGGCAGCCTGTACAGCATCGTCCTCGTGGTTTTCCCCATCGGTCATCAGGATCATCGCTTTACTTGTACCGCTTACCAGATCGAAAGTTTTTAAACCCATATCGATGGCAGCACCAATGGCTGTGCCCTGGGTAGGAACAATATTCGTATTGATATTGTCTAAGAACAATTTAGCTGCCGAATGGTCTGTGGTAATGGGCAACTGCACATAGGCTTCCCCGGCAAAGATCACAATCCCTATCCGGTCATTGTGCAGGTTGTCGATCATCTGAGAAATCGCTCTTTTCGCATTCTCCAGTCTGTTTGGTGCCAAATCCCCGGCCAGCATACTGTTGGACACGTCCAGCAATACGATCAGATCTGAACCACTCTTTTTAGCTTCTTCCATTTTGGTCCCGATCTGAGGGTCTGAAAGTCCAATGACCAAGGCTGCAAAAGCTATCAGGAAGAATACAAATTTAATCCCCGGTCTGGAGAAAGATACCTCGGGTATGATCTTTCCAACAGTTTCTCTGTCCCCCAAAGATTTCAGGGCTTTTCTTTTCCACCTGCGCACCACCAGATACAGGATAATGAACAGTGGTATAAGCACCAGGCCCCATAAAAATTCTATCTGTGCAAAACGTAACATATCCTTAGTTTAAGGCGCTTTTAAACACCGTATTCTTTAATAAAAATTCAAGCAGCAACAGGATTCCGGCCAGCAGCGCAAAAGGCAGAAAACGCTCTGTCTTTTTGTGGTACTGGGTCACATCAATCTTAGCCTTTTCCAGCTTATCTATCTGTTCATAGATCTGTTTTAATTTCTGGTTATTGGTGGCCCGGAAATACTGGCCTCCAGTAATATTTGCAATTTTACTCAGCATCGCCTCATCTATGGTTACAGGTACCTGCTGGTACTGTATACCAAATGGCGTTTTTACCGGATAAGGTGCATAACCTTTAGTACCCACCCCTACGGTATATACTCTTACCTTCATTTGCCGGGCAATTTCTGCAGCGGTAAGGGGTGGAATAGAACCTGTGGTATTAGTTCCATCGGTGAGCAGGATCACTACTTTACTTTTTGCCTCACTGTCTTTTAAACGGTTTACTGCAGTTGCCAATCCCATACCAATAGCTGTACCATCTTCAATCATACCATTGCTGATGCCTTTAAACAAATTAATGAGGACATCGTGGTCAATGGTTAAAGGGCATTGGGTAAAACTCTCTCCGCTAAATACCACCAGGCCAATCCTGTCATTTGGTCGGTCTTTAATGAAATCAATGGCAATATTTTTACCAGCTTCCAGGCGGTTGGGCTTCAAGTCTTCCGAAAGCATACTTCCCGAAATATCTGTTGCGATCACAATATCGATGCCCTCTGTTGTAGAGTCCTGCCAGCTGAAAGCAGATTGCGGTCTGGCGAGGGCAACAATCAGGGCACCAAGTGCCAGTACCCGCAGCACAATACTGTAATGTCTTAAAATACGTCTGGGGCTTCTTTTGGCCTTTAAAAATCCATGAATAGCCGAAATACGCAAGGTACCCTGCAGCTTTTGGTTTTTCCAAATGTACCAGGCAATCATAAAAGGCAGGACCAGTAATAACCAGAAAAAACCTGGCTGTGCAAATTCTATCCCCTTAAAACTATTCATCATGACTTCTATACGCTTTATTTTCAGGCCTAACTGGACTTTCTTTCGTTTGCTTTATAAAACCTATAGCATGTTCCATACTGAGCTCATTTTCTGTATTGAGCGGACGTTCTTTGGCAAATTTCACTAAATCGGCCAAGTTCAGCATCTGCCTCAGATTAGCCCGTTGCTGCTGGGGCATCTCTTTGTGCCGGAGCTCCAGAAAGATCTCTTCGGAAGTATGTTCCAGTGCCTTGATCTGGTAGCGGCTTTCCAGGTATTCCCGGATCACATCACTCAGTTCACTATAATAACGTTTAATATGGCCTTGCTCCCAGAGCTTCTGATCTTTGATGGACTGCAATTTATTCAGAGCCAGCTGATCAGGCGGTACAATGGGTACAACAACTGGTGGTGGTCCTTTCTTAGGTCTTTTCCTCAGGTAATAGATCACACCAGCCAGTACAACGATCAGCAGGACTGGACCTGCAACCCATAACCAATGGTCTTTAAGCCAGTCTATCCAGGAATAGGAAACGGCCAGCGGCTGCTTAATGTCATAGATGGCTTTTGTGGTATCTACTTTTACAGCTATTACTTCAAGTGGAATGGAAGCCGTTACAAAATGCTGCGTTCCGGATTGAAAACTAAAAGCAGGGACCACCTGTATTCCCGCATCAAAAGAAGTAATAATATAGCGCTGGGTAATGGTCTGTAAACCTGGGCTCTTAGGATCTGAAACCGTGTCGGTTTTGCCGGCCTTCACGATCTGGATCTTGGAAGAAATGGTGTCGGTGAGGGCCGGAAAACTGATCTTCTCTTTAACAGGCAAGGCTGCGCTGAGAGAAAGTGTGGTCTGATCGCCCATAGAAATGGAAGATTTGTCCAGTTTTGCATTGACCTGGATGTTTTGTGCCTGACTGCTGTAACCCAGGAATACAAAGAACAGCAATACGCTGCAACTCAAATTAAAATACG
>NZ_DATMRL010000721.1:0-6599 GCF_035566355.1 Pedobacter sp.
AAGTGTGGGATGTAAAAAGAGTTTCCTGGATGAGAATTTAAAATCAGCCTATGCACCTGAAAATACACTGGTTGACCCACTTGGCTTCGAGGCAGCGATTGCAGGCTTGCAAAATACAGTTCGCGATCAGTACGAAGGTGACCAGGGAATTATTGCAACTATGGCATCAGGAACTGATATTGCTAGAAACGGGCAAGCAACTTCAGCAATGGTTCCTTATGAAAGTTATGGACAGCTTAATTCGCAGGATGTTGCCTCAGCAGGATTCTGGCGCTGGGGATATAAAACGGTCAATTCGGCTAATCAGATCATCGATGCTATCGAATCTGGCAGTACAGCTTTAACACCAGATCAAAAAACCGGTTATATTGCCGAAGCTAAATTCTTCAGGGCTTATGCTTATAATTTTATGTCCAGTTTATATGGCGGAATTCCATTAGTAAAGCATTCACTTACCACACCTAAAACTGATTTTGTACGTGCACCTGCAGATTCGGTGCTGAATTTTATTATTGCTGATCTAAATTATGCCGCGGTGAACCTGCCTGATTTTCCTAAATTAAAAGCACAGGGCCGTATCAATAAATCTGCTGCTTCGCAATTACTAGCTTTAGTTTATCTTAGAGCAAATAAACCGGATCTGGCAGAGGCTGAAGCTAAAAAGGTTATTGCTAATGGAGCACTCCGGTTAATAAATACACGTTATGGGATAAAAAAGGATCAGCCGGGTGACCCTTTTTCAGATATGTTCATTTATGGAAATATGAGAAGAAACCAGGGAAATGCAGAAGCGATTTGGGTTATTGAGCAAAACTATAATGTCCCTGGTGGGTTTAGTCCGACAGATCAGCGTAGAAGATGCTGGGTGCCTTTCTATGTGAATATCCCAGGAATGCTGATTGCAGATTCTCTAGGTGGAAGAGGTATAGGGCGGATCAGACCAACCAACTGGTGGACCTATAATTTGTATAAAAAGAATGATATGCGTAATTCTGGATTTAATATTCACCGCAAATTCTATTATAATGACCCAACATCTCCTAAATACGGAAAACAGGTAGTCGTTACTGGTTTTGATACCATTCAAAACATCTATGCACATACTACGAAATGGAACTATTATACTGATCAGGAGCCATTTGGAACAATTACTTATAAAGATCGTATCCAAATGCGTTTAGGTGAGACTTATCTTTTACTTGCAGAAGCACAATTTAAACAGGGTAAGTTATCTGAAGCAGCAGCAAGTATAAATGTATTGCGTACAAGAGCAAATGCTGATCAGGTACAGGCTAGTGACATCACAATGGATTTCATTTTAGATGAAAGAGCAAGAGAACTTACCGCTGAAGAAGACCGTAGGGTGACCCTAATGCGTACCGGTACTTTATTTGATCGGGTGCAAAAATACAATCCTACTTCAGCAAGTTCTATTAAGGCATTTAATCAATTATTGCCTATCCCGCAGGCAGAAATAGATCTGAATAAAGATGCCAAACTGGACCAGAACACTGGTTATTAAAAAGAGAAGAAATTATGAAGAATAGAAAGTTATTCCTGACCCTGATAATCACCATATTGTCTAGCAAATTTTGCCTGGCACAGCAAGTTGAGCATACAGTTTTATTGAAACACGGTGCACATCGTGTTGGAAAAAGAACCGATGAGGTGATGCGAAAATGGAGAGGCTATGGTCTTGGGCAGTTTATCCACTGGGGCCTGTACGCTATACCCGGTGGTGAATGGAATGGCAAACAATATGATGGCGCTGCAGAATGGATCAGGTCTTGGAATGGTATCCCGAAATCGACTTATGACTCTTTGATTTATAAGTTCAATCCGGTTAGTTTCAATCCTGAAGAATGGGCCGGGATAGCGAAGAACATGGGCGCCAAATACGTGACCATAACTACTAAACACCATGATGGATTCTGCTTATGGCCAAGTAAATATACGTCTTATACGGTAGCGAAGTCTCCCTGGAAGAAGGATGTAATAGGGCCGCTGGTAGATGCTTACAATAAGGCAGGGATAGATGTGATCTTATATTTTTCTATCATGGACTGGAACCATCCAGGCTGGAGATATGACATAAAAACCAAGTCTGATAGTATTGCCTTTGAAGGCTTTAAGAAATTTACCCGAAACCAGTTGCTTGAATTGCTGACCAGGTATCCTACTGCTAAAGGACTCTGGTTTGATGGAACCTGGGATAAATCCTGGGTAAAACAGGCCGAATTTGCAGATGAACTGGAAGCCGAAATGCGTAAACTGCGTCCGGGATTGATTATTGGCAGCCGTTTTAGAGCTGATGAGTTTGGAAAACGTCATTTTGATTCTAATCATGTGCTCATGGGCGACTATGAGCAGGGATGGGAACGTAAATTGCCCAATAAGATAGAAGATGTGCATGGGAACGATTGGGATTGCGTGATGACAGTTCCGGAAAATCAATGGGGCTATAACAAGGCCTGGAACGGACATATTAAAACCAGCAACGAGTTGATTGAAATGACGGCCAAAGCCGTATCCTTAGGAGGAAATTTTGTGTTGAATTTTGGTCCAAAAGGGGATGGGTCGATTCGTGATGAGGAGAAAAAACTGGCTGCTGAAATCGGGGACTGGATGAAGGTAAACAACGAGGCGATCTATAACTGTGAATATGCAGGATTGGAAAAGCAAGACTGGGGATACTTTACAAAGAAAACAGGTACCGACAAGATCCATATGATTGTATGCAACGTACCTGTTTCTGGTGCGTATCAGGTTAAACTTCCTGCGGGAACAGGAATCAGCAAAGCTTATTTACTTACGCAACCGGAGGAACGTTTAAGGGTAGAAGAAATCCAGAGCAATGGATACTTTGTTCATTATAAAAAGACAGGGGCAGATAAGCCTTTTGTGCTGGTGATTGAAACGAGCAGTAACGTGAAAGGAAGTGGAAATAGCTACGAAAAAGCAAAGACTTAGTCCGTATATATGATCTTGATGCGCAGGAGCCGAGCTGCCTTGGCAGCGGATTTAACGACTCCGTTTCTTCTGTCAAGGTAAGTTATAATTAGGAAAGACTAATAAAAGGCTCGCATTAAAATTATAATGCGGGCCTTTTCTATAGATGATATTCTAATAAACAAATTGGCAATATTCATCAAGAGTTCCCCAGGGAGGCGGTTGAACAAGAAACAGAAGATTAGTCCTTTTCCCCTTTTAAGACAAATTTATTATTTCCATAATGCAACAAATTAGAGGATTATTAGTCTTATTAATGATAAGTACTCAACTGACATCGTCATGATAACCAAGCCAAAAGCCCTGACTCTTTTTATATTACTAATTATATCTTTCTTGGTTAACATCAACGCCATAAAAGCGCAAGTGTCCATAGATAGTATAAAAAAGATCATCCAAAACGAGGTAGCTGGAAAAAGATGCAAAAGCATCATAGTAGGAATTGTGAACATGAAAGGTAAACAGGTTTTCGCAGAAGGCGTTAAAAGCGATGCCGATCCATCACTCCCGGATGGCAATACGATTTATGAAATAGGCTCTATCACAAAAGTGTTCACCTCATTGGTACTTTCCAAGATGAGTTTAAGGCACGAGCTCAACCTGAATGATCCCATTTCCAAATATTTGCCCACAGACGTAAAAAGCCCTTCCAAAAACGGTAAGGAGATTTCTTTGCTTAACCTTTCCACCCATAGATCAGGTATGCCACGCTTTCCATACAATGTTGACCCGAAGAATTTAGATCAGGCCTATCAGGATTACACTGTAAAAGAACTTTATCAGTACCTATCAACATTTAAACCACCCTATGAAATTGATAGCAGGTGGCGGTATTCAAATGTGGGCTACGGGATACTGGGAAATATACTCTCAGTCATCGAAAAAAAAGACTTTGAAACGCTAATCAAAGACGAAATCACTATTCCCCTGCGCCTAAATAATACCCTTATAACCCTATCAAAAAAACAAAAAGCTAACCTGGCCATTGGCCATGCAGAAACAGGAACCCCAGTAGGGCTTACAGAACTTGGCGCGATTGCACCCGGAGGCGCACTGCGTTCAAGCGTTGATGATTTGCTTGAATTCGCAGCAGCAAATCTGGCCCTTAAACAAACAGACCTCCTTCCCGCAATGGAACTAACCCATAAACTGCAGGCTAAAAAGGATGGAGATAATACCTATACCACAATGGGCTGGACACTTGTAGATAGCACAGGAAATGTTTTGTTCAAAGACGGAGGAATGCCAGGATACACCACTTTTATCGGAATAGATAAAAAGAACAAAATCGGCGTTGTGGTACTCTCTAATTCCAACAACACGGTGACCGATATAGGCAGATACATCCTGGAACCAGGCCGAAAAATCAACACATACCAATACAGCTGGTCCTTGCTGGATACTTTGAGGTCAACCTACAAAAACAAAGGCATAGATGCCACACTTAGCTTATATGAAAAGCTCAAAGCAAACAAAGACAGTAAGCTCATTTTTAATGAAAACCAATTAAACTACCTGGGAAACGAACTTAGGACAAACAAAAAAATAAAAGAAGCCATAACAATATATCAATTCAACCTCAAAGAGTATCCAAACAGTCTGTTGGCACTTGAAAGCCTTGGCGAGACCTACAGACGATCTGGGGAGCTGCAAAATGCAAGAAGCTGTTTTGAAAAGGCACTCTCTTTGGAACCACAAAATGAACACTGGACCTTTATATTAGGAAAACTCAACAGCAAAAAAATAAACAAGAATATATAAATCACTGCGGATTTGGAAAAGCCAGTCTTATTGACCGCTTTCCACTAAATCGTGGGATTTCTGGATATCGTTTCACTTTTTCAATCAGCAGCTGATCTAATGTAAGACAGGATTTGAAATAGAACTCGTCCAATAATCAGTAAAACGTATCCTTTTATCCTTTATTTGTCCCCGTTACAAGCTTTTCAAATTGTTTACTTTTGTAAAGTATTGAAGGATAATAAAAATGAAAACAAAGATATTGGACATACCGGAATTCAGCCGCTACCTAAATATTGACGGATTGAAGTGCAGCGACCTGCATATTGTTGATTTTGAGGGTAGGAAAAATATACGTTTGGTTTCGGAACCCGTTACCATTGATTTTTATCTATTGGCCGTAAAGCCGCCAATTGACGCAAAAATGGCTCCGTTTACACTATTGGAAGATCAGACCGATACGAGCTATATGTATGTAGACTGTCCGCAGAACACACTAAGCTGGGAAATCCTTCCGCCCACTTCAGGATATGCCATTATGGTGACCGCAAAATATCTGGACAAATATGCCAAAGACTACAACTTCGTACACTATAACAATCATGAGGCACTCTTCCTGACCAGGGATGAAGAGACTATTCTATGGGACCTGTTCAAGAAGGCCAATAATGAATTCAAAAAAGAATACTATTCCAGAACGATCATACTATCTTATGTCAATCTGATATTGACCTATGTAAAAGACTTTTACGAAAGACAATTCGATACCCGGAGCAACATCTACCATAAGGTAATCGATGAATTTCAGCAAAAACTAGAGGACTATTTTAGCGAAAATACAAGTGTTCCGGGCTTACCTTCGGTTGCCTATTTTGCACAGCACAGCAATCTATCACCTAATTATTTTGGTGATCTGATCAAGCATTTCACAGGAAGATCTCCATTGGACCATATTCATGATCATGTAGTCCAACTGGCAAAGAACAAACTTAAAAACACAACACTTTCCGTCAGTGAAATTTCCTATAGTCTTGGTTTTGACTATCCGAATTACTTTGCCCGCTTCTTCCGAAAGAAGACTGGTCTTTCACCAAAAGTATACAGAAATGCATAATAACCCATAAGCGTATAAAAGGTAGCCAGAGCGGTTACCTTTTTTATTTTTCGGATTGCATTCTGATAAACCGTAAACTGTATCCGTAATAGCGTAATCTGTCTCCGTTTTGTAGGTATGCCCCTATGTAATTTTGTGTTATCAAATCAATAGATAACCACTTTAAACTTAAATAACATGGCAACTCAAAAGAAAATCAGCTTTCAAAACACCAACAACAAAAACATCACAATGTCGGTATTCATCAACTTCCCCGAAGGTTTTGACGAAAGCAAAAAATATCCGGTAATAGTTGTTTCCCATCCAGGCGGTGGCGTTAAAGAACAGGCATCAGGCCTTTATGCACGTAAGGTAGCAGATAAGGGATTTATCACTATTGCGTACGATGCATCCTACCAGGGAGAAAGCACAGGTGAACCACGTCAGTTGGAAAACCCTTATATCCGGACAGAAGACATTAGTGCAGTAATCGACTATCTGACAACGCTTCCCTATATTAATACCAACAAGATCGGTGCAATGGGTATCTGTGCAGGTGCAGGTTATACCGCCAACGCTGCAATTAACGACCACCGTATCAAAGCTGTAGGGATGGTAAGTGCCGTTAACATTGGCCAAATGTTCCGAAACGGCTGGACCAACACGGTAAAAGATGCCGATGCACTTCCTTATTTATTGGCAGGTGCTGAGGCAAGGTCTAAAGATGCAAGCGGAACCGAAATCGTAACAATGCCTT
>NZ_DATMRL010000722.1:0-4481 GCF_035566355.1 Pedobacter sp.
CATTAATCTTATCCTTCAATTTATCGCCTTCTTTATGATTGATCATAATGTCCTGGGCAATATCCTGATTCTCTCTTCTTTTGATGTCACCAGTTTCCGGATCAAGACCCCCGCCTTCAGCAACAAATTGCTGCTTTAACTTTTCAACATAAGTATTGAGCTCGTCTGCATAAGTTTTTGCTTTATTGGCTTTTTCCCAAATTGGCTGTGCCCTTGCAGGTTCTTCTTTTAATTTTGTATTCTGAAATGCAGAAAATAACTGATCCACACTTGTATTTACGTTCGTCTTGGATGATTCTAAACTATCATTGATGTTTTTAAAAGCATTCAATATGGTATCCGATACGTTTAATGCAAGCATGGCAAGCAATACCAAATACATGATATTGATCATCTTCTGCCTTGTTGTTTCTCTTCCTCCGGCCATTTTAATAGGTCTGTTTTGGTTAATTAATAAATTAAACTACTAATTAAACACGGGTCTGATTCATTGCAGACAGCATGTTACCATAAATGGCGTTTAGTGAAGATAAATTTTTGGCCAGTTTGCCCACTTCTTCCTTGAACTGTTTAGAATCTTCCATGGATTCGTTAAAGTTGTTCATGGTCAGAGAAAGATTTTGATAAAATTTATTCATTGACTTTAAATGCGCACTTGAATCCTGTAATTCCAATTCATAAACTGCATTTAAAGCAGAAAGATTTTTAGCCAGTGCCGTTACCTGTTCATGGTAAGCTTTGGACTCTCCGCTGCTCTTGCCCATTTCAGCCAATTGTTCTGTCGCTTTTCCAAAGGCACTGTTCAATTGCTCAAAACCTGCAGAAGCGGACTTTAATTTACCCGTAAATTCCGTTGTGGCAGCCGAAGCATCAGCAACATTTGAAATCGCAGCAACTTTATCCCCAAATGTACGAAGGCCGGTACCCAGACTTTCGATCAATTCAGGACCAATTTTAGCGTCTGACAGCATTTTATCTAATGCCGCTGTATTTCCGGCTGAAACTGCAGCAACAGGTCTGGATGAAGTTTTTGGTAACTCTCCCGTGTAACTGTCACTCAATTCAGGATAAACTCTTTCCCATTCTGGCTCCGCAGGTGGTTGTCTTAAACCAGTAAGGAAGAATAAACAAGCCTCAACCCCCAAACCAATCCCTATGGCATAATTACCAAGGACACCCCCAATATGAAGAATTTTAAATAATGCACCCAGGATTACAATACTTGCACCCCAGGAAATTGCTACGTGTAACCAGTCGAATTTACGTGTTGCTGCCATGCGAATTTAGATAGAGATAATTTGTATAATTAATTGTTATGATTAATTTTTATAATTGATATCAGATCCTGGATAAGAAACCACACATCTGAAACCAATGTACGACCTTGCCTGGTCCTGGTACTCATAAGTAGCGACAGAGTTCTGTAAAAAGAAACCAATATCTTTCCATGATCCACCACGAACAACTTTACGTTTCAGGTATTTGCTATCTGAAGGTTTAGCCACATACGTAAAGTTCGGGTTGAAGTCTGAAAGCATTGGGGCAGCAGACTGATTGTATGCTGTCACTGTCCATTCCGCTACATTACCCGCCATATTGTACAAGCCATAGTCATTTGGAAAATACGATTTAACATTCACCGTATACAAACCACCGTCATCAGAGTAATTTCCACGTCCAACTTTAAAATTAGCCTGCATACAGCCTTTGGCATTCCGTACATAAGGTCCTCCCCAGGGATATTTGGTTTTCACATTTCCACCTCTTGCTGCATATTCAAATTCAGCATCCGTTGGCAGCCTGTATTCTGGTCTTGCATTCAAAGGCATTCTTCTCGAAGCCGCAACCGATTGATAGAACCTGGTTCTCCATACGCAAAAAGCATTGGCTTGCTCCCAGGTTACACCTACCACAGGATAATTGTCGTAGGACGGGTGGTTAAAATAGGTTTTAACCATTGGGTCATTCTGGGAATACGAAAAATCTACTTTCCAAACCAAGGTATCCGGATAAACCGCAACAGAAGGAAATTCGTTTGGTTTACTTGGATCCGGAGAATCCACATAGCTCTGTATAAAATCCTTGCGGTTTTTGGTTTTGTCCTTTCTTCCCTGTACGGCAAGATCGAGGTTAACAATACTGTAAGAATATTTGAGTTTGCGGATATCAATTTCATGTCTTCCTGGAAGGGCATCGTCACCACTATAGTAGAGATCCGATAGCTTACTCGCATAAGCATTATTTTTTCCTTTCCACAGATCGCCTGCTTTTCTCCAGTCAATGTCTCTGTTGGAGGTCAGAGTTGCACCGCCCTGGGTTGTTGGTACAGGCTTAAATAAATTAGGGGCTCCGCTTGGGCCAAGCATGGTAATGGCGATAGAGTCCCTTACCCAATTTACAAACTGGCGGTACTCCGCGTTCGTAATTTCTGTTTGATCCATATAGAACGCACTAAAAGAGGTCATTCTGCTTGGAGCGCTCTGAGTATTGTTGATATCCTCATCTGACATGCCAATGAGCGTACGGCCTGGGGGGATATAAACCATCCCTAACGGGATTCTATTATTTTTGAATTTCTTGTTGTAAACACCGACCAGTTCGCCCTGACCGCCTTTTCCACAACTGGAAAATAATGCTGCAACAACAATAAAACCAAAAAAGTAAATTTTTCTCATATTCTACTGAAGCAATTTTATAACAATTTTATCAATAATCATTGATATAAACAATTATTCAGCTATAAAAAAGGCTTCAGCAGAATCGAATTCTTATTTATTTGATTTTTTAATATAGTTTTCAATCGCCATAATCATCGAAGGGGCCTCAGGCGAAGGCGCGGCAATATCCACGATCAGACCATTATCTGTAACCGCCTTATGCGTATTCACACCAAAAGCAGCTATACGAGTATTGTTTTGAGCGAAATCAGGGAAATTGGTATACAAAGACTGAATACTGGAAGGACTAAAAAATGCGATGATATCATAAAAGACCTCAGCAAGATCAGATAAGTCACTCACAACCGTCCTGAACAGCACAGCTGGTGTAAAATCATACCCGTTCTTTTGAAGGAATTTCATGGTATCCTCTGTAGCCACATCAGAACATGGGTACAGGAACTTCTCATTGGCATGTTTTTTCAATACCTCAGCAAGATCCGCAGCTGTTTGTTTTCCAAAAAATATCTTCCGTTTACGGTACTGAATATACTTTTGCAGGTACAGGGCTGTTGATTCTGAAATACAGAAATATTTCAGATCAGAAGGAACCTCATATCTCATTTCTTCACAAATTCTGAAAAAATGATCTACGGCATTTCTGCTGGTAAAAACAACCGCTGTAAAATCAGCAAGGTTAATCTTATCCTTTCTAAAGTCCCGAGCAGGAACTCCTTCAACATGGATAAAAGACCTAAAATCTATCTTTAAATTGAATTTTTTAGCCAAATCAAAATAAGGCGACTTCTCTGTTTCAGGCTTCGGTAAAGTAATCAATATACTTTTTACCTTACGCAACCTATCTTCTTTGTTTTCTTGCATTATCTAATTACCGCTTTATTATAACCCTATTGCCTTGATTAATATCAAAATAGGACAAATTTCGAGGGCACAAAAGTACAAAAATAAATAGATTTTTGAAAGCCGATAATGAGATAAAATATTTATACCTGCTCTAATAAACTGAAATGCAAAGATTACAGCCAGCAGAATGAAAGAAATTGCAATATAATAAAGACCATATCTCAGTGGAGATAAGGCAAATGCCACCACCAGGGGAATAAATACTAGAGAAATATTAAAATAACTTAAATATAATATAGAAATATATTCATGTACCGGCTTTTGTATGTTAAACAGAAAACCCATTAACCGTAAAAGAATAATTTTCACTGCATATAAAATCACAATCAGTACAGAAATGGTCAGAAAGAACCGGAATCCGCCACCCCAATAAGAAATATTGTAAAACTGCGTCACCAGATAGAAAAACATTCCAATGGTGAAACCAAACTGTATAAATAAGAGCAAAAATGGCCAGGAAGTAAACAGGTTATCTTCCTTATTTAAATTATTTAAAATCCGGTTACTGAAAAAGGACTGAACAATAATATCCAGCTGCTTGGAAAAAGAATTCCTCAATATGGCAAAAACAACCAGCAGAAATGCAATAAAGCCCAAGATCCAAACCTGTCCTTTAGGTAAAGGTGTTCCGGATTTAAACAAATCTTCTTTTTTCACTTTATTATAAATCGTATACCAGGGCTCACCAGCTGGCCTGCTGTATACCTTCAGTTTCATAATACTGTCCATCAGCAGCGTAGAACTGAGCAAAGAATCCGGAATCAGCCAACTGTGCATCAAAATGGAGTCGGTTACAAATTTTTGTCTTGCATAAAATGCAGAATCCCTCACCACCCGGTATCTATACACTGGCTTCACTGCAGAATCGAGCGGTTGCTGCGGCACAGCCTGAGCATTTAC
>NZ_DATMRL010000723.1:0-10984 GCF_035566355.1 Pedobacter sp.
AAATGGAACAGCAAACTGAAAAAACGCAGGTCGTAATTCTGGGTGGTGGAATTACCGGGCTCGCCGCTACACTATATTTATCACAACAAGGAGTGGACTTTATCCTGATAGAAAAACACAAAGGGACCTCAATACATCCACGTTCAAGAACTATTGACGTTAGAACGATGGAGTTATTCAGAGCAATTGGGCTTAGTGAGGATTTACGTGAAGGAGGAAAATCATTAGCACCCGCCTGGGGTATTATACGGGGAAACAATATGATCGAGGCTTTACAAAACCCTGTTGGTAAAATAACGCCCAGCCAATTAATAGAGGCACAAAAAGAAATGAAATCCTTTGTTGAAAAATCTCCTGAAACGGTCTGTCGCTGTACACAGGATATCAGCGAAGCCCTTATCTATAAAACCGCGCAGAAAAAGGGTCGGGATCTCCGTTTTGACCAGGAGATGCTCAGTTTCGATCCCCGTGAAAACGAAGTGGAAATTTTAGTAGAAAACAGAGAAACCAACAAACAATATACAATCATCGCAGACTATATGATCGCAGCAGATGGAGCAAACAGCCTGGTGAGAAAACAATTGAATGTTCCTGTATCTGGCAATGGTTCCTGGACCAATTTGCTCAATATCTATTTTGAAGCTGATTTGGAACTCCTGGTGAAAGGAAGAGAATTTAGCCAGTTTCTGATCGAAACACCAGAAATAACAGGTTTTCTTTTGGCCATCAACAATAAAAACAAATGGGCATTTCATTTACGTTTCTATCCTGAAAACGGAGAAACCATAGCCAGCTATCCTGAAGAAAAACTAATCTCCATCCTTCGGCATGTTTTGGGCATTCCGGATATAAAAATTTGCATTCTTAAAGTTTTGCCGTGGCAACTTACTGTGGCTATTGCCAAGCAAATGCGTATCAAAAGGATTTTTCTTGCAGGAGATGCTGCGCATACCATGACACCTTATGCAGGGAAAGGTGCAAATACAGGAATTCAAGATGTACAGAATTTAGCCTGGAAACTGGCAGCGGTATTGAAATATGGTTCAAACGACTCCTTGCTAGACACATACCATATGGAACGTCAGCCCATAGGCGATTATTACGCCACGCTCTCAGGTCAACTGGCAGACAAAAATGGATTGATAAATAGCGTATTGATGGTCACCAAAGCCAAAGACCTGATGGGTTTACCCGATTATGGTTATAATTCACCAGCGGTTAAAAGAGACGCTCATTTGCCCTTTACCTATTTTACCGGACAAGCAGGAACCCGGATTCCGCACCTTTGGCTTAATGAATCACATACCCTATCCTCACTGGACTGGGTAAGGGGTCAGTTTATATTAATCGCTGACAGCAATAAAAGTTGGCAGGTTGAAGTGGCCCAAGTGCAGCAACAATTAAACATTAATATTCAACTGATCGCATTAAACAACGAAAACCTATTGAAGAAATGGAAAAAACTAACCCATACCACGCAAGATGAAGCACTGCTCATCAGACCCGATGATTTCATCGCAGCTAAACTAACATCTGGCAATGTAGTGGAAGTGATGCAGTCAATTTTATTCCGCAAGGCCTAGCTTTCAGTTTTCCTCAATTCGTTTGCAACCCCTTTTATGAACAGATAATTTACCGTTCCACCAATCAGACCGCCAACCACAGGTACGAGGCGTCGACCTACTTTTGACCCTAAATTAGCCAGGATTTTCTCCGCGACTTCCTCCATGATATTTTTACTGATCGCCAGTTTGGTATCTGCCTTAACAGAAGATGCCACGATTTTAAAGAAATCATCAAAAGTAACTTTGTACGCGCCTGTGTGGTGATAAGAAACGGCCAGTGTAACCCGAAATTGCTGAGTAATGATATTAATCACATCAAGAGGAGTACCAATCAGCATGGTGCTAATTCCACCTACTCCAGTAATTAAACCAGACCCCGCCGCCAGTAAAGCACATTGATTGATAAATTTATCAATCCCCATACTGTCCACTCCTTTTTTGATATTTAATTGATCAATCTGATTAAAAATCTGTTTAAAACCCCCTGCAGCAAGGTTTTTAAAACCTTCGCCCACATCTTTTTTCACCTTTTTAAAATTTACCCGCTTCAACGATGGTATAGCCATATCTTTTCATTTAACTTATATGTTATACCATTTTTCATGCCAGAGCAAACAATGTCAGTCAATGAGCAGGGGCACACTAAAAACACACGAAGTGCATAACTTATTCGCGAAAGGGTACTATTTTGCGAGCAAGTTATGCACTTTGTGTGCAGCTGATATGCAGCTGCCTTATAGGAGATCCTTATCAGTAAATTTACAAATCGTACTCTTTCTCTATAACAGATAAGATCAATTCCTTCACTGTAATTCCTTTCTGAGCACCCAGAATTTTCAATGCCTTTAAAGCACTCTTCCTGAGCCTTAACGGGTAGGTTGTTTCCTCTTCAGCCAGCTTATTCTGTTTCACCTCTTTTACAGAATCATCTTTTGCCGAATTTCCTTTTACAGGAGAGTTAAACAAGGCAGACACTCCACCTAAATTCTTATTATTATCTTCTATATCGCCTAAGTTTTTCTTTGCCATAACCTTATAGTTTAACTAAAATTTCATCTACCAAATCTGAATAATCTACTGCTCCATTGGACAGAGGTGCATACTCAAATACATCTACCCCCTTAAGCTGAGCCTCTACCAACGAAACATTGATCCTGATCGAAGTATCAAATAGTTTATCATTAAAATATTTCTTTATGCTGGCTGTAATCTGCTCCGTAATTACCCTCCGTGGATTGATCTTTGTAATGAATACTCCACCAATGGTCAGGTCCTCATTGTAATGCGTTCTTACATCAGAGATGATGGACACCAGCCTGTCAATCCCCCGGTAGGCGAAATATTCAGCTTCTAATGGAATCATCACGGTATCGGCAGCAACCAACGCATTTACGGTAAGCATACCTAGAGCTGGTGCGCAGTCAATCAGCACATAATCATATTTTCCCTGTACAGATTTTAATAATCTCTTTAGAATGGTTTCTCTTCCTAACCGGGAAACCAGCTCAATCTCTGCACCCAGCAAATCCAGGGAAGAAGGAACGATATCCAGATACTCAGAAACAGATTCAATAGGAAGAGCGGTATCATCTTTTATACTATCGTAGATAGACACTTTAACATCCCTTAGTCCCAATCCCTCTGTTAAATTAGATTGAGGGTCTATATCAACCAGCAGGGTCTTTTTTTTAATACGCGCCAATCCGGCTCCAATGTTTAAGGTGGAAGTTGTCTTTCCAGTTCCGCCTTTGTGATTAATAACAGCTATGATCTTCATATCAATATATCTATATACAACAGACGCAATGATAGTAAGATATCCTGACATCTTACCATCATTGCGTTTGTTTTTTCGCTAAAAAAACTGATAATGCTGAATCTCAGCTGCTAAAATTTATATTACTTCTTTTTACCCAGGGTCACTGCAATTTTGCCGTCCTCCAGCCCTTCCAGGTTCTTGTCAGCAAAGACATCTTTCGCATCTGATTTCTGGATCAGTTTTAAAAGATCTTCAGATGAACCGGTATGCTGAACCTGGACGATAGAACCACTTGCTGCATATTTCATTTTAGTGCTTTCTACCCCTTTACATTTCTGAATATTTTCGTTCAATACTCTTAAAGCACCAAAATCAATTCCATTAATGGTAATAACCGTACTGTTCTGAGCTGCCACATCACCTGCTTTCTTCTTTTTAGAGAAAAAACCCAATAGTTTATCTCCAGTCCCACCGGCTTTTCCAGCCGTATTTGAGGCTTTATCTACTTTGTTTAGTGCATTGTCAATTTTGTCAAATACATTTTGTGCCTTAAGTGACGTGCTGCCAAAGATCAAAAGGGTCACACACATCATGGAAATGTTTTTCATAGTTTTTAGAGGTTAAACGATTAGTAATGGTTGTTTCTATTCCAAAATTAACTCCTCATCAACTCTGTATCAATACCATAAAAAGTGGTTTTATATCTACCTGTTTTCTGGTATAAGCCCCTGCTCCATAGCGATTTTAATTAAAGAGGCTACGTTTTTGACCTGAAATTTTTGCAGTAGGTTCTTTCTATGGGTTTCTACGGTAAGGGGGCTCAGGAAGAGGGATTCAGCGATCATAGAGGTCGTATCCCCTCCTGCTATCAGGCCCAATATCTCCACCTCCCTTCTGGTCAATCTGGGAGGTCCGCTCAGCTCGCGGATGGTAGGCTGGGCCATGATCTCTTTCACGGCATTACTGAACGTGATCCGGCCTTGAAGCGCATCATGGATACAATTGACCAGTTCTTCAGAGGAGACGTTTTTCAGCATATATCCGGTAGCCCCGTTTTGCAGCATCTGTAAAATGATACTGCGCTGGCTGTGGTTACTAAGCGCCAGCACATGGGTCTGGGGAGAGATCATCTTAATATCTTTACAAAGTTCAATTCCGTTAGCATCAGGAAGGGTAATGTCCAGTAATACGACATTGACCTCATTGTCTCTGAGAAAGGACATAAACCTCTCTCCACTAGTAAAACATCCTTTAATTTCAATTTCGTTTACATCGGTGAGGAGTTTTTGCAAACCTTCCAATACGATCGGATGATCGTCAACAATCACTAATCCTGCTTTATCCATCTACATGAAGTTCTATATTTATAATGGTTCCTTTATCTGCTGTTGATTCAATATCCATCTTCCCCTTCAGAAAGCCTACCCTGTTCCTGATGTTGCTTAGCCCGATTCCAGCCTCAAGATGGGCAGAGTTAACATCAAATCCTTTACCATTATCTTCCTGAGTGATCAGAAATATACTGTCATTCCGGCTGCACTGCAACAAAATATTTGTCGCGTTTGCATGGCGGACGGCATTGGCCAGCATTTCCTGCACAATCCTGTAAATATTGATCTGTATTTGTTCAGGAATAGGGGATTCAATCTCAAAGGCATGAAAATCAATATGGGTTGCAGGTGTAATGAATGTTTCACAAAGATCTTTCAGGGCAGTTTTCAAGCCAAAATTCAGCAAGTTGACCGGCATCATATTATGGGCAATCCGCCGCAGTTCAGTAACAGAATTATCCAATTGCCCGATTACTTTCTGAAGGTTTACCTTCTGGAGTTCCGAAACCGGATTTTCCAGTTGTCCGGATAGATTGATCTTTGCTCCGGCCAGCATTCCACCTAAACCATCATGCAGATCCCGCGCAAGTCTGCGGCGCTCCTGTTCCTCTCCTTCCAGCATGGCCTGACTGTACTGTAACTGCTGTTGCTGCTGTATCTCATTTAAGTGCTGGCGGTAACTAAGTTCTTTCTGTACGAGGAGTTTTTTATTGTTTCTGTAATACAAATACAGCAATAGTGCAACAACCATCAAGAAGAGACTTACCGTGCCCAGGAGCCAGCTGATCAGCCGGTTGTTATTTACAGCCATGGCAGCCTGTATGTTATCGGCTTTCAGCTTGTTAATCTCCTGTTGCTTTTCAGCATTTTTATATTTTACTTCCAGTGCATTAACCTCATTCTTCAATTTACTTTCTGATACACTGTCACTCAGGTTGCTGTAGCGTTTCATCCAGGTATAGGCAAAACCCATTTTCCCCAATCCTTCATAACTGACTGCCATACCATGATACAGTTGCAGGCGGTTCACCGACAGGGCCATCATCATATCTTGTTTCAGCAGGTAACGCAGAATATTCTTCGCCTCTTCAAAATCCTTGTTATAGTAGCTTGCATAGAATTTTTGCAGCAGCAGGCGGTCCTCTTTATAGGAAACCTTTAGTTTTTTAGATAACACTAAACCTTTGTCAATGCTTACTAAGGCTTTCTCGAATTGATTGGCCACAATAAAATACAAACACTCCGCAGCATAATAATCCAGAAGCCGCTGTGATTCCGGATAAGGACGCAGCATTTGCCAGGCTTTGTCCAGAATGGCTCTTCCTTGTTGGTTCCTGCCGGAAAGTGTATAATTTTCCGCCAGGGTCTGAAAGGCATCTATCAATTCACCCGCATCCTTTTGATTTTCTTTAAAGATTTTTATTGCCTTTAAACAATACGTTTCTGCCTTATCATGCTGGCCTGCATTTTTAAATATATTGGCCAGCAACAAATAATTTGTACCGATGAAAGATGGACTGCCCGCTGCTCCTGCCAATGGAATAGACTTGTTCAGAATGATATCTGCCGCAAGGTTATAGGTGTCTTTTTTGATCTTGATAATCCCCAGTTCATACCAGATCTTCGCCCTGAAAAGATCTGTGCCCCGGCCCGGGACAGCTGCCAGTAAACGTTCTGTCCTGATGTATAATTTCTCTGCCGCATCCAGGTTGTTCCTGCTTAAAAGAAAGGCTTTATAGTACAGGTTTAAGATTTGCAAACCTGAATAATTCTTTGCAAGTCCCTGTCCCTGGATCAGGTATACAGCTGATTTAATGGTATCTGTAAGCGCCCAGTATTTTGACAGTTCAAAGTTTGCCATGGCCTTAATACTGTCCGTAGCCCCTTCTTTTGTACTGCTTTCCAATCGCTGCACATAGTTCTGCTCGTCCAGAGGCAACTGGGCTCTAACTGCCAGCGCCCCTGTTGCAAGCAGAAAAAAAACAAGGAGGAATCTGGGGATCATATACAAGTATATAGAACATTTACAGAAATATATTTCCTTCTTTTAAAAATACCTGAAAGCAGGTAGTAGATCGCGTTTTAAAAATATTTTACTAAAATTTGCCCTTTTTAATCGTGGAAGTGAATATAAGTTCACATTTTTGCCATCTGACCAAACGCATATTACTTTGAAACCAGCAAACGAGAAATCCGACGATCAAAAGTTAAAACGAGGCTTACAAAACAGACACATCCAACTTATTGCCCTTGGAGGTGCCATAGGTACCGGGTTGTTTCTGGGTATAGGGCCCGCTGCCGTACTTGCTGGCCCTTCTGTAATTTTTGGTTATGCGCTCGCTGGTATCATTGCTTTTTTCATCATGCGCCAGTTGGGGGAAATGGTTGTACAAGAACCTGTGTCTGGCAGTTTCAGCCATTTTGCCTATAGATACTGGGGATCCTTTGCCGGTTTTGCTTCGGGCTGGAATTATTGGGTACTTTATATCCTTGTCAGCATGTCTGAACTTACTGCAATTGGGATTTACGTCCATTTCTGGTGGCCTGAAATTCCTTTATGGACCTCAAGCCTTTTCTTTTTCCTTGCCATAAATGCATTAAACCTTACTTCTGTAAAAGTTTATGGTGAAGTCGAATTCTGGTTTTCCATTGTAAAGGTTATCGCTATTATTGCCATGATCCTTTTTGGGATTTACCTTCTGGTTAGCGGTTCAGGTGGCGAACACGCCAGCATACAAAATCTCTGGAATGATGGAGGTTTCTTCCCAAAAGGAGTTTTTAGTTCAGATGGAAAGGGAGGCTTTCAGGGCCTCTTCGCAGCCATTACCCTGATTATGTTCTCATTTGGTGGGCTTGAACTCATTGGAATCACTGCTGCAGAAGCAGAAAGTCCTGAAAAAACCATCCCTAAAGCAACAAATCAAGTGATCTACCGCATTCTGATCTTTTACGTAGGTGCTCTGGTGATCCTTTTTTCTCTATCTCCATGGAAAAATATCACAACAGACAGCAGCCCCTTTGTTATGGTTTTTGAAAGCCTGAAGGGATTTCAATTTAGCCTTTTTGGCAAAACCATTTATTTTACGAGTATTATTGCCAATGCGCTCAATCTGATCGTTTTAACTGCTGCCCTATCCGTTTACAACAGTTGTGTATACAGCAATAGCCGCATGCTCTACGGACTGGCAGAGCAAGGAAATGCCCCTTCGTTTTTAAAGAAACTGAATAAAAGCCATGTTCCTATTATGGCAATATTGGTTTCCAGTGTATTTGCCGCCATATGCATTATCGTTAATAAACTTATCCCTAAAGAAGCACTAGGCATATTGATGTCACTGGTGGTCTCTTCGCTAATGATCAACTGGCTTATGATCAGTATTACACATATAAAGTTCAGGAAAGCAAAAAAGGCAGAAAACATCAAAACTAAGTTCCCTTCTTTTATCTACCCCCTGTCCAATTATATCTGCCTGATCTTTCTGGTGGGTATATTGGTCATCATGTGGGTAACCGGAATGAAATTACCGGTAGAACTGATTCCAGGCTGGATCCTATTGTTATATCTGTGTTTTCTACTCGTAAAACGAAACCAGCAAAATCAAGCTTAAGCCTCCAAGCCTTTTTAATGGGGATAAAGACTAAAACCTGTTCCTTCTTCCTACAGGCTGTAGAAGAGTTCTACAACAAAAAACAGCACAAATAATGTAAACACTTCTACCCTAAACACTTAAAGATTATCTGACCGTGTGGCGCAAAGATTGTGCCTCTCTAGGCTATTAATAAGCACATTACTTAAAGAATAGCGCATTTCAGATGAAAAGAACCCCTCTACCTTACTTCGTATTCCTTCTTGTTCTGGTGTTTAGCACCAGCATTGTTCATGGTCAGATTGACACGACCCGTAAAGACACCATAAAGCCTTCCATAGCTCCAGCATCAATACCTAAACAGGATACTTTGCACAAGGATACCGCAGCAAAAGATTCTGTGAGTGGAACGGTGTCCGATGCCAATGGGCCCCTTCCTGGAGTGATCATCACCGTAAAAGGCGCTACAGCAAAAACCAATACTGATGCGAAAGGAAATTACCGGATTGCAGCAACAGGTAACGCCATCCTTGTTTTCTCCTTTATCGGCTATAAACCGAAAGAAGAGCCGGTCAACAACAGAAAAAGCGTCAACGCCATACTCCAGTCTGAGTCCAAAGCACTTAAGGAAGTTCAGGTAGTCAGCACTGGCTACGGTACGGTAAACAGGGCTAAATTAACCAGTGCAGTCTCCAGTATAAGAGCAGACCAGATTAAAAACGATGTACTGCCCACCATTACACAAGCCATCCAGGGAAAAGCGGGCGGTGTACAAGTTACACAGAAATCAGGATCTCCAGGAGGAGGGCTCAATATCCGGGTTCGGGGTACCACTTCCATTAACGCCAGTTCAGACCCACTATATGTAGTCGATGGTATTCCAGTAAACAGTACCACCAACTTTACCGGCGGAAGCGATTTCAACTTTGGTGGAGGAACCCAAGGTATCAATATCCTTGCCTCCATAAACCCATCGGATGTACAGTCTGTTGAAATTCTTAAAGATGCGGCCTCTTCATCCATTTATGGTGCCCGAGCTGCAAACGGCGTGGTACTGATCACGACGAAAAAAGGAGAATCCGGATCCAGCAATTTTAGCTTCAATGCTTACGAAGGTTTTTCTCAAGTCCCTTCTGAACGAAAATACAAATTCATGAATACCGCCCAATATCAGGATTACATGAAAGACTACTACAAATATCTGCTGGACGCCAATGGAAACCCAACCCCAGTTCCTGCAGAAATACTGGCCAATTCCAATATCAATACAGACTGGCAAGATCAAATCTTCAGAACCGCCCCTACCCGAAGTTATGAACTCTCTGCACACGGAGGGTCTGATAAAACCCAGTATTACACCTCAATTGGCTATATGCGTCAGGGCGGTGTGATTTTAAACTCCAACTTCAGCCGTTTAAGTGCAAGATTGAACCTGGACCATCAGCACAGCGATAAGCTTAAATTTTCAACACGGATAAACCTCACCAGAGCTTTAAACGATCGTGTACAGGAGGAAAATTCCAAAGAGGGGTCGACAAAAAACGGTATTCTTGTTGCACCAAATATCCCTGTATACAATCCTGATGGAAGTTACGCCTACGACCAGGTGAATACGAGCCGGGAGAATCCGGTAGCGATGTTACTTTTACCAGTCAATAATGCCCAAACCTTCCGGGTGCTGGCCAGTGCTACTGCAGAATATAAAATTATTCCAGAATTGACGTTAAAAACCAACTTTGGGGCAGATTTAAGCTATATCGATGAGACCTTTTTTATGCCACCAAATGGCATCCGCTCTTTCGCCGCACAAGGTGGTATTGGCGCGAGAAGAAATACCAGAGATCAGCTTTGGATCAATGAAACCACATTAACTTATGATAAAAATTTCGGACAGCACCATATTGACGCCCTTGCAGGAGCTTCAGTTCAGCAATCAAAAATTGAATTTGTAGATGCCCGCCGGTCCAATTTCCCTTCTAATGACATCAAATATATTTCAGCCGGCGGAACATTGACAGGAGCCAATTCTTACCCGGAAGAATGGAGTATCGCCTCTGCATTTTCAAGAGTCAATTATGATTATAAGGGCAAATATCTTTTCACTGCCAACATCCGGGTAGACGGATCCTCACGTTTCGGCAGCAATAGCAGGTATGGTACCTTTCCATCTTTTGGTGCAGCATGGCGTGCCTCTGATGAAGATTTCTTAAAAACTAACAAAACCATCAGCAACCTTAAATTACGGGCCAGCTGGGGGATCACGGGTAACCAGAATATCCCTAATTATGCCAGCTATTCTCTATATAGCGGCAGCAATAATTATCTCGGAAACTCCGGTTACGTCCCCAATGTACTAGGCGACAAGAACCTGAAATGGGAAACCACTGAACAAATGGATATCGGTCTAGATATGGGCTTTTTTAACAACAGAATTTCTCTGCTGGCCGACTACTATGTCAAAAACACCTCGGATCTACTGGTTGGAATCTCTATTCCAGGCACCTCCGGCTTTCAAACCCGTTTCACTAATGTGGGCAAGATCCAGAACAAAGGGTTTGAATTTGAAATTTCAAGCCAGAACCTGGTAGGTGAATTTAAATGGAATACCTCTTTCAACATGTCTTTTAATCGAAACAAGGTAATTTCTTTACCTGGAGGAGAATTATATGGAGGTATAGGAAACCTCAATATCGCCCGAGAAGGACTACCTTTGGGCACCTTTTATGGCTGGAAAATGTCAGG
>NZ_DATMRL010000724.1:0-5730 GCF_035566355.1 Pedobacter sp.
TTTAGTCGTAATCGCGTCTACAAATTCTGCCCGCGTTTGCATATTGCCTCCGGAGTGCCCATAGCTTACTTCTTTAGCCAGTGTACTCTCCAGATCGGCCTTGTTTCCACTGATCATAGCCAGTCTGAGTTTTTCTACCACCGCAGCAACCGCTGTTTCTTCTTTAGAAGCCATATCCTGAGCTTTAATAGTCATAAACCCCGCAGTGACAAACAACAGGCATAAAAACATTTTCTTCATACAATATCTATTTGGATCCTTCAAATGTATATTTATTTGTTAAAAGCACAAATATAAATTTCTCAGGTGATGTGCTCTTCTTCCGCCGGACGGATAATCATACGCAGGGACTGGTCTTTCGAGAAATAAGCAATCATCCAGTTCCAGAAGGTCCGGGCGCGGTTTCGATAAGTGATCAGCGACATCAGGTGGATAAAGAGCCAGGCCAGCCAGGCTAGAAAACCTTTTAAATGCATTTTCGGAAAAGTCAGGTCTACCACAGCTTTGTTACTTCCGATAATAGCCATACTTCCTTTATCCACATAGGCAAATGCTTTACCCGGTTTACTACCTTCTGCCCATAATTTGAAATTGGCCGCCAGTCGCTTACCTTGCTGTATGGCCACTTGCGCAACCTGCGGGTGTCCTTCCGGGAAATGTGCATCGCCGGACTGCAGACAGGCGTCTCCAATAGCATAGATATTTGCTGTGTCTTTCACTTTACTGAACTCATCCACCAACAGTCTTTTTCCCCGCCCATAGCATGCTGCAGGAATACCTTCAAAAACCCGTGCAGTAACCCCTGCCGCCCAGATCAGGTTTTTGGAACTGATGGAATTTCCATCCGAAAGTACGACAGTATCGTTTACAAAATCGTCTACGTGCATGTTCATGATCAATTCCACGCCCATCTTTTTAAGTGCAACGGCGGTATCTTTCTGTGAACTTTCGCTCATGGGAGAAAGCACGCATTTGCCTCCATCGACCAGGTAAATCCCCCCGGCCTTACCATGAAGTTCCGGGTAATCTTTACGTAGTATGCCTTGTTTCATTTCGGCAAACATACCCGAGATCTCTACACCGGTTGGCCCACCTCCGGCAATCACCAGGGTGAGTAACTTACGGATTTCCTCAGGATCGCTGCATATAGATGCCTGTTCCATCCGCATCAGCAAAGTATTGCGCATGTTAATGGCATCAGACAAGGTCTTCATCGGGATGGCATTCTGTTTTATATTTTCATTGCCGAAATAATTCGTTTCTGCCCCGGTTGCAAACACCAGCTCATCATAAATCAATTCCCCATTGTGCAGAATGATCTTGTTCTCTTCAGGTACGACTCTTTCCAGTCTTCCCATCCTGTAATGCAGGTTCTCTTTCCCAGCAAAAAGTTTCCGGAAAGGGTAACTGATACTCGATGGCTCCAGGAAACCGGTCGCCACCTGGTAGATCAGCGGAGGAAAGAAATTATAGTTGTTTTTATCAACCAGCGTTACTTTATAGCTTTTATGCTTACCTAATGCTTTCGCCAGGTTGATTCCGGCAAAACCGCCGCCAATGATCACAATGTGTTTCTGCATATGTTGTGGGTCAGGATTCTTTTAGTAAAAACGCAAACAGGATTATTTAGTTTATTTCATTCGTCTTTTATTCGTCATTAAAAATTAAAGCCTATAGAAATATAGGTCAATGCACCCTCATTAGAGAAGCCAACGGCTGCCTGCACCAGGAACAATTCGGCCGGGACCACATAGAGTCCGCCTCCGTATCCATCATGCCATTTTTTAGAATCTTCACCCGGCGACCATACCCTTCCCACATCATTAAATGCGATGAGACCTACAGAACCCGGAACAATATAAGAGGTAAAATTAAACAGCTTTACCCGCAGGTCGAGGTTATGATAGGCCATCGTCCTGCCGGTAAACCTGTTGCTGTGGAAACCTCTCAGACTGCGCATCCCCCCCAGCTGCATTTGCTGGAAAAAAGCCGGATCGCCAAAAGTGGTACCACCTCCAATGCGGTTGGCAATCACCACGCCCGAACGTCCGGGACGGAAATAATACCTGAATTCTGTTTGAATTTTACCGTAACTATCGTGTGCTCCATTCACTTCCTTTTTAAAAGAGAGTCCCGTTTTCCAATACATGCCTTTGGTCGGAATGGCTGCATGATCACGGGTGTCATAGACCAAATTGCCCATTAGCCCTGCATAAAAACGATCCGAGAATACTTGTTCTTCCGGATGCAAGGCATCAAAATCCTGTAAAAAACGGTTATCATTGGAGCTTCTGGTACTGGTATAGTATTCCGTAGAAAGCCCACCCTCTAGGTTCAGATTCTTTTGAAGGTTTCTGGCCAGCTTCACATCAGCCGTAAGGTATTCATACCTGTTCCGGTAATAAGGCATTTCTTTATCGCCTTCATTGACGAATTGGGTTTCATTGCCCAGTCCAAAGAAATTGCTCAGGTTATGGGGACCAAGCAGATTGGCATCTATTCTAAGGTCATTTTTACCTATGGCCTCTTTAAAATCTCCTGAATAGTTTAAGATAAAGGAAGATCTTCCGGTGGTATAAGTGGCCCAAAATTCATGTTTAAAGGCATAAGGGGTTTTCCTGAATCCTTGCTTTTCATACACCAGGCCTGCGCCGATCTGTAAACCCTGATCAATACTGTAGTTGACCCGGAACAATGGTCCAAAACGATTGAAAACAAAACTGTTCTTATCATATTGGTTTACAGTAGAATCATTGGAGAGCCGGAGTTTGGCCTGTGAAGAAGAAGGAAGGGTGTTCCTTCCATCCAAACGGTCATAAATATATAAATGGCTTCTGCTTTTTACTTCTGGTGCAACTTCAAACTGATCTTCACCATCTCCTCCGATCATTCTGACCGTAATACTGGATTTCTGATCACCGTTTACGGCAAACACATCATTTCCTCCAAAGCCGTAAATCCGTATTTCTTTAGTCTGTTCTTGTTTAAAAGTACGTTTATAGAGTTTCCGTCCAATACTTCCGTCTTTTTTAATATTCCTGATGGTCAGTTCCACCTGTCCGTCTTTCTTATGTTGAATCTCGAAATGTTCTCTTTTATCAGAGGCTGGAATTTCTACATACTCCGCTAAGAAATGATAATAATCCAGGGCTATTTTTTCCAGGTTACGTACCCTCCCGTTCAGGGAGCGCTTCAATTCTTCTCCGTTTTCAGCAACAATAATGGCCGGCATCAATTTGATGGCACTGTCTACCAATTGCGGGGTAATGGTTTTCTGTACATATTTTACTTCTTCTTTCCAGTCCTTTTCATTGAGTTCGTTCAAAAAATAGCGGTCAAAGTATCTGGCATTAAAATTCCAGCCATTGATGTCCCGGATGTTCTCGCTGTAAGGCTGTAAATTTGATTTGAGCCATTGGTGGGAGAGTATCCAGGGGAAGACGCCAGAAGTGCGGTAGAAAACCTTGTCCCGGTCGCGCGGGATGGGTTCGTACAGCGTTCCATCGTCATTTTTTGTGGGCAGCCAACGCCAGTTGTCTTCATGCCGGTCCCAGTCGCCAACGATAAAATCAAGTAGCCTGGCCCTTAAGGTGAGCAACTGATCTGTAGTTTTATCATTGTCTTCCTGCAGCTTACGCTGTACCTTTTCTGTCTTATCTGTTTTTTCTGCTTCGGCAGGGTCTCTCTCTTCAAAAAGATAGGCTGCATTTGCAAAATCTTTACGGTATTCCATTAAGCCAGGGTCGTCCCCTACATAGACAATCTCGGGAAGGGCATGAGGAATATGCAGCGCCCCGGCCAGCGGCGGTACCACCAGTGCCCCAAAGGGGTGTCCGGTAGAGACCTGGTCCTGTACAATATTTTTAGCTATAGTGGGGCGCAGATTTTCGGGCAAGCCTCGCTCCGGGTATTTCTGTATGGTTCTCAAGGCCCAGAGCCGGCCAGACGCATCTTTAAATTGCAGGGAACGTGTTTGATTTCCTCCACCCAGTTTAACGATGGTTAAACCGCCACGTTCCTTTTCCAGGTGAAGCACACGCATCTTCACCGGAGTAGCCCAAAGCTTGCGGTAGTTTTCACCCAGGAAAAACCGGTGGGTTCCGCTCACCTGGTCATATTCAGGTGCAATGGCAACGGTAATGGAGTCGCCGGGGGGCTTTACCTGGGCATACCCCACAGAAGAAAAACCCATTGCTGAAAGTAATAACCCAAACCATCCTTTATGTAAAAATCTTATTCCCATTCCGTTCTTTTTATACGATTACGCCAACCCTGAGGGCTTTCAGCCCCTCTACACCTTGCAGTTCTTCTATTTCTATGTATTCTATATGCTCTTCCAGCATTTGCTGCTGCTGCAGCTTTTTAATGTATCCCAGGTATTCCTGGGCTTCCCAACTGTTAAAATAAATAATGGCAATCTTACCTGGTTGGGTTACCCTTTCAGTGGAGTGTTTAATATGTGCTTTATCAATTCTCTTTTTAACCATCTGATAACGGATGTTATAACTCCCTTCTACATCAAATCTTTGTTCATCTGTTCTGAAACTGATGTCAATCAGTTTTTCATAAACAAAGATCAGGTGGGTGGTTTGCATGTAAATATCCAGTTTAGGGGTCAGCGCATAGGTCGCCTTGGCAATATTGGCCATATTTTCCAATTGTTTAAACCTAAAGGTAAAAAGCAGGTCTTCGGGCATTGGGATAGCCGGCGTAATGGATTGCCCCACATAAATATCATATTCCACGCCATCGGTTCTGAATTTCTCAAAATAGCAGGGATAGATGGACTGGATCTCTGCATTGAACTCCTCCAGTTTTGTTGTGACCACCCTATTGATCTTTTGCATACTTTTTTCGTAGAGTACACGGTTCTTATACATGCTGTCTTTTTCCCGGGTCGCTTCAAAATAATCGTTCACAATTCCGGAAAGCTCCGGATGGGTACTTCTGAGTTGTTCCAGATACAAGGGCAGCTGCCGCATCAGGTAATCTTCTATTTTAAGTACTTCCCGGTCGGAGAGCTCATCAAATTCACTATAATTCCAAATCGCCTCCTGGTTGGGTATGCCTTCTGTGAGTTCCAGATGACTGTGTTTTTTTATCGCCAGCAACAGGGTTTCCAATACTTCGAAACTAATGTAAAGATCTTCCCGGATCGCCTTGTTCCTCTTAATACTGGAATCTTTAATATCAACCGCCGCATACAGGGGCTGCACATTTTCAAAATAGATCGGTTCAATAGGCAGGCTCCGCTCACAACCTCCCGACAGGAGATAATTGAAAGCAGCTTCCTGAAACCTCCATTGTACGGAAGGTTGTAAAGAAGTAAATTTATCGGTAATGATACTGGATACCTCATGGTTAAAATCTACAATCAGGTTTTGAAGCAATTGTGAGAGCAATGGCAAAGCACTTTCCAGCTGTGATAAGGTACTGCTCTTGAAGATTTCAACATCACTGGCATATACTTCCAGACAGCCCACAATTTTGCCGTTATAATTCAATGGAAATAGTGCATAGGATCTGATCCCATGGTCATGCAGCAGTTTCAGGATTGGATAACTCAACAACTCACCTTCAGTAATTTCAGGAAAGATGAGCATCCTTGGATTTTTAAGATAATCATCTACCAGTTTTTGATAAATGACCCGGTTGTCTTCATCTTCATTGGTGAGTTTCGCTATAATGCTGTCAAATCCAGACTCCCTGTTCATCACCACCTTTCCATTG
>NZ_DATMRL010000725.1:0-13733 GCF_035566355.1 Pedobacter sp.
ACTTTAAACGTGGAAAATGAGCCTTTTCTGAAGGTTTTAGATAAATGCTTTGCCGATCAACAGATAACTTATACCATTGAGAAGCAAACTGTTGTATTGAGAAAGAAAATCTCAGAAGACTATCCATCCAGGGCCGAGATCACTGTTAGCGGAAAAGTGCTCGACGAAACCAATCAGGCTATACCAGGCGCTACAATTAAACTTAAGGGAACAACGCAAACAGTTGTCACAAGTCCAAATGGTGAATTCAAGATCAAAGTACCCGAAGATGGTATACTGATGATAAGTTACATCGGCTATGTAACACAAGAAGTGGAGGTGCAAAAGAGAAAAAACATAACCATAATACTTAAACCGGTTGATAATTCTTTAAACGAAGTTGTAGTTGTGGCCTTTGGTCAGAAACAACGTAAAATAGAAACACTTGGCGCGCAGTCAAGTTTAAATGTTGAGGATCTGAAACAGCCTGTTGCCAATATATCAACGGTTCTTGCCGGAAGAGTTTCTGGGCTTGTTGGTGTGCAGAGAAGTGGGGAACCGGGAAGAGATGGAGCTGACTTATGGATTAGAGGGGTTATAACTCAGGGAAACAATACACCTTTAATTTTAGTAGATGGGGTAGAGAGGGCATTTAGTAACATCGATCCGAATGATATCGAAAGTTTTTCCATCCTTAAAGATGCCTCCTCAACTTCTGTTTACGGAGTAAGAGGCGCTAATGGGGTTATACTGATCAATACCAAACGAGGTAAAGAAGGAAGAACTGATATCAATCTTGATTATTATCAAGGACTCACCAAGTTTACAAAGCTTCCTGAAACTGCAGATGGGGTAACATACATGCAGATGGCAAATGAAGCTTCTACAACCAGGGGTGGCAATCCAATATACAGTCAGGATCTGATCAATAAAACTTATACACAAGTAGATCCTTATCTATACCCAAATGTAAACTGGTTTGATGAGATTTTTAACGATTTTGGACACAATAGAAAAGCAAACGTTAGTATCCGTGGCGGTGGCGAAAAGTCCACTTTTTATGTATCTGCGGGATATTATGATGAGACTGGTCTTTTCAAAGTTGACGGCCTTTCCCAGTATAATTCATCAATTAAGTTTTCGCGTGTAAACTTTAGCTCTGCATTGACCTTAAAAGCGACGAAGACAACAACCATAGACCTGGGTATAAAAGGATGGATCTCTAATGGTAACTATCCTGGTACCAGTACCAGTGATATATTTGCCAATTCGTTAAAAACTTATCCTATTCTCTATCCAACAATGTATCCTGATAATAAGGAACCATTTTTGTCAACAGGTGGAGGCCTGAATAGTTCCTATGCATTACTCACCAATAGAGGTTATTCAACAACGTACGAGAATCAGATTATGTCTGATATTAGGGTAAACCAAGATCTCAATGCACTGACAAAGGGACTATCTGCTCATGTATTGTATTCATTTGATGCAACAAACAGCAATTCCTTATCAAGAACAAAATTACCAACAACTTACTATGCAACCTCACGGGATGCGAATGGTAATTTGGTTTACACGAGTATTGGCCAGGGACAAGATTATCTTTCTTTTGGAAGAAGCAATGGCGGAAGCAGGCAATTTTATCTTGAAGGCGGAATCAATTATGCACGGACATTTGGCAGTCACCGCCTTGGTGCAATGGCCTTGTATTATCAAAGTGATAAAGTGAGTGCAACTGCAGGTGATCTTATCGGATCGATTCCATACAGGAGTCTTGGAACCGTAGGCAGGCTTACCTATTCTTATAATGACCGCTATCTGGCAGAAGTAACCTTTGGGTATAATGGTGCTGAAAATTTTGCGCCGGAAAAACGTTATGGTTTCTTTCCTTCGTATGCGCTCGGCTGGGTTGTATCGAATGAAAAATTTTATGGAAATGCCGATAAGATATTTCAACTCGTGAAGCTTAGGGGATCTTATGGAACAGTAGGTTCAAGTAACATTGGTGGGCGGCGTTTCTCTTATGTTGGAACTGTAGGTAATACAGGGGGATCCTACCAGTTTGGCCAGGTTAGAAATGACAATGCGATACAGGCTATTGATATTGTAGATTATCCAGTAGATGCAACTTGGGAGACCGAAAAGGACTTAAATCTTGGGCTTGAATTGAAAACTCTAAATAATGCGCTATCCCTTCAAATAGACGTCTTTAACAGAAAGCGTGAAAATATCTTCCTGACTCGTGGTGTCGTTCCCGATTTTTTGGGAATCAGAAATAATTTGTTGGGAAACTTAGGTAAAACCGAAGCTAAAGGAATAGATATTACTGGAAGTTATGACAAGCGTTTTGGGGATTTTAGCATGTCCTTTCAAGGTACATTCACCTACAACAAAAACAAGATGGTTGAGAATGATGCTCCAATTCCTAAATATCCTTGGCAAGAGGCCAGAGGCCAGTCTGTTTATACCAGGTCAGGTTATATCGCAACGGGCTTCTATACACAAGCAGAAATTGACGATCCGACAGTGGCCAGAACTGCAGGAGTTGTACAGGCTGGTGACCTCAAATTTAAAGATTTGAATGGCGACGGAGTGATCAATGGAGACGATGTTACCTTTATAGGAAAAGATCAGGTCCCTCAGATTATGTATGGATTTGGTTCAACTTTCGGTTACAAAGGTTTTTCACTTGGTGCTTTTTTTCAAGGGGTAGGATCTGTCGATTTTTACTTTGCTAATGAATTTATGCCGTTCCGAAATGGTTCAGCAAAGGGAAGTCTATATTCTAATATTCTCGATCGCTGGACACCTGAGAACCCAAGTCAGGATGCTTTTTATCCTAGACTTTCTTATGGTGCAGACATCAATCAGAATTATGCATCTAGTACTCATT
Source organism: Pedobacter sp. (assembly GCF_035566355.1). Taxonomy (GTDB): domain Bacteria; phylum Bacteroidota; class Bacteroidia; order Sphingobacteriales; family Sphingobacteriaceae; genus Pedobacter. The sequence continues at coordinate 2,873 of NZ_DATMRL010000725.1, forward strand.
TCCTGATGAATGGTAAATTTCTGCGTTTAAAGACACTTGATTTTGGTTATAGTTTCCCCAAAAAAATGATCAATGTAGCCGGTCTTCAGAAGCTGCGTCTATATTTCATAGGCTACAATCTGTTTACCTTCAGTCCATTTAAATTCTGGGATCCTGAAATGGGAGGTGGTTCGGGAACCAAATATCCCAACATCAAAACATTCAGTTTAGGTTTAAGTGCTACATTTTAATTTTAAAATCATTTGAATATGAAAAGAAATATATTTTTTAAAACGATCTGTTTGATGATCGTTTTAACTTCATTAAGTGCCTGCAAAAAGTTCCTGGATCAAGTGCCCGACGATAAACAGACCATTGACGATGTCTTTAAGAAAAAGTCAGAGTCAGAAAAATATCTGGCCGGAGTATATAGCTACATCAGGCAAAATACCGACTGGAATACCACCAGTCCATGGGAAGGGCTTTCAGATGAAATTGATGTAACTTATAATGATTATGCTACTTATTCTATGAATTTAGGTCAATGGGACCAAAATAGAACAGATTATAACTTTTGGGTACACTACTACCAAGGCATCCGCAGGGCATCCTATTTTATACAACGTATACCTGAAAATCCGGAAATCGAACCACAATTAATCCGCCAATACATTGCCGAAGCCAGGGTGCTCCGGGCATATTTCTATTCTTGTATCATGGCTCAGTACGGTCCAGCTATTATTTTACCAGACCTGCCAGTCCCGCCTGATGCTTCGATCGATGACTTTAGTTTTTCTCGAAACAGTTATGATGAATGTGTGAACTATGTCACAAGCGAAATAGATAAAGCTATTCCCGATCTTCCAGCTTCACAGGGAAATACCAGAGAATATGGAAGAATTAAAAAGGGGATGGCACTTGCCATAAATGCAAGAACGTTATTGTATGCAGCAAGTCCTTTATACAATGGAAATACAGATTATGCCAGCTTTAAGAATCATGATGGTAAAGTACTGATCAGCCAAGTGGCAGACAACAACAAATGGAAAAAAGCTGCAGACGCTGCAAAGGAATTAATCGATATGCCCGACTATAGCTTATATAAAGAATTAGATGCCAGCGGCAATATTAAACCTTACGAATCGCTAAAAAATCTCTGGTTAAAAGACTGGAATTCGGAAGTTATTTTATGCAAATTAAACGATGATAAAAACTATTCCATAGATAAAAATGGTTCTCCGTATATCCTGGGTGGATGGTCATCCTGGGGGCCAACCCAACAATCCGTTGATGCTTATTTTACAGCGAATGGACGATCGATTGATGACCCGGAATCTGGTTATACAGAAAGCGGATTTACAACTACAGCGAATAATTATTATGCGGCAGGAACCTCTAATATGTATGTAAACAGGGAACCGAGATTTTACGTTAATATCACCTTTAATCAAAGTAAATGGATAAACAATGCCAGCAACAACAATAGCGGTACAGGTTCATCTCCAATAACTATTCAGCTTTATAAAGGGGGGAATAGCGGACAATATACAGGAAGAAACTGGTCTAGAACCGGTTATGTGGTTCGTAAGATGGTTAACCCTAATAGTAAAGTCGGTCCAGATCAAATAGCAGACCGGGCGGAAATTATTTTTCGTCTTGGAGAATTTTATTTGAGTTATGCAGAAGCCTTAAATGAATATGCTCCGGGAAGTACCGATATCAAAAAGTATATTAATCTGATCAGGGAGCGTGCAGGCATACCTCAGTATGGATCAGGAGCAAATCAGGTACCTGAACCAGCAAATCAAGATGCCTGGAGAATAGCCATTCGCAAAGAAAGAAGAGTTGAACTTGCCTTTGAGTGTCACAGGTATTTTGATACCAGACGCTGGAAGATTGCGGAACAATCTGATGGAGGTGCATTCTATGGAATGGATGTAAACGCAACAAATAGCTTGGATTTTCAAAAACGAGTTGTTTTCGAAACTAGAGTTTTCCTAAAGAGATACTATTTATGGAACATTATTCAAACTGAGCTGAACAAGAATAAAAATCTTATTGGTAACCCAGGCTGGTAATTCTAAAATTAAAAAAATGAAGAAAATACTCAACATAGTGGGCATGCTTTGCCTGTTAATCATATTGTCCTGTAAAAAAGATAAGGTAGATAATGTAAGCACAACAATTTCAGATCCATCAATTACAGCGCCAACAAGCGGTACGATAATCAACCTCGTTCCCTCTAGTAATGCTATTGTCAATTTTGAATGGAAGGCCGCGCAAACCGCAAATTACACATTGCCTTTTTACAAGGTCGTCTTTGATAAAGAAAATGGTGATTTTTCAAAACCGATATACATTGGTACACCTGCTAAAGTAGGATCGGAGAACAAACTGGCCCTGTCACATAAGGAAATGAACAAGATTGCCAATGCTGCAGGTATTGCTGAACTAGCCACGGGCAAAGTTAAGTGGCGTGTGGAGGCTTCGAATGGGGTTGTTTCTAGCATCTCCGGATCCTCAATACTTCAACTGACAAGGCCATCTGGTTTTGCAGAAAATCCTTTAACGCTATTTATCACGGGAACTGCTACTGAAGGAGGTAACGACCTGGCAAAAGCGCTTCCTTTCAAACGACTGTCTGATGGAGTATTCGAAATTTACACTGCATTGAATAGCGGAAATTATAAACTTGTAGACAAAATAATTGGCACGCCACTAAACCTCATTATAGATGCAGGAACCGTCAAAGAAGGAACCGAGGTTAAAAGTCCTACTGTTACAAAAAAAGTCTATAGAATTAATGTTGATTTTAATAATTCTGTTGCTACGTTTACTGAAATACAATCTGTAGGGCTTTGGTTTTCAGGGTATAATGCAATAACGAGCATATTGAGTTATGATGCTGCAGGAGTATGGAAGGTCAGTGATATTGCAATTGTCTGGAAAACTGAATCATGGGGTAAAGATGAACGTTACAAATTTCGGGTGACAGAAAAAGATGCTGCAGGAACAGTAGTGGTTAAAAACTGGGGTAGTTCAAACAAGGATAATTCGAGAGCAACATCTTCCAGTCCCGCCAGCTATTTTCTACTGAAGGAAGTAGACAATAGTCAGTATGACTACACTTATAAATTTGCTGCAGAATCTCAGAAGACTGATATAGAATTCAGGTTAGGAGCTACCGCTGATTATACACACAAAGTAACTTTTAAATAGACTACCGCCATGAAATATAAAGTAAAACAAATTCATATCATGTGTGTTGTGCTCTTTTTTTCGATGCTTGCTGCATGTAAAAAAGAATCTAAAACACTTACGCCTCCTGAGCCGTTGGCTCCTGTTGCTATTGTAGACTGGGCAAAATCTGCTGATGCAGCGCAGTTGTCATTGGATGTACAGTTTTATAATACTGCAGAAAATTATTACAATCAAAATAATGCTGGCAATTTAGGCTTTAATTACTGGTGGAATGCACATGCTCTGGATGTACAGGTAGATGCCTATAATCGTACCAAGGATGCTAAATATCTTATCAAAATGAAAGCATTATTGAAGGGCTGTTTTGTGAAAAATGGCAATACTTTTAAAAATACCTTTTACGATGATATGGAATGGTGGGCGCTGGCATGTTTACGAGCTTATGATGCCACTGGTGATGTCGAATATAAAAATGCAGCTGATCAGTTGTGGTCTTGGATCAAAGTGGGATGGACTGCTGTTAAAAACGGAGGCATTATGTGGGCTTCGGGTTCGGCTGATTCAAAAAATGCCTGTTCCAATGCACCAGCGGCAATTATTGCAGCCAGACTTTATCAGCTGGATAAGAAGGAAGACGACCTGGTTTGGGCAAAAAAAATCTATACCTGGATGAAAAACTATGTGGTAGAGCCGGCAAGAGGTGTTGTTTGGGATGCCTATGGAAATACTTCAGAGAATGCCTTGTATACTTATAACCAGGGAACCTGGCTGGGTGCATGTTTGGAACTTTATCAGATTACTAAAGAACAGGTCTATTTAAATGATGCCGTACGTACAGCAAATTATGTAATGAATGATCAGGTTAAATTTTCGCCATCAGGTATTTTGAGAGGTGAAAATTCTGGAGACGGCGGGCTTTTTAAAGGAATTTTTATTCGCTATATGAGCCAGCTCTTACTAAAGAAAGCAGTCGACGCTTATACCACTGAGCTTTATCTTAAATATTTAAAAAACAATAGGCAGAGCCTGGCTACTAAGGCCATCAAATTGCCAGAAAATGTATTTTCTTCAGATTGGTCATCGAAACCGACTTCTGTAACAGGCGATTGTTCTGTTCAGCTTAGTGCACTTATGCTTTTTGAGTGCCTTGATGAATTAAAACGTGCTGGAATCTTAAAATAACATAATGAGTTTTAATCTTATAAACAGAGTTATTCTGGTCTTATTAGCCATGATTTCCACACATCAAATTTTTGCTATACCTCCAGGTATAGCAAAAATCTTGAGTTATCCCGTACCTTCTATTTATAAAACCTCTTCTTTTTTTGAGCTCAAAGTAAACGGAGTAGAGGTGCCCGTTATTGACTACACCGACAAGTACGACTATGCCCAGCTTTCTATGAGTAAGGGAAAAGCTGAATTTACCCTCAGTGTAAAAAATGGTGATCAGGTAGCCGCGTTTAACATTAGTCCTAAAAAGTACTCCATTGCAGGTGTAAGGGAGGGGAACAAATTAAAATTTACAATTCATAAGGATGAATACCTGATCGTAAAAGTCAATCAGTTGAGGGAGCTGGTTATAGCAGCAGATGCGGAAGAATTGAATAAACCATCTCCTTCAGGACAGGGTGTTTTTAACGTTGCCAGTGGGCCTTATACTGTGGTGGATTCTCATACAGAGCTAGCAACGGAAGCCATACAAAAAGCTATCGATGATGCTTCAGCTTACAAAGGCGGTAAAGGTATAGTTTATGTTCCAGCAGGGGTCTATCCGGTAAGGAACTTAAAACTTAAAAGCAATATGAGCCTTTATCTGGAAGGTGGAGCAGTTTTATTATTTAGTGGACAAGAGAAAGATTTTAAGATCAGCGCCCGTAAGGCCTCGCAGAATAGGAATATTACCTGGTGGATTGCCACAGACAGTGGAGCACACGACATCAAAGTATTTGGGCGTGGGACACTGGATGGAAACGGAAAGTATTCAACAGAAAAAAATAATCTTGGGAATCATATCCTGGCCATTATGCATACGGAAAGGTTTGAACTTGATGGTCCTGTAATCAGAGATTCTGGTGCCTGGGCCATTATTCCTACCCGTTCTAAAAAGCTGGTATTTCAAAATTTTAAATTATTTAATCGATTTGATATGGGTGAAAATGATGGTATTGATGTAATGGAGTCGCAAAATGTACTTGTAAAACATGCCATTGGTATTGCTCTTGACGATCCTTTTTCTACCAAAACCTGGACACAAAATACCGACTTATGTCGTAACTGGCCTGGAAAACCAATGGTTCAGAGCGGTGTAGTATTTAAAGACTGTATTTCCTGGACGTATTGTTATGGTTATAAAATCGGGCAAGGGGTAATGCAGGATCAGCGGAATATAGTGTTTAAGAATTGTGTAGTTTATGATGCGGCTGTGGGTATAGGTATTCATCATAAATGGGGAACGGCTTCTATAAAAAACGTATTGTTTGATGGGATAGATATAGAACGCTTATCCTATCAGAACGATGATCATCGTACCTGGGCCATCTTCTTTATGCAGAATGGCGATAAAAAAGGAAGCGGGCCAATCACTGATATTCTCGTAAAAAATGTACTTGTAAGAGATGCGGGTAAATCACCAGGTAAAATTAAGGGTGTAAGTGCAGCAATTCCAGTTTCAAATTTGAGGTTCAAAAATATTTCAATGCCCGGAATAGCTGGGCCTGCAAGTAGTCTACAGCAAGTTAAGATGACTGATACCATGTATGTGAACCACATCCAAATCAAAAAATAGAAAACACATGAAATTTATTCAATTATTTATCTTTTCAGTTTTAGTAATGTGTGCCACAAGCATACAAGCACAACAAAAATATCAATTCTTTTCTCCCGACAATAAGATTGAGGTTACGCTTTCTGTTTCTGATAGTGTATATTATATCCTAAAAGTAGATCAGAAAGAACTCATTTCGTCATCTGCAATCGCGTTAGATATAGATGGTAAAAGCAAATGGAAAGTCACAAAGTCTAACAGGACCAGTCATAATGAGGTACTACATCCAGTGGTTTGGCAAAAGAATAAAAATGTAGCTGATGTTTACAATAGGTTGCGTCTTGATTTTAGTAATGGTCTAGCCTTGGAGTGGAAAGTTTTTGATAATGGGGTGTCCTGGAGATGGTTGAGTAAACTCAAGGGCGACTTCTTAGTGAAGTCTGAAATTGCGCGGTTTAATTTTAAAGGAAGCGGAAAGGCGTGGTATCCACAAGAAGAACAGTTCTTTTCGCACAATGAACGGGAATATAGAAATTATACTCTTGATGAGCTAGATTACAAGAAGCTGGCTAGTTTACCAGCGTTATTCCAGGTTAGAGATGTGAAATTGCTTCTTACCGAATCAGACCTTTTTAACTATGCAGGGATGTGGTTAAGGGGAACAGGAAAAGGCGGTGTACAAGGTGTATTTCCTGCCTATCCTAAAGTGAAGGCCATTACCAGCGATCGTGACGAACAGGTAAAACAAAGGGAAGAATACCTGGCTAAAGCCAGTGCTGAGCGGAGTTTTCCCTGGAGAGTGATTATGGTGGCCAGAGAAGATAGAGATATTTTGGTAAATCAAATGCCTTACCTGTTGGGCAAGCCGTCTACCGGCGATTTTAGTTGGGTGAAGCCAGGTAAAGTGCAATGGGACTGGTGGCATTATAACAATATTTATGAAGTAGATTTTAAAGCGGGAATTAACAATGATACCTATAAATATTATATCGATGTCGCTTCAAAATATGGAATTGAGTATGTTTTACTGGATGAGGGCTGGTGTGATACCCGTGACCTGATGAAACAATCGCCAGGTATCGACATAGCCGAGTTAGCGGCTTATGCAAAAAGCAAAAATGTTGATCTGCTTTTATGGTCCAGCTGGCTGGTATTGGACAAACAGCTGGATATGGCACTGGATCAATTTCAGAAATGGGGCATCAAGGGGATCAAAGTAGATTTCATGCAACGCGATGACCAGGAAATGGTGAATTATTACGAGAAAGTTGCACTGGCAGCTGCAAAAAGAAAATTACTGGTCGATTTTCATGGTGCCTATAAACCGACAGGTTGGTCACGTACTTATCCGAACATCATGACTTCTGAGGGGGTGTTGGGCAATGAGATCAGCAAGTTTGCCGGATCTATAACACCTTCACATACCGCTACGCTTCCCTTTACCCGCATGGCCGCCGGACCAATGGACTTTACCCCGGGAGGGATGCGTAATGTTCATAAAAAGGAATGGGCGGCAGTTCCCTCAGAACCTATGACCCTCGGTACCCGTTGCAATCAGATGGCTATGTATGTGATCTATGAAAGTCCTTTGCAGATGTTATGCGATATTCCTACTCATTACCTTAAAGAGCCACAGTCAATGGAATTCCTTAAAGCTGTTCCGGCCGTATGGAGGCAAACTGTCGCGTTGAATGGAAAGGTAGGAGAGTATGTAACAATGGCCAGGCAGGGACCAAATGGCGACTGGTATTTAGGTGCTATGACAGATTGGACGGAAAGAAATTTTGATGTGTCCCTTTCCTTCTTACCAGAAGGGGAATATGAAGTGCACGTGTGGAAAGATGGAATTAATGCCAACAGAAATGCGAAGGATTTTAAAATGGAAACCCTTAATGTTAATCGCGATACACCATTGCACATCGAGCTGGCTTCAGGTGGCGGCTATGTGGCAAGATTCATCAAACGCTAATACTTAAAGGCTAATTTAATACGAGAGGTTCCTAAATCGATAGACTTAATTCTGTGACATGTTCCTTTTGGTAGGCATATTGAATTGCTTGAATTCATAGAACCGTGCTTCTCTTATAACCTATATTGACTAAGCCAATATAGGTTATTCATAAACACCATCTACTTTTTTGCCCATCTTTAAGGCAAGCCAGTCACTTATCCAAAGAAGTGTCAAGGCTGGTTTGAAATTTATGACCCTTGTCATATCGACCCTTTTAATATCATCCCAAGAAAAACTATGTTGCCTTTGGCTTAGCACTATCGCAAACCCAGCCTCGAAAAAAGGAAATTTGGTTTTGTCGTTTATATATCTATAAATTTATAGCTTAAGACTATATTGCTATGGCACCAAAGCCCCTTGAACATGAAAATAGATTGTTGGTTGAAATTGCGGGTGGAGATCAGCGTGCTTTTACTGAAATTTTTGATTTTTATCAGCGGTATGTTTATCTGTATGGAAAGAAATTAACCAGATCAGATGATCTTGCCGGAGAAATTGTTCAGGATGTTTTTTTAAAGATTTGGATTGGGCGGGAGAAGTTGAGTGAAATAGAGAGTTTTGGGGCTTATCTTAATCGTGTTGTCCGCAATCATTCCTTAAATGTGATCAGAAAACTTGCACAGGATGCAAAATCAACTTACGAGCTTAAAGTTCATGCTAGAGAATCGGATGAATCTACAACCGAACTTTTGGATTATAATGACAGTAATAGAATATTAAATCAGGCCATAGAAAATCTCCCACCTCAGCAGCGTATGGTGTATACCTTATGTCATGTTGAGGGGATGAAATATGATGAAGCTGCTGCTAAATTAAATATATCAAGTCGTACTGTTCAGGCGCATATGGGACAGGCTTTAAAAAATATCAGGGAACATTTTAAGAAAAATGCATTGGCTTATCCAATTTTATTTTCAGTTTTATTTAAATAATATCATTGAATATCAGTGTTTTAGTTTTATTTTTCTGTTTATTAAGTAATCAACTAAGCGTATTCTCTTTCATCTGTGTCAATGTGATTAAATAGTTAGGAAAATCTTAATTAAAAATTAGCACTGATGGAAAAATCAAAGGAAAGACTGGAAATATTACTTCTGGGTTATTTCAATCAATCTATTACAAAAGAGGATAACGAAGAATTATGGTCTTATGTTTTGGATCCAGTTTATCAAATCGAACTGGAACAATTATTTCCGAATGCCTATGATAGTGAGATTCTTATTCCTAATGATGAACTGGATCTGTTAAGAAAACAAAATATCCTCAATTATATTTTCAATCATCAACAAAGTCAATCAGGGATAACTGTTAAAAAGCTTTGGCCTCGCCGTATTGCTGTAGCTGCAGCAATTCTTCTGGTGATCAGTGTAGGTCTGATATTTTTCAGATATAAGCTGACTAATCAGTCATCAATGGAAGGCTACAATGTGGTAACTCCTGGAAAAGTTGGAGCAACCCTTACGCTTGCTAATGGTAAAAAAATTAAGTTATCTGAAGCTGTAAACGGAAAACTCGCACAAGAAGCCGGAGTAGTCATTACAAAATCTGCAAACGGCCAATTGATTTATGAATTAAAGGAGGCTGATCATAACCTGGATAAAATGAATACCTTATCTACTGCCAATGGAGAAAATTATCAGGTGCATTTGCCTGATGGTTCCCTGGTTTATTTAAACGCGACTTCGAGTTTAACCTATTCTGTTGGATTGATAGATCATGGAAAGCGTCGGGTGAGGCTCGATGGCGAAGCCTATTTTGAAATTTCAAAGGATAAGATGCATCCTTTTATTGTAGAAAGTAAGGGGCAGGAGGTAAAAGTGCTGGGTACACATTTTAATGTGAATTCTTATGCAGATGAAGAAGTAATAAAGACTACTCTGCTTGAAGGTTCTGTTCATATAGGTACAGCCGATGAGCAAAAGACCCTTAAACCGGGAGAACAGGCAATTGTTCGTGCCAATAAAATAAAACTTGCTAAAGTTGATCTTGAAGCTGCAGTGGCATGGAAAAACGGGGAATTTGTATTCAATGGCGAATCTATAACAGAGATCATGAGAATTTTGTCGAGATGGTATAACGTAGAAATTGAGTACCAGGGGCCTATAACCAGAGAGCGTTTTGAAGGAAGTATCTTGAAGGAGAAAAATATCACAGAAGTTCTTGAACTTTTGAAGCTAACCAATGCTGTTCATTTTAAAATAGAAGGGAGGAAAATTATTGTAACAAAATAGACCAAGAATATTATTGACTTAAATGAGTCAGTCCCGAAGGCCATCGGAACTGACTAAGGTTTGAGAAATCAATAAATTATTACGCTAACAACTATTAACCAACCAAACCAAACTCAAATGTACACAAAATACATAAAAAGGAAGCGTATACCACTGAGCTATATCCAGGTTTTATTGTTCATGATCTTTCTTCATGTCCATACGGCCAGTTTTGCTCAACAGAAGAAAATTACGCTTAATGAAACCAACGCTTCATTAAAGCAGGTTTTGAAAAAGATCAAGGCACAAACAGGGGTAAGCTTTATTGTAACCTCAAGTATGCTGGCCGATTCAAAACCCGTAACGGTTAAAGTGACCAATGCCGACTTAACAGAAGTGCTCTCGCTGATTTTTCGGCAGCAGCCATTAACTTATACCATTCGTAAAAACTCAGTAGGTATAACCAGGAAGATAGTATCTACCAATATACCAGGAATAGGGAATAGCACACTTATTGAAATTCATGGTACTATTAATGATCAACAAGGTAAGCCTATTGAAGGGGCGTCTGTAGCCTTAGAAAGCAGCGGGATCCAGGCCCTGTCTGATATAAATGGCAATTTCGCTTTAGGCTGGATTCCAGTTGATGGCTTGCTCATTGTATCCTATGTTGGATATCAGAAAAAGATGGTTCCG
>NZ_DATMRL010000726.1:0-35301 GCF_035566355.1 Pedobacter sp.
CAGGCGGAACAGGAGCAAAAGGTGTTGTTGCAACCATTCCCGATGTTACTACTACAGCTTTTTTTAGAACAGTAACTCTTGCTTCTATATTGGCTACGGTTCACGCTTCTCCTGGAGGTGCATCTGTAGAGAATATCTATATTCAGCCTGCAAGTGGTCCGGCGAGGCCTGCAACTGCAGCAGATTTGTTCGTCTTGCCTTTGGGTTCTGCGGGTTTAATTGGAAAAGCTGATCCGAAGGGTCCTTATGGCCTTTCTCCTTATAACCCGATAGAAAACCAATATGTTTTGGATAAAGGTGAGGTAGCCATTGTTAATGATTATGTTGCTTCTTATAATGCAACGATCAGAACTGTTGCGGCAGCCAACGATCTGGCGATTATGGATGCGAACGCTATGCTTAAAGAATATGGATCTGGTAAAGTGGTTAACGGGGCAGTTGTTAGTGGTGCATATATTACTGGTAATTTATTCTCTCTAGATGGCATTCACTTGACTCCAATGGGCTATGCGATAACAGCAAATGGCTTTATTAATGCAATTAACGCCAAATACGGATCAAGTATTCCTATCGTAGACGTTACAAAATACAGAGGGGTTAAATTTCCATAGCTCCCTGCCTGATCATAAGAAAGACCTGCAAGAGAAATCCTGCAGGTCTTTCTTATTATGGACTTTTAATGCAAGTGGTCTATATTCCAGCATAGAACAAGCTATAAAGAGTCAACAATTTATAAAGAATTTATAGGGAGTTGATAGGGAATTGATAGGGGGTTGATAGGGGTAATGTCCCTTTTAAGTTCCTTTTATTTCCTTATAGAGTCTTAATTCAGAATTTTTCATTGATAAAGCTTGCTACCTTTCTTTTACTTCAGAAGGCGGAAGTCCTCAGCCGGGATAAAAATCCTGGAATTTAGATAGGCAGGCTTGGTTGATTTAGTTCTTTTGTCTAATTTAACCGATAAGCTTATATCCGAATTGTGCATGAGTAATTTTAATATTGATGAGCAAACATTAACTGACCTGAATATTTTCACAAAAAAAACAGGATCAAAATCAATATTTGACCTGTTTAAGGGAACCAGAAGCATAGGTGGGCGGGAAAGGTTAAAAGAAATGATGCTGTATCCTTCTTGCGACATTAAGGAAATGACATTACGCAGAGACTGTATTAAGTATTTTTATGATCATCGTATAGAATTTGATATAAGAAATGAAGAGCTGGATCTGATAGAGTTTTATTTAAAGTTTGATAAAAAGAAATTCAGGGGTAATCCTTTAGATTCTTTGGTAGAATACATCACAAGGAATTCAAGTAATGATTACTATATCATTAAAACAGGGCTTAAGTATTTAATAAAATTAACAAAGTATCTTTCTGCATTTATTGAAGAACATTCCTCAAATCACACACCGGCTTATATAAAATCTATTTTTGAACAAATAGAAATGATCATCGAAGATGGCCAGCTAACACAAGCAATCTCCTATAATGAAAATAAACTCAAATTCCTGCAGGTAAGTAAACTGGATAGGGCATTCCGTAATAAAGAAAAGAACAATATAAAAATGTTGCTTTCATTTGTTTACGAACTGGACATTTTCGAAAATCTAGCTTTGGTGACAGCAACGAAGGGTTTTTCATTTCCCGAATATCGGGATGCAGATAAATTTCAGGTACGTTTGGAGGGGCTGTTTCATCCCAATATATCCCATCCTGTCAAAAATGATCTCCTTTTGGACGCAGAACAAAACATCGTTCTGCTTACAGGTTCAAATATGGCGGGAAAATCTTCCTTGCTTAAATCTATAGGTCTGGCGGTTTATCTCTCGCATTTAGGGTTTCCTGTACCTGCCAATAATATGGTAACAACTATTTTTAATGGCTTAATTACGACCATTAATCTTCCTGACAACATCAATGGGGGACTTAGTCATTATTACAGTGAAGTTAAGCGGGTAAAAGAAGTATCAGAAACCTTATTTAAAAACAATAAAATGTTTATCATCTTTGATGAATTATTTAGGGGGACTAACGTAAAAGATGCTTTTGATGGTTCGAATTTAATTATATCCGAACTGGCCGCCCTAAAAAACTCAGTTTTTTTTATCTCGACTCATATTGTTGAACTGGCAAATGAACTGAAAAAGTTCGGCAACATATTATTTCACTATATGGAGGTTCATTTTGAGGACGATGAGCCAGTTTTTACCTATCAATTGCGCAGCGGTATTTCTGAAGAGCGTCTGGGCATGTTTATTATCTTAAATGAAGGCATTGTCGATATCATCCGAAGGGTGGGTAAATGAAAACAGCCGATCAAGAAGGAAATTGTTAATAACTTAAAATGCTTATATATAAGTGGTTAATCTGTGTATATTTAATTATGGAATATTTATTAACAATTGTTTTTTAGTTTTATCTCAAATTACAAACAAAAGAAAATACTATGTCGACACCTTATATACCTTGTCTGGATCTTGGATCATATATCAATGGAACAGAAGAACAGCGTAAAAAGTTTTCGGACGAATTAGGGAGGGCTTTTAACGATTCAGGTTTCGTGACCATCACTAACCATGGCGTTAGCCAGGAATTGATTGATCAGCTTTATGAAAATATTAAAGCAATGTTTGCCCTGTCTCCCGAGCAAAAGAGAAAATATGAAAAACCGGAACTGGCTGGTCAGAGAGGCTATACCAGTCCTGGTAAGGAAACAGCAAAAGGCGCTAAAACTGCGGATTTAAAGGAGTTCTGGCAAATTGGACAGGAAGTGACGGATGGCGACGCTATCAAAAGTGAGTATCCGGACAATGAATATCTGGAAGAGCTTCCTGCATTTAATACGGTAACCCGTGAGATTTATCAGAAACTGGAAAGTAATGGAAAACATCTCTTAAGGGCGATCTCTACCTATTTGGGTTTGCCAATAGATTATTTTGATCAATATGTGCACAATGGGAATTCTATTCTAAGAGGTATTCATTATTTTCCTATTGAAAATCCAGAGGCAATTCCTGATGATGCAGTTCGTGCGGGTGCTCACGAGGACATCAACTTGATTACCCTTTTGATCGGTGCAAGTGCAGATGGGCTTGAAGTCTTGACACGCAGCAACGAATGGTTGCCAATTAAAGCACATCATTCGGATATTGTTGTGAATGTTGGTGATATGCTGCAGCGTCTAACGAATAATAAATTGCGGTCTACTACACATCGGGTAGTTAATCCGCCACGCGAACTGATGAAAACCTCCCGTTTCTCTGTTCCATTCTTTTTACACCCAAGGTCAACAATGGATCTTACAAGTCTGGCATCATGTATCGATGCAGAACATCCAAAGCTTTATGCGGATATGACTGCAGGAGAATACCTTGATGAAAGACTGAGAGAAATCGGATTGAAAAAATAAAATAAGGATTAAAAAAGATAAAAGGCGAACAGGAGAATTCTCTTATTCGCCTTTTATCTTTTATTCTTATACCGGAGATGCTAATTTTTGCTGATCTTAATCTCCATGGTTTTCGTTTCAGTACCGTTTACTACAGCATACATCTCCATCAGCATATTGCTGTCATCGATAAATTTCATCACCTCACGGACATTCATGTCTTTCCCTGTACCCGGATCTACAGAAGTGCCCTTAAAAGTAATCGATTTGGAGGTGTCGTCCCAGGTGCCTTCCATATACATTAATCCTGTTCCAAAATTATCTATCCAGGAACTTATAAAGATTTTCTTTGCATTGTCATAGGCTAAAAGTCCCATCCCTTCAAAGGGCATTCCCATCATGTTGCCTTTGTGAACAGATTGTTGGTATCGCCCACCCATGATCATTGTGTTTATGCAAGTTGCTTTGCTTTTAGTTGGCGGGGCACCTGGTGCCATCCACATCGTGATATCCTCATTCCAGTTTCCATCACTTTTAGCGATCATTTTGTGGACATCTCCAGGAGTCATATAGGCTTGCCAGGCCTTCATGGAGGCATCATCCTGGGCTTGTACCCGAAAGGTAACGGTAATCAATAGCATTACCGCAACAATACATGTTAATCTTTTCATTGTTTTAGATAATTAAGTTTTGTTATGACCTAATATACGAAAAGAAATATGTATTTAATTGTTAATGAGGGTGTTTGTGTAATCTGTTCTACATTAATTTTTACTTTTGTCGATTGCTTTGTTGATCACATCCTGTATTCTTCCTCTGATCTTCAATCTGCTTAGGGTTTCTGTTACTCCCGGGTTTACACGGTTTGATAAAAATACATAGACCAGCCCCCTGGATGGATCTACCCATACGCAGGTCCCGGTATAACCTGTATGTCCATAGGTTTGAGGAGATGCTAATTCAGAAGGGTAGTGCTTTGAAAGATCTGGATCCCATCTGTCAAATCCAAGGCCTCTTCTGCTCACATTAGACTGTTTTGCAGTAAACATATCTACGATTTCAGGTTTGAAATATTGAACGCCTCCATAGGTGCCCCTGTTCAATAACATCTGATACATGATGGCCATATCATTCGAACTTGCAAATAAGCCAGCATGACCTGATACGCCACCAGCCAATGCTGCGCCTTGGTCATGTACATATCCAATAAGTAAAGTTTTTCTGAAATACGAATCATTCTCTGTTGGTACAATCTGGTCTTTAGAGAAGCGGTTGCGGGGTAGGAAGCCTGCGGTTTGCATTCCAAGCGGCTCATAGAAGTTTTCTGCAACGTATTTGTTTAATGGCTCACCACTAATACGTTCTACGATATCTTTCATTACATACATGCTGATGTCACTATATACATAAGAACCCCGTGTTTTAATCGGTGCATTCAGCATTTTAGGCCACATCACATCTTTAAAATAATCTTTGCGGACATAGTAGCCGTCTGCAACTTTTGTAGGGAAGATCGCTGAAGAATCCGTGCTGTGATCGGTGGGTTTTATGAAATCATGAAATGGTATGTAAGGAATAAAGCCAGCCTGATGAAGCATTACCTCTCTCACCTGGATTGGATTCATTCCTGTTGTTCTGGCTTTCGGGATATAGGCTCCGATATTGGTGTCTAGTTTTAATTTGTTTTGTTCGTACAAGCGCATTACTGCAGGTGTTGTCGCTGTAATTTTGGTCACAGAGGCCAAATCAAAAATGTCAGATGTTTTGTCTGGCAGCGCGGTACTGTCGTAAGTGTGTTTGCCGTAGGCTTTGTTGAAAATGACTTTGCCATCTTTGGCTACCATAACAACTAGTCCTGGGGTTGCCCTGGCATTGATGGCTTCGGCTGCGATACTATTGATCTCTGAAAGATCATCTGCATTGACGCCGGCGTCTTCAGGAAGGGTATACTTCAATCTTGTTGCTGTTGTTGAATAGCCCGATCCCGTTGTGTATTTTCCTGAATAAGTAAAAGAAAGTTTATTGTTCAAAGGGATACCTCCAAAAATCATTTGTGGCGCAATGGCTGCAGCGCCGACATCCTTTTGAGCTGTCCATAATATGGGGACAGTAGTATTGTCAAAGGAGCGCAGGCTATTGCCATCACCAAAAAGTGAAATCACCACCTGCTTGTTTCTGCTCAGTAAATTGATGAAATTCAGATAACGTGGGTTTGAGGCATCCTGATCTGTAATCGAAACTAATATCGTGTTGAAATATTTAAGGTCATCTTCAAGATCATTTAATGTTGAGGCCTCCTTGTAGCTGTCTGCCGAAAATGAGGTGATTTTTGCATATTTATTCAGTAAGCTATCTACAACGTTTTGGTAGTTAAAGCCTAGGTTAACAGAGGCAATGTTCTTTTTCTCCAGAGACGTTAGTGGAATGCTATTTTGTTGGTTGTTGAGCAAAACCGCGCTTCTGATAATGGTACTTGCATTTGCGAGTAAAGCTTCATTTTTTTTGTGTTCCTGGGCGCAGGCGCTCAAAGTAGAACCAGCAAAAAGATAAAGACATAATGTTTTGAGCAGTTTTTTCGTTCTAAGGTAGTTTCTGTTCATTTGGATAGGGGCTAAGACGGGTTGTTTTTGAAAGTAGATGAGCATAAAGATATAAAAATCAAATACTGACTTCGTCATTTAACATTCAATTATAAGAAAAGAGATCAGTTTAAGGCTTATTTTCGCTAAATTAGCAACCTTTACCGGAGAATATAAATGTCAGATATTATACAGCTTTTACCCGATAGCGTTGCCAATCAGATCGCAGCAGGAGAGGTGGTTCAACGCCCCTCATCGGCCGTAAAAGAATTGATGGAGAACGCCATAGATGCAGGGGCAAACAAAATACAGCTTATACTAAAGGATGCAGGAAAAGCATTGATCCAGGTTATTGATAATGGATGCGGGATGACTGTAGCCGATGCAAGAATGTGCTTTGAACGGCATGCGACCTCTAAAGTGCGCAAAGCTGAAGATCTTTTTGCAATACGTACTATGGGGTTCAGGGGAGAAGCTATGGCTTCTATTGCTGCCATTGCGCAGATAGAAATGAAAACCCGCAGACATGAAGATGAAATTGGTACCCTGATCGAGATTGAAGGGTCTTCAATTGTTAAACAGGAGCCGGTGGCTTGCTCGGAGGGAACCAGTATAAGCGTCAAAAACCTATTCTTTAATACACCCGCCAGACGGAACTTTTTAAAGAGCAATCCTGCGGAGATGCGTCATATTCTGGATGAATTTCAACGGGTTTCCCTGGCCAATCCAGGTATAGCTTTTAGCTTACACCACGATGGAGCAGAGATATATCGTTTGCCGGCATCTGCCTTAAAACAGCGAATCATTCACTTGTTTGGAAACAATTATAATGAGAGACTGATCCCGGTGGAGGAGGAGACCTCCATCATCAACCTTAAAGGGTATATTGGTAAACCGCAATTCGCAAAAAAAACAAGAGGTGAACAATTCTTTTTTGTAAACAACCGGTTTATCAAAGATGGATATCTTAATCATGCCATCAATAAAGCGTATCAGGATCTGCTGCCGGAAGAAAATTTTCCGTTATATGTATTGTTCATTGATATAGATCCGGCCAAGATTGATGTCAATGTCCATCCAACAAAAACGGAAATTAAATATCTGGAAGAGAAATCTGTCTATGCTATTATACATTCTGCGGTAAAACGTTCTCTTGGGAAATTTAATATTAGTCCTACTATAGACTTTGATCAGGAAACGGGTTTTAGTGGCATGATCACACCTAAAGCTCCTGAAGATATCGTTCCGCCGACCATCAGTTTTAATCCTGAATTTAATCCCTTTAAGGAAGATAAAGTTTCAGAAAGATCTGTGTCTTCTTATTCCGGATCATCCTTTTCAGGGGGCGGGGGTTACGAATCCAGAGCCGCCAGCACAAAAAACTGGGGTTCTTTGTACGAAATAGCCAATCATACGCCGGCTGAGCAGGTTAAAATTGAATTACCCGGAGTATCAGAAATAGAAGAAAACTATGCTCCGCTCCAGAAACAATTAATGCAGGTGCATAACCGATATATAGTTTCACAGATCAAGTCAGGTTTAATGGTGATTGATCAGCAGGCTGCGCATGAGAGAATCCTTTACGAACGGTTTCTTGTTCATCTGGAAGACCGGAAAGGCGCCTCGCAGCAAAGTTTATTTCCGCAAACAGTAACCTTAAGCCCTAATGATTACGAACTTGCTAAAAGCCTGCTTGAAGATATTAAAAGCCTGGGTTTTGAGGTTCGTGAATTTGGTAAAAACACCCTGGTTATTGAGGGAATTCCGGTTGATCTGGGAAGCAGCAATATTAACGAGACCCAGCTTTTTGAGCATTTGATTGAAGGATTTAAAAATTCACAGCAGGAATTACGGCTGGACAAAAGGGATGCATTGGCCCGTAGCATGGCCAGGAACAGCGCGATAAAAAGCGGAACGAGTTTGAGCCAGGAAGAAATGAATATGCTGATTGAACAATTGTTTGCCTGCAAAATGCCTAACTTTAGTATTGGCGGAAAACCGGTGATACAAACCATTACGTTAACAGATCTTGATAAGAAATTTGAGAAATAAGCAATGAATAATATTCATATACCACCTATAGTTAAAAACCTGCTGATTATTAATGTATTATTTTTTGCGGCAACTTATGTAATGCAAAGTAAGGGGATTGACTTGTCTACCTATCTCGGCGCTTTTTACTTTGACTCCTCCTATTTTAAGATATGGCAGCCTATAACCTATATGTTTATGCATGGCGGTTTTACCCATATCCTGTTCAATATGTTTGCCCTGTTTATGTTTGGCGGTATATTGGAAACCCGTTGGGGCGCGAAACGATTTATTAATTTCTATCTGATCACAGGCCTTGGTGCTGTAGCATTGCAAATGGGTGTGCAGGCCTATGAGGTCTATCAAATTACAGGGTCAGTAGTTCACAATCCTGTGCATATAGATTGGGCTACTCAAATGGCTTCTGTAGGTGTTCCGGGAATTTCTGAAGCCGACAAAAATACATTGATCGGAATCTATGGGTTTCCAATGGTGGGTGCATCAGGTGCTATTTTTGGCCTGCTTGTTGCTTTTGGTATGCTGTATCCAAATACGGAGCTATATATTATGTTTATTCCTATACCTGTAAAAGCAAAATATATTGTTCCTGTTTATATACTGATAGAATTATCCCTGGGTGTTGCACGTGTGCCAGGAGATTCTGTTGCACATTATGCCCACCTGGGAGGAGCACTTCTCGGTTTCATTCTTGTTAAACTCTGGAAAGATAAAAATACATTTTACGACTACTATGAATAGTACTCTTTTTGAAGAATTGAAGTTTAAAGTGTTTAAATCAGGTAACCCTATTTTTTTCTATATAGGGATCAATACCCTGATCTTTGTGGTTATGGCTTTGCTTGGTGTGGTGGTCTTTTTATCTGGTACCCCGTCGTTGGCACTAGATGGGCTGGTGAGAGAATATCTTGCTTTTCCGGCTTCTTTAGAAAGACTTCCATTAAGGTTCTATACGGTGATTACTTATCAGTTTTTTCATGAAGGATTTCTGCATCTGCTATTCAATATGCTTTGGCTTTATTGGATGGGGCAGATTTTTCTCGACTTTATGAAACCCCGTCAGTTTCACTTTATCTATTTATCGGGTGGAATTGCCGGCGCGTTATTTTTCTGCGCTGCCTTTCATATTTTTCCCGTATTTGCAGCAAATATTTCATCAGCAACAGTAATCGGCTCTTCAGCCTCTGTAATGGCTATTATTGTTGCCTCAGCTACATTGGTGCCAGATTATACGATACGTTTGTTTCTGATCGGAGATGTTAAACTTAAATACCTCGCGCTTGCTTATATTGTTCTGGACCTGATTGGTGTGGCCTCTGTAAATGCAGGCGGTAGCTTTGCACATCTGGGGGGAGCTTTGCTGGGCTTTGTATATATTAAAGCTTTGCAGAATGGAAAAGACTGGAGCAATTTATTTAAGAAAAAATCCAAACTTAAGGTGGTTAGAAACGAAGGCTTTAAAAAGAATACAGGTTCTAAAGAGAATACTGTTGCCCAGCACGAGATTGATGCGATTTTGGATAAGATATCTAAAACAGGTTATGATAAGTTAAGTAAGGAAGAAAAAGATACCTTATTTAAAGCCAGCAAACACTAGTGGATGAAAAAAAAGAAGGCCACATTTCTGGACAAACTGGTGCGCATTACGGCGTTGTTTCTTGCTATATCCCTTCTTTTAGGCTGTATTGCCGGAAACGTAGACCCAAGAGCGAACAGGCTCATTCCTTTTTTTGGATTGGCTTATCCATTTCTGCTGCTGCTCAATTTATTTATGATCATCTGGTGGTGTCTTCGTCGCCGCTGGATCTTTGTCCTGCTTACCCTGGGTGTTATTCTTTTAGGATGGCGCGCACTTACCGCAACCATTAGTGTTTCCGGCGAACGTGGAGAGGGAGCTAAATCCGGCGCAGATCTGGTGCGCATGATGACTTACAACGTGCATAGCTTTAAGCCTTTTGATTCCGGTAATGTCGAGTCTGTAAAAGAAAAGATGCTGGAGGTTGTTAAAAAGGAAAATCCGGATATTATGTGTTTCCAGGAGTATTATACCCGGAGAAAAGGCAACTACGCCATTACCGATAGCTTAAAAGCGATGCTCAATACGCCATATTACTACTTTGTTCCTTCTTCCAGAAACGATTACGAAGCAATGGGGCTGGCTATATTTTCAAAATATCCAATTAAAAACAAGGGCAATATCGTTTTTGATGCGAATCATGGTGGGAATGCGAGTATCTATGTGGACATTGAAATCAATCATAAAATGCTGAGGGTTTACAATGTGCACCTGCAATCTATTTCATTCGATAAGCAGGACTATCAGTACCTGGATAAAGTAACCAAGAAGATGGATGCGGAAATTGTTCCTTCAAAAAGGATCTTGAGTATGCTAAATACGGCCTTTCTGAAGAGAAGTGCTCAGGTAGACATCATGAAATCCAGTATGAAAACCTGTAAAATCCCCTTCTTAATTGCCGGGGATTTCAATGATACTCCTGCGTCGTATGCTGTGACTCAGTTGACGGCTTCACTCAACAAAACATTTGAAAAGAAAGGAAGAGGTCTTGGCCGCACCTATAATGGAAAATTTCCTAATTTCCAGATCGATTATATTGCAGTGACCAAAGATATTGAGGTCATCAACCATAAGATCATTGAAGCTCGTTTATCTGATCACTTCCCGGTTAGAAGCGATTTGAGATTAAGCCCCTAATTTTTTTAACTTTGCACAAATAATTAATCCGCAATTCAGGACATAGGAAACATCATGAGTTTGTACTCAAAAAATCAAATGAACCGAACTTGCGAGCTCTTGAACACAAGAATTAAATAGATACTGATGAAAACCGGCTTACAGCTATACAATACCTTAACAAGAAAGAAAGAGATCTTTGAACCCCTCAACGCTCCGAATGTCGGAATGTATGTTTGCGGACCAACAGTTTATAGTGATGTTCACCTGGGTAATTGCCGTACTTTTATCTCTTTTGACTTAATATTCAGGTATTTGAAATACAGTGGCTATAAGGTGCGTTATGTCAGGAACATTACGGATGCCGGTCACCTGGAAGGGGATCGTGACGAAGGGGATGACAAATTTGCAAAAAGAGCAAAACTGGAACAACTGGAACCCATGGAAATTGTACAAAAGTATACATTAGGTTTTCATGATGTATTAAGGATGTTCAATACACTTCCTCCAAGTATAGAGCCTACTGCAACTGGTCATATTATCGAGCAGATAGAAATGATCAAGGAGATTATAGCTAACGGTTACGCCTATGAAGAAAATGGAACGGTTTATTTTGATGTAGAAAAATACAGTAAAACATACAACTACACCATACTGACCAATCGTAACCTGGAAGATATGCTGGCGAATACCCGTGAACTTGGTGGTCAGGATGAAAAACATGGTCGTCTGGACTTTGCACTTTGGATCAAGGCTAAACCAGAAACTTTAATGAAATGGGCTTCGCCATGGGGCGTGGGTTTTCCGGGCTGGCATATTGAATGCTCTGCTATGAGTGCAAAGTATCTTGGGCAGGAATTTGATATCCATGGAGGGGGAATGGATCTTGCAGCAACGCACCATACCAATGAGATTGCGCAGTCTGAAGCATGCAGCCATGTGCAGCCTGCCAGATATTGGATGCATACCAATATGCTGACTGTAAATGGTGCAAGAATGTCAAAATCTGCAGGCAATGGTTTTCTTCCACTAGAACTTTTTACAGGAGCACATCCTTTGCTGGAACGTGGTTATAGTCCTATGACTGTAAAGTTCTTTATGCTGCAGGCCCACTATCGCAGTACACTTGATTTTTCCAACGAAGCATTGGATGCATCTGAAAAAGGTTTCCGGAGACTCATGAATGCGACCGCTTTACTAGAGAAACTTGTGCCTTCAGAGAAAAGTGATTTTGATATCGAGAACATCAGGTTGAATTGCATAAAAGCAATGAATGATGACTTTAACAGTCCTGTTGTTATTGCTGAACTGTTTGAAGCTGCAAGGATCATCAACAGTGTTTATGATGGCAAGGCGCAGCTGAATGAAGCTGACCTAGGCAAATTGAAACAACTGGTCAGCGATTTTGTATTCGATATTTTTGGATTAAAAGATGAGGATAGTTCTAATACAGAACTCAATTCTGTTTTGGATATGGTTATTGATATCCGTAAATCGGCCAAAGAGAACAAAGACTATGCTACCTCCGATAAAATTCGTGTTGGACTTCAGCAGATTGGCATACAGCTTAAAGACAGCAAAGAAGGAACAACCTGGAGCAAAATATAAATACGGATGAAGAAATATATAAGACTCGCAGCTCTGGCTATGCTTGTTGTTCAGGCTTGCCATTCTGACAAAAATAAAACTGCAACTGCTACCCAGGCTACGGAAGCTGTAAAACTAGTTTCACCAGAGTTTAATGCAGATAGCGCTTATAGCTATACCAAAACCCAGGTTGATTTTGGCCCGAGAATTCCCTCCACCAGTGCCCATGAAAAATGTGCACTTTACCTGGTGAATAAACTGAAATCTTTCGGAGGAAAAGTTACGGTGCAGGAAGCTACCGTAAAAACATATGATGGGAAAAGCCATCAGCTTAAAAATATTTTAGTTTCCTGTTATCCTGAGAAAAAACAAAGAATTTTAGTTACAGCGCATTGGGATGCTCGTCCTTTTTCAGATCAGGACCCCGATCCGGATAAGAAGGATAAAGCTTTTGATGCAGCCAATGACGGTGCCAGTGGCGTAGCAGTTATCCTGGAGATGGCCAGGCAACTGCAAAAGAAAGAGCCTGCTACGGGAGTCGATTTTATTCTTTGGGATATTGAAGATTACGGTAAGGCTAATGATGAAACACCAAATGAACAGACCTGGTGTACAGGATCTCAATACTGGGTTAAACACCAGCCTGCAGCTGAGGTTAAACCGCTGTATGCCATTAATCTGGATATGGTTGGTGGGGCTAATGCCCAATTTACCCAAGATGAAGTATCCAGAAAATATGCCTCAAATGTTGCCGCGAAGGTATGGAGTATCGCAGATGAAATTGGTTACGGATCTTATTTTCTTAACATTCCCTCTGGAAATCTTATAGATGATCATTTTTGGATTAATCAGGCCGGGATTCCTGCTATAGACATTATACATTTCACAGATGCTTCCGGTTTCTATATGAACTGGCATACACAGCTTGATAATTTGAACAACATTGATAAAAACACACTAAATGCGGTTGGCCAGACTGTCCTGGAAACAATTTATCGGGAATCACCAGCAGCCTAATGTGTATTTGTTAATTACTTTTGACCATTAAACCTATATCAAACCTTATATTCGTAACCATATTTGAATTATGATGATCAACAAACTTATTTATACCTGCATTGCGACATCACTTACACTGGGTGCCTACGCACAAAAATCTGACGGAACAACCAAATCCCTGGTAAATGCTGAAAGAAGTTTTGCTGAGCGCGCAGCTAAACAGGGCGTTAAAACTGCTTTCCTCGATTTTTCTGCAGCAGATGCATTGGTTTTCAGGCCAAACCCCGTAAACGCTAAAACTTTCTATGCGGGGCAAGAAGATAGTAAAAATCTGAGCTGGTCTCCTGTATATGCGAGAGTATCAAAGAGCGGGGACTGGGGTTTTACCACAGGAAATTATGTGATGGGGGGTGCCGAGAAAACTTATGGAGACTATTTATCTGTTTGGAAAGTAGTCAATGATAAATGGGAACTCGCTTTAGATCTGGGGACTTCACACAATAAACCATTGCATAAAGGCAAAGAAGACTTTGTGGAACCATCTAACTTTTATAAGCCGAAGTTCATTAATAATAAGCAGATTGCTGCCGGAAACGAAATTATACTGACTACAGAAAAGACATTGAATGCAACACTGAAATCTTATAATGCTGCTGCATTTTCTGGTTTCTTAACAGAAGGTGCCAGATTGCTGTTTCCGGGAAATGAACCCATCATAGGAAAAAACAATATCATGGCTTTCTATAATAGCATGGTGAGTAAGATATCTTTAAAAACTACAAAAGCAGACAGAGCATTGGGCGGAGATCTTGCCTATACCTATGGTATTGCTACTATAGATTACAAGGCCGATTTAAGAGAAAGCTTTAATTATGTTTTTATTTACGAACGCCAGGCAGACCATAACTGGAGCATCATTGCACAGGTATTTACCCCTGCAGAACGTTAATCAACTAAGAAAAAGAAAAGGCCCCTTAAAATTTTATTTAAGGGGCCTTTTCTTTTTCAGTACAAAGCACTATTTTGCCAGTCTCAGGTATAAACCTGGTCTTTCTTTATCTATTTTACATGAATAAACTCATCGCTGTTACCTTTCTCCTGCTCTCCATTCATACCGCACAAGCCCAAAAGAAGTTTATGCTACTTGGACATCAGGGGGCCAGAGGCATCATGCCAGAGAATACGATACCAGGCATGATCAAAGCATTAGACCTGGGTGTTAATGTCCTGGATATGGATGTTGTGATCTCAAAGGATGAGAAAGTTGTACTTTCTCACGAACCATATTTCAATAACGAAATCAGCTTAAAGCCAGATGGCAAAGCGATTTCTTTTAAAGAAGAGAAAAAATACAATATGTTCAAGATGAACTATGAAGAGATCAAACAGTTCGATGTTGGCAGCAAAGTGCATAGCCGCTTTCCAGGACAAATGAAGTTCAAAGCCTATAAGCCCTTACTCTCTGAAGTCATCGATTCTGTAGAGGCCTATGTGAAGTTGAATAAATTGCCCAGGCCGCTTTATAATATTGAAACCGCATTGATCCGGAAAGGAGATGGGGAATTTCAACCAGATGCTTCAGTCTTCATTGAACGGATCATGGAGATTTTAAAGGAGAAAAAAATTACAAAAAGAGTCATTATTCAATCTTTGGATATCCGTACACTACAATATCTTCACGAGAAATATCCAGCGATAAAAACAGCGCTCATGATTGATGAGAAAGTAGATTTTGAAGAGGCAATACAAGGCCTTGGATTTACACCAGACTACTATAGCCCCTATTATGTTTTGGTGGGTAAAGGACTCGTCGACCGTTGCCACGCGGCAGGCGTAAAAATTATCCCATGGATAGTGAATTCAACAAAAGAACTGGATTACCTTTTGAATCTGGGGATAGATGGAGTCGTTACCGATTATCCGAATCTGTTGCTGAATAGCTTAAAATAGATTTTTGATGATACGCTCCACACTAAGGCCTTCTGCTTCTGCCCGGTAGTTTCTTACAATCCGATGTCTTAAAATGGCCTCGGCAACAGCCTGCACATCTTCTATGTCCGGAGAGAATTTACCCGAAATAGCTGCATGGCATTTAGCGCCAAGTACGAGGAATTGAGAAGCGCGTGGACCAGCACCCCAGTTTACATATTTGTTCACTTCCTCTGTAGCTAAGGCAGTATCAGGGCGGGTTTTAGCAGCCAGTTTAACTGCGTATTCCAATACATTGTCTGTAACCGGAATACTTCGGATCAGTTTTTGGAAATACTGGATCTGATCCGCGTTAAGTAATTTTTTAAGAGAAAGTTCCTGGTTGCTGGTGGTGTTCTTGACAATGGTCAGCTCATCTGTAAACGACGGATATTGAAGCTGTACATTAAACATAAAGCGATCAAGCTGAGCTTCAGGAAGAGGGTAAGTACCTTCCTGCTCTATAGGATTCTGTGTTGCCAGTACAAAAAAAGGTTTGGGTAAGATGTGTTTTTGTCCGGCAGCTGTAACAGATTTTTCTTGCATCGCTTCCAGTAGTGCAGCCTGGGTTTTAGGCGGCGTTCTGTTGATCTCGTCCGCAAGGATAATATTGGAAAAGACAGGCCCTCTGATAAACTTAAAGTGCCTGTCTTCTCCTAAAATTTCTGTACCAATGATGTCACTTGGCATCAAATCCGGGGTGAACTGAATCCTGTTGAAATTCAGATCCAGTACATTTGCCACCGTCTGTACCAATAAAGTTTTGGCCAGACCGGGTACGCCAACCAATAAACAATGACCGTTGCCGAAGATGGAAATCAATACAGATTTAACCACTTCATCCTGTCCTATAACTACTTTTCCGATCTCATTTTTGACGGCTTTATAAGAAAGATGAAGCGCATTTACGGCTTCAATATCATTGTTGTAATGCATGAGCGTTTATTTCTTTTCGTTCTTGGTCCAGAGTTTTAATTCGTCGCAAGTACTATATTCCGGATCGATTTTTATATAAGTCGTTTCTCTGCGTTTTTCAAACCATTCGCTTAAGACCTTGTTGGTCTTTACCTCTTGTGCCTTTTCTTTAAACTTCACATAATCCTGATCTAAATTTCCCTTATGCGGCGGAATCTTAGATTTAAGAAGCAGGATCTTATAGCCATCCTTACCATCAGCTCCCGAAAAGAAATTTGGTTTGGAGACTTCACCAACTTTCATGGTATCGATTACCAGAAAGACTTTTGGATCCACTTTTTCTGCAGGGATAAAAGTAGTTCTTGCAGTTACGTTATCTGCGTACAGCATCATACCTCCGTTATACTTGGTTTCTTTGTTGTCTGAGTATAAAGAAGCAGCGGCAGAAAAAGGCAGTTTTTTGGTTACAATATTATTGTAGATACTATCTGCATGAAGTTTAACCCGATCCAAACTTGCAGGAGTGGTCTGCGGACGGATCAGAATATGTCTGGCATGGACTTGTTCACCCCTGCGCTCCAATACCTGTAAAATGTGATATCCAAATTCCGTTTCAAATACAGGTGAAACCTCTCCCGCCTTTAGCTTAAAAGCCCAGGCCGTAAATTCCTTTGCCATCATTGTCCGGTCAAAGAAGCCCAGATCACCACCTTCTGACGCAGATCCGGGATCCTCAGAATATGTTTTTGCCAGGAAGCCAAAGTCTTCACCACTCTTCACCCTTAGTCTGATGGCATCCAGTTTATCATAATATTTTTGTTTCTCCACTTTTGTCAGTTCCGGGTGGAGAACAATCTCACCGATTTCATATTCTGTGTTGATATCCGGTAAGCTGTCTGTTTTGTAAGTGTCAAAATATTTTTTTACTTCCAATGGCGTTACATTGACATTCTCTGTAATCTTTTGTTGCATCTTGTTTGCAATCAGGGCATCTTTGATGTCTGGTCTGATCTCATCTTTGTATTGCAGTACAGATTTGTTCAGAAATTGCTCTAAACGATCCTGTCCACCAGCACGCTGGATACTGGAACGCATCCTTCTGTCAACCTCATCATCAACCTGTTTGTCGTCCACCATCACAGAGTCAATCTCTGCTTGTTGTTTCAATAATTTTTGAACAAGCATTTGCTGCAGAATATAGCATTTCACGCCGTCTCCATTTGGATTACCTGAGTTCAGGTACTGGGCATATTGCTGGTTCAGTTCAGATAGCAGGATAATGTTGCCGCCAAGTACAGCAACAACCTTATCTATGTTCTTTTTCTGTGCCTGTACATTTAAAAACAAACAGAGTAATCCGCCTGCCATCAATAAAATTTTCTTCATTCTATTTTTTCAATTCAATTATTACGCTTTTGTAAAGCTGTTAACAGGAGCAATACCATTTAAAATTCAGCCAGTTAGGCTTTTCTTTTTACTGTGCTCTCTATCTGACAGATCTTTTTTAAAGCTATAAAAGTAATAAATAAAGGCACTATAATGAGATATTTAACTAATTTTAACAGAAAAATGATTCCCTCTAAAAAGGACCACTAATGGCAGAGCAACTTACAAGCAATAACGAAGCACTCAGGCTATTTTTTACAGACGATGTTTACCTGATCGCTAACGAAGAAATAAAGGTTTCCGAAACCGCTTCGGTGGAAAGCCTGCCTGCACCCACGCAGCATATAAAAGACGAAGCAGTTTCTGTTCCGGCAGAGGTTCAACCGGTAAAAAAGCAAAAGCGCGATTTTACTCACCTGGGGAAAAATGCGAAAAACATTCTGATCCTTGTTTCTGATCCTGTAAACCAGGTGAGTACAGAAGAGGGCAGAGAGTTGCTCCGCAAAATTGTAAAAGCCATAGACCTTTCCGCGGCAGATTTTGCACTGGTTAATTGTTCGGCCTATGCAGATGCTGATTTTGAAGAATTGCAAACCTTTTTTAAACCACGTTTGATGCTCTCCTTTGGCGTGTTGCCGGAAGCGCTCGGGCTTGCTGCTCAACCACAAAATAGCGTAGTTAAACACGAAGGTATAACACTGGTCTTTTCTTCTGAATTGCAGGCCCTATCAGAAGACATGAATGGTAAGAAAGCACTTTGGGGGAGTTTAAAACAACTTAATATTTCATGAGAGAACTCGTCTTTGCAACCAATAATCAACATAAAACAGAAGAGGTCAGACGCCTGTTAGAAGGTCAGTATACCGTTTTAAACTTGTCCGATATCGGATGTACAACTGACATCCCCGAAACCGGTCATACATTTGCTGAAAATGCGGAACTAAAAACAGCATATGTCGTGGAACATTATCAGCTCGATTGCTTTGCAGATGACAGCGGCCTGGAAGTTGAAGCGCTGAATCAAGAGCCTGGAATTTATTCGGCCAGATATGCAGGGCAACGTGGTGATGCCGAAAATCTCCAGCTTGTCCTTCAAAAAATGGAAGGGCAAAACAACAGGAAGGCGCGCTTCAGAACAGTGATCTCTCTGGTCCAAAACCAAACCAAACACCTGTTTGAAGGGGTTATAGAAGGGACACTTCGGGAAGAGGCCTCAGGCGCACAAGGATTTGGATATGATCCGATCTTTGAGCCTAATGGCTACAACATTACCTTTGCAGAAATGAGTATGGCAGAAAAGAATGAGATCAGCCACCGCGCCCAGGCGATGAAGAAACTTATTGCTTTTTTAAAGGCGCAGGCTTAGCTGTAGAATCTGGCTTAACCTGTTGTGGAGGAATAACTGCCGGTACTTTCAGGGTGCTGTCAGATAAGGCTTTCTTAACGGTTTCCTTTACTTCCTTTTTTACACCATCAGGAACTTTGCCTGCCTGTTTTGCAACTTCACTAACGACTTTATCCTTAATGGTCGTTTTCTTTGGATCTGGTGCTTTTGGCTTTCGGACAATGGGACGTATGATATCAGCCTTTGAAAGCGGGCGAAGTTCAGGTTTCCATATAAATCCGGTCAGCAGAACTTCTTCTTTAACTTCTGCAACAGGGGTGGTTGTTCCCTCCACATCTTTTATCGGTACAATTTCATAGATTTCATTCTCCTTAAAGATGATCTTGATCCGACTGCTGATGGTCCGGTTCATCTTATCGTAATCTCCCTTGTCTGTCTTTGTAAAATAAGCACTTTCTGCGTTTCCGTCTACATACATGGTATTCAGCTTCCCATCTTTAAAAAAGCCGGTCATCAGCCGCCCTTTAATCTGGTTGAACTTCGTTGAATCTTTATACACATTCACGGTAAATGCATTTTGGAGCACTTGAACTGCATTTATTTTTTTATTCCTCATATGTACATATAAGGTGTCGCCGGTTTGCTGGGAGCCGTCAGACCACAGAATAGGGTGGTAGTACCACCTTAAAGTAGAATCCGCACTGGTATAAAATAGGGAATCGGCCTTAGCCTGCATATTGGTCTTAAAAACCCTTACTTTATGATAAGCCTTGATGATACGGGCTTTTACCGTATCCAGCGGGTTTATTTTAATCGTGTCCTTAAGCGCAAGGGTCTTTATTGCGGTTTTCTGCCCACTGGCAACGATCTTTGGCAAACCCGGTTTCTTCCCGTCGGTATGTACAGAATCTTTCTTGAGTACCGCTTTTTTGAGACTGGCCGTACTTTTAAAGACCAGCAGTCCGGAAAGCTTTTCTACTTGTTCAATAGTTTGCTCTGTAGACTTGTAAAGTTTAATGCCTCCTTTTTTTGGCGGACTTTTCTTTTGTACCGATACAGATTGGGCGGGTCTGGCAGTGGAAGGCAAACCTGCGGCACCCTTTTCAGTGGGGGCTTTATTTTTTGGCTTCTCCTCCCCAACTTCATTGTCTTTCTTAATGATGGGTAAGGGGAGTAATTTTAAGAGTTGACGCAATACAACCTGAGTTTCCAGTGTATCGGCACCCATCCATAAGCTGTCTGGTCTTTTGATGTTTTTTACGGTGATAGAATCACTGGTGCCAAGACCTACATAAGCATTTTTGGTGACCAGGGTACGCTGATCAATTTTATAATAATAGCCCAGCTGGCCATACATCACTGTTTTATCTGTCGTATCCCTGAAAACAATATTTCTAACGGCTTTGCCATAACCTGCTGCACCATCGTAATAAAGACTATCTCCTTTAAGGGATCTGCTTCCGGAAGTATAGAGGTTTTTCTTGCCAAAATAGGCATATTGGGTTTTCGTATTGTAAGCACCATTCTCAGTATACAGGTTATCGTCTTTCCCAAGGATATTTGTAGGGCCATAAAAATAAGTCCAGTTGGTCAGTGTATTGTAGCGGAGCGTATCTGACTTAATGGTCGTCTGTGGTGTAACTGCCACTACATTGTACCTAAAATAGGCGTCCCGGCTGCCTGCAAAATAGTAACCGTTTTTACTGGTCAGGGTAACATCCTTGTTTACAATCTTTCCACCGGTTACATAGGTTCCAACCTTTGTAGCCATATTATAATCCAGTATATTGGTGGTCAGTACAGATTCCCGGTCCAGCAGGCGAACATTGCTGGTCAGGTGGGCCATTTTGGTATTCCCGTCATAAGTCAGAAAATCAGAATAGATATTCACAGTATCGGCCTGATTGATATGGACATTATTGTAGGCCTCGAAAACGTTTTTTTCCTCGTAAAAAACAGCACTGTCACAGGTCAGGATGGCATTGTCCTGTCTGAAAACCGGTTTTCTCAAATAAGAAATTTTGGTTTTATTCATAACCGTAGCATGTTCAGAACGATCCAGAAAGATTTTGGTCCTCTGCTGAGCAAGTAAAGACACAGGCAAAAGGGCAATCAGTAAGATGAAAAAAAGTAATTTCCGCACTTTACAAAGTTAGTTGTTTGCTTACCATATAAATTAATATTTTTGAAAGATGTTTCCTCTGCAAAAATTTCAGGACTATATCGTCCAAAATTCACTACTGTCTGGCAATGAAAAAGTATTGCTAACGGTTAGCGGAGGAAAAGACTCTGTGCTTATGGCACATTTGTTTAAACTCTCCGGTTGTGATTTTGGTATTGCCCACTGTAATTTTAATTTGCGTGGACAGGAATCACAAAGGGACGAGGCCTTTGTCAGAATGCTGGCATCGCAGCTGGAAGTTCCCTTTTATGTAGTTCATTTTGAGACCAAGGCCTACGCTGAAGAACATAAGATATCGACACAGATGGCTGCCAGGGAGTTGAGGTACACTTGGTTTGAAAAGCTGAGGGTTCAGGAAGATTATCAACTAATTGCCGTAGCACATCACCAGAATGATGCGGTTGAAACCGTATTACTTAATCTTACACGGGGGACGGGTATCGCCGGGCTTCATGGTATTTTGCCGAGAAGAGGTTTCCTGATCCGGCCAATGCTTTGCCTTTCCAGCGAAGAAATTGAGGAAGCAATTGTGCTAAATCATCTCTCCTATGTAGAAGACAGCTCTAATGCTTCAGATAAATATGCCAGGAACAAAATCAGGCAAAAGGTCATTCCGCAGTTGAAGGCAATAAATCCAAACCTGGAGGAAACCTTCGAACACAACATCCGGCGTTTTGCCGAAGCCGAGATGGTCTTGCAGCAAAGGGTACTGCAAGTTCAAAAGGAAATCTGTAAAACAGAGGGAGCTGCGGTGCTGGTCGACCTGGAAAGCATCGGTAATCTGGTACCGCAAAGGCTGCTTTTTTTTGAGATCCTGAAAACCTATCATTTTACCGAAAAAGTAACAGATGATATTTTACAGTCCCTTGATCACCAAAGCGGGCGGTCCTTTTACAGTATAAGCCATAGGGCAACACTGGACAGGGGAAAACTGATGATTACGGAACACACTGGCGCAATGGTTCAGGAAGCTGTTCTGATCCATCCGCATGATCAAAAGGCCGTCATGGCAAATCAGGTGATCGAGATCACCTATACAGATAACATCAATTTTGAAAAAGAGAAGTTTAAAGCTTTTGCCGATGCTGGGAAGCTCATATACCCCCTGATCCTTCGGAAATGGGAGTATGGCGACCGTTTTATGCCGCTTGGGATGAAGACTCTTAAAAAAATAAGC
The DNA here is from genome assembly GCF_035566355.1 of Pedobacter sp. Taxonomy (GTDB): domain Bacteria; phylum Bacteroidota; class Bacteroidia; order Sphingobacteriales; family Sphingobacteriaceae; genus Pedobacter. The sequence goes on from NZ_DATMRL010000726.1 coordinate 22,271, forward strand.
GATTTTTTCATTGATGAAAAAGTGCCGCTGCCACTAAAAGATCAGGTCCCTGTATTGGTAAATGGGAATGGAGAGCTGATCTGGATTGCAGGAATGAGACAAGACAATAGATATAAATTAACCACTGCTACAAAAAAAGTAGCTATATTCGAATTGAAAATAAGCTAATGGGAAACAGGTACGCATTTCTGGAAAAGCAATATATAGGCAGGGATTATATTCGGATCTGCATCCGGCTGGTGATGGCAGCATTTTGCTTTGCAGCCTATGTTTACGAAAGGGACCGGGACAATACACAAGATCTTTTTCTGATTGTAGGCTTTGGCATCATTGGCATTTCCATTATTTTACTGTTTCTCATTCAGTACAAGACTGTCATTAACAATAAAAGTATTGTTATTGATGGGCTTTGGACAGCTAAAAAAGTAAAGATCGATCTGAACAGCATTGTTAAAGTACGTAAAGACACTTATAGCAATTACCTGTTCAATAACCCTGTCTATAATCTGCACCGCAAAGGAAGTATTCGTTTTTATTCTTCCGGAAAAGATGCCATTGTACTCACAGACCGTGATGGACTAGAATACTATATTGGCACACAACGACCTAACGAAATGTACCTGGTCATCCAGGAAGAGATGAAAGGATAATTCAGGCTATACGAAATAATTGCAATTGTTTAACACAAAGCTCAGTTTAAGTATTGTACTTTGCAGTTCAAAACAAAACCCATTCTGTGCCTGTTTTTTTTGATGTAAATCAGGGCAGAAGGCTAACAATAAACAATTATATACAAATGAAGATAGGTATAGTTTGTTACCCAACTTTTGGCGGCAGCGGTGTCGTGGCCACTGAACTTGGTAAGGCTCTGGCCGATGAAGGGCACCAGGTTCACTTCATTACCTACAGCCAACCCGCGCGTTTAGATTTTTTCTCTGCCAATTTATTTTATCATGAAGTATCTGTAAGAGATTACCCTTTATTTGACTATGCACCATATGAATCTGCACTGGCCAGTAAGCTGGTAGATGTGGTCAGGTTTGAGAAACTGGATATTCTGCATGTACATTACGCCATACCGCATGCTTCCGCTGCCTTTATGGCCAAGCAGATTCTGGCTACCTACGGGATCAATATTCCGTTTGTAACGACACTTCATGGTACAGATATCACGCTGGTTGGTAAAGACCCAACCTATAAACCGGTAGTTACCTTTTCCATCAATCAATCGGACGGCATTACAACTGTTTCACAGGATTTAAAAGAAGATACACTGAAGCACTTCGACATCACCGGTGAAATTAAGGTAATTCCGAATTTCATAGATTTTGAACGCTTCAGTTTGAAACCAAAAGATCATTTCAAGAAGGCTATTGCCCCCAATAATGAGCGCATCCTGATTCATACCTCCAATTTCAGAAAGGTAAAAAGAACCGGAGATGTGATCCTCATGTTTCAAAAAATCCAGGAAAAGATCCCATCAAAATTATTGATGGTTGGAGATGGTCCTGAACGCGTTTATAATGAACAGTTGTGCAGGAATCTGGGGATTTGTGACCATGTTCGTTTCCTGGGTAAGCAAGATGCTGTAGAAGAAATTCTTTCCGTATCCGACCTCTTCCTGATGCCTTCAGAATCTGAAAGCTTTGGGCTGGCAGCTTTAGAAGCGATGGCCTGTAAAGTGCCAATAATTACATCTAACTCCGGAGGTTTACCAGAGCTTAATGTGGATGGCTTCTGCGGATATATGAGCAATGTTGGCGATGTGGAAGATATGGCAGCTAATGCCATCAAGATCCTGGAGAATGATACCGTGCTGAATCAGTTTAAAGAGAACGCATTTAGACGCGCACAGGATTTTGATTTGAAAAAGATCCTGCCTATATACATAGATTACTACAACGCAATTATAGAAAAGCAGCACAAGCCGGTTGTTTTGTAAACAACCTCTTATAAATTTTTATGTAAAGAAGAAGGCCGGTCTCAAACCGGCCTTCTTCTTTATAAGCATAGAATTAGTTGATCGGTGTAAATACCAAACAAACCGGTGAACCTACTTCAATACGTTTACCCGTATCTTTAAGTTCTCCTGTTGCCTTATTCCTTTTAAAAATAACAATGTTATTGGTGTACTGATGGCCGATCAATAGATAATTGCCACTTGGATCTATAGCAAAGTTGCGGGGGCCCTTGCCTTCAGTACTGATTCTGGAAACAAAGTTCAGTTTTCCAGTAGACAGAATAGAAAAAACAGAAATGCTGTTGGCATCCCCACGGTTGCTCTGGTATAAAAACTTGCCATCAGGCGATACATGAATATCTGCTCCATCAATTCTTCCCTTAAAGTCGGGATCTGTTGTGCCAATCTCCTGAATCTTATTCAGGTTTCCATTGCTGTACACAAATGCGGTAATGCTGCCATTAAATTCATGTGTCAGGTAGGCAAACCTTCCGTTTGGACTGAAGGTTAGATGTCTTGGTCCACTTCCGGCATTGGTTTTCAATACCGTTTTAATGGATAATAAACGGTCTTTAGAAGCCGGATTGTAACTATATACATAAATCTGGTCTTCACCCAGGTCATTGCAGATCAGGTATTTTTTATCAGGTGTAAACTGAACCATATGAACATGGGCGCTTTCCTGTCTTTTTTCTGGATCTATGCTTTTACCCGTATGCTGTATGATTTGCTTCGGTCCGGTTAAAGTACCATCCGCATTTCTCCCAAATACAGCGAGGCTTCCGCCACTATAATTGGCCACTACCACATTTTTATTGTCAGCAGTAATATAGCATGGATCTGCACCGTGGCTGTCCTGTTTGTTTAAGAAAGTAAGTTTACCGGAATAAGAATTGAAACCAAAGGCGCTTACTGTACTGGCCGCTCCGGTTTCATTTACACTGTATACAAACTTTCTGTCTGGAGCAACCGTCAGATAGCTGGGGTTTGCAATGCCTTTAGTAATACTTTTAAGGCGGGTTGTTCCGCTAAAAGTATGAAAATTATAAGTATAGATCCCTTCACTCTTGCCTGCTGTGTTTGTGTATGTTCCAACCAAAAGGTTGTAATTTGCTTTTTGGGCCTGGACATGAAAAGTAAACAAAAGTACAGACAACAGGGAAAGGATCTTTTTCATAAATTATAATTTAAATTATTTGATCAGGTGTTTGATCTGGATCAGCTCATGCTCTTCCAGATAGCGCCATCTTCCGCGGGGAAGATCTTTTTTGGTCAGGTTTCCGTAAACCACGCGGTCCAGTTTTACTACATCGTAACCCAGATGTTCAAAAATCCGGCGAACAATTCTGTTCTTTCCGCTATGAATCTGGATGCCAACTTCGCGTTTACTACCGCCGGCAACGTAAGATACACTGTCCGGTTTTATAATTCCATCCTCCAGTTCCAATCCAAACTGAATTTTGTTCAGATCTCCCTGACTTAAAGCACGGCTCAGTTCTACATGGTAGATCTTGGTGATGCCATTTTTAGGATGAGCAAGTTTATCTGCAAGATCACCATCATTGGTCATCAGCAACAAACCCGTTGTATTTCTATCTAAGCGTCCAACAGGATAGATGCGTTCTCTACTGGCTTTTTCCACCAGTTGCATCACTGTACGTCTTTCCTGAGGATCGTCTGTTGTTGTAATATAATCTTTTGGCTTGTTCAGCAATACGTAAACCCTTTTTTCGCGTTTCAACAATTCTCCGTTGTAACGGATTGCATCTTTTGCAGGATCTACTTTATGGCCCAGTTCAGAAACCACTTCATTGTTTACTGTCACTACACCTGCTGCAATCAGCTCGTCTGCCTTACGGCGGGAACATATTCCTGAATTTGCAATATAACGGTTCAGACGGATCAGACCGTCATCTTTAGTTACCGGTGTTTTTCTTCCGCGAAGAACAGATTGTTTTTCACCACGGTCTGCAGGGTTTGACCTGAAATTCGGTCTTGCACCACTTTCATCTTCTCTTTTTCTAAAAGGACGGCTGTCTGTGCTCCTTGGGCTCTGACTTTTCTTGTCGTCAAATTTACGGTAAGGCTTTTCCTCTTTGTTGAAGCTGTCTTTTTTAATATAGCCTCTTCCTTTAGATTCCTTATCGTCACCGGTTCTTGGTTTAAAAGATTTGCTGTCTCCTTCTCTTGGCTTAAAAGAACGGCTATCGCCATCTCTTGAAGCTCGCGGTTTAAAGTCTCTATCACCGGTACTTTTTCCTGAGAATCCTTTGGATCCGCCGTCTTTCGATCTGAAAGATTTAGTGTCTCCGTCCCGTGTTGCTTTTGAATTAAAATCTCCTTCTCTGCGGGCTCCTGGCCTGAAGGATTTAGAATCACCCTCTCTTGGTGTTCTTGGTTTAAAATCTCCTTTTCCTTCCTTACTATCTTTGTCTCCGAATTTGCTCTTGCCCTTGTAAGTACTTTCTTCTCCACTTCTGCTCTTTCCAGCTGTGCTTCGGTTTCCCGGCTTGGACTTGTCATCCCGACTGTTCCTGTTGTTGTTTTTGATCATGATACGCTATTAACCACATAAAATATGCGGGGTACAAACTTAGGTAAAATTGCTTGTATTTACAATTTTAAGTGTCTGTGCACCGCAATTTTACGTTTTATTTGCAGAGATTCAGAACGATTATTCTTTCCTTTTGATTCCTGTAATATTACTCTTAATCACCTCCTTAACTTTCTATCATTTAAAGTGTTCCTGCCTTCCGCTCCGCGGTTCTTTTTTTCTCAGATATCCTTCCTTTTCCGGTCTTGGATGGAATGGAAAATCAGCCATTTTTGAACAATTTTTGACGCCAAAACTGACTTTGTCATTTAAATATTAAAATCGGCGCTGAGGGATGTTTAAACATCGATTTTTGAAGGTTGTTTTGTAATAGCTTGATAATTAGATAAATATACCGTATGTTTGCAGCCGTTTTATATTATTAACCAAAAAAAGGAGGAAAATGATAAAGAAACACATAATAACATGTACGATAATTTTAACATTATTGGTTATGGCAAAAGTGTTTGCTTACCACATGCCCCAAGCAGCAAAAAGTCTTTCAAAAGAAGAAACAACAACAAAAAATACAACACTTAAAAAAGAAGAGCCTGAATCAGAAAAGGCCAGTTTAAATTTTGCAGATGAAGCCCTTCCTGAGGGGGATCCCCGGGTAGAGAAAAAGATGAAGAGCACATTGGCAACTTTTTCTTACGCAAATTTACAAACCAATCGTTTACACCGGAAAGCGGTAGAATGGTTTCCGATTATTGAACCCATTTTAGAAGATTTTGGTATTCCAAACGATTTTAAATACGTTCCTCTGGTAGAGTCCGGATTACAGGAGGGTGTTTCTCCAAAAGGTGCAGCCGGTTTTTGGCAATTTATGCCAGGCACAGCACGTACCTATGGTTTAAAAGTAAACTCCAATGTAGATGAACGTAAGAATTTACGGAAATCCACCATTGCCGCCTGTAAATACATCAAAGAACTATATGGTGTATTCGGAAACTGGACCATGGTAGCTGCCGCATATAATGTAGGTGATAACCACATGAGAAAGCAGATGAACAAACAAAACCAGGATAATTATTTCAAAATGAAACTCAACCGCGAAACCGCAGGTTATGTGTACAAATTGATTTCCATGAAAGAAATTATGGAAGATCCTGCACGTTATGGCTACAGAGCACCAAGGGCACTGCTGGCTATGAATGCGGAGTAAAATAAGACAAAAAGACATGCAATTGGGTAAAGCCGGAATTTATTCCGGCTTTTTTTATTCCCTGATCTCAGGTGAAGCAGTTTACCTAAGGATTTTTGACAGTTTAAAGCCATATTTTTAAGTCAATTGTAAATCAGTTCAAAAACTTCCCTTTTGATAAAATTTTTAGCAATTTTGTGGCTGAAAATTTGCTGTCTTCTTAACGAAAAATCCTTTAGCAGTTTTAGATATATATATGAGTAAAAATACCGTTGACCTGGGTGAGCAAAAAGATGTAGAAGTATATGGCGCCAGGGTACATAATCTTAAAAATATTGATATCTCCTTCCCTAGAAATAAACTGGTTGTTATTACTGGTTTAAGTGGGAGCGGAAAATCCTCACTGGCATTTGATACCATCTATGCCGAAGGGCAGCGCCGCTATATGGAAACTTTTAGCGCTTATTCCCGCCAGTTTATGGGGGGGATGGAAAGACCTGATGTAGACAAAGTATCTGGTCTCAGCCCGGTTATTGCCATAGAACAAAAAACAACGAGTAAAAATCCACGCTCTACTGTCGGTACCATTACCGAGATCTACGATTTCATGCGTTTACTGTATGCACGTGTTGCAGATGCTTTCTCCTACAATACCGGAGAAAAGATGGAGCGCATGAGTGAAGATCAGATTGTAGAGAATATATTTAAAAAATACGATCACATGCCGGTCAATATCCTTGCCCCAGTGGTCAAAGGACGTAAAGGGCATTATCGCGAATTGTTTGAGCAAATCCGGAAACAAGGCTATGTGAAAGTACGCATAGACGGAGAAATCCAGGACCTTAGCCCAAAAATGCAGGTGGACCGTTATAAGATCCATGACATCGAGATTGTGATAGACCGGTTGATCATAGACCGTGAGGATAAAAAACGCTTGCTGGATTCTCTGCAAACTGCAATGAAAGCTGGTAAAGGAATTATTAAGATCAGCGATAAGGACAATAATGTTTCTCATTTCAGTCGCTACCTCATGTGTCCCACTACGGGAATTTCTTACGATGAACCTCAACCCAACAGTTTTTCCTTTAACTCGCCGTATGGCGCATGCGAGCGTTGTGATGGACTGGGCTATATTTTTGTCGTAGACAGGGAATCTGTTATCCCAAACCCTAAACTCAGTATTCTGAACGGGGGGCTTGCGCCTTTGGGTGAATACCGGGACATCTGGATGTTCCAGGTGCTAAAAGCGCTGGCTAAAAAATATAATTTTTCCCTTTCTGCACCAATTGAAAAGCTGGGCGAAGACATTATAAACATCATTCTGAACGGTACGCATGAGTTGCTTTCAGTGGCAGTAGAATATAATAAATGGAATGTACAAAATTACCAGATCACTTTTGACGGGGTGATCAAACTACTGGAAGAACAACAGGAGCGAAAAGGAGAAGGGGCCGTAGACGATATGGAGGCCTTCCGTAAACTAAAGACTTGTCCGGTATGTAACGGAGCACGTTTAAAGAAAGAGAGCCTGCATTTTAAGATTGATGGAAAAAACATTTTTGAAGTCTCGGAAATGGACATCAGCAGTATCAAAAACTGGTATACTGATCTTGAAGACCGTTTAAGTGAAAGACAAAATACCATCGCCAAAGAAATACTGAAAGAAATCCGGGCCAGGCTTGGCTTTTTGAGTGATGTAGGCTTGAATTATCTTTCCCTGGACAGAACGGCACGTACCTTGTCCGGAGGAGAAGCTCAGCGGATTCGCCTGGCCACGCAAATTGGCTCACAGCTGATGAACGTGATGTATATTCTTGATGAACCAAGCATAGGCCTGCATCAGCGGGACAACGAACGTTTGATCCATGCCTTGAAAAACCTGCGCGACCTGGGCAACACTGTATTGGTTGTAGAGCACGATAAAGATATGATTCTGGAAGCAGATCATGTGATTGATGTTGGCCCTGCTGCAGGTGTCAGAGGAGGTCAGATCGTTGCGCAAGGAACTCCGGAACAGATTTTAAAGTCCAACACCCTGACTGCAGCTTACCTTAACGGACAGAAAAAAATAGAAGTGCCCAAAAAACGCAGAAAAGGAACCGGACATAAATTATCCATTATCAAAGCCAGCGGGCATAACTTAAAAGATGTTTCTGTAGATTTTCCATTAGGTAAATTCATTGCCGTTACTGGCGTATCCGGAAGTGGAAAATCCAGTTTAATTACAGAAACTTTATATCCGATCCTAAACCACCACTTTTTCCGGGCCAAGAAGCATCCTCTTCCCTATGAAAAGATCAATGGATTAAAAGAAATAGATAAAGTAATCGAAATAGACCAGGCCCCAATTGGACGAACACCACGTTCTAACCCATCTACTTATACAGGGGTATTTTCAGACATCAGAAACCTGTATGTTCAGTTGCCGGAGGCAAAGATCCGTGGGTATAAACCCGGACGTTTCTCTTTCAATGTGAAAGGCGGCCGTTGCGAAACCTGTCAGGGTGCAGGAATGAAGGTGATCGAAATGAACTTTCTTCCGGATGTGCAGGTTCCCTGCGAAGAATGTGGTGGCAGAAGATATAACCGGGAAACACTGGAAGTTCGTTACCGTGGAAAATCCATTAGTGATGTGCTCGACATGAGTATTGAAGAGGCCTGCGACTTTTTTGAGAACATGCCTGCCATCTACCGTAAAATCAAAACACTTAAAGATGTTGGTTTAGGGTATATTACACTAGGTCAGTCTTCCACAACGCTGTCCGGCGGAGAGGCACAACGGGTGAAGCTCGCAACCGAGTTGTCTAAAAAAGATACGGGCAGAACTTTTTATATCCTGGATGAACCAACAACTGGCCTTCACTTTGAAGATATCAACGTACTGCTCGGTGTATTAAATGAGTTGGTGGAGAAAGGAAATACAGTACTGGTTATTGAGCACAACCTGGATGTGGTAAAAGTAGCAGACTGGGTCATCGATCTGGGAGAAGAAGGCGGTGCAGGCGGAGGAAAGATTATTTTTGAGGGTACTCCCGAAGGACTGATCCAAAATCCGATCAGCTTAACCGGGAAATTCCTTAAAAAGGAAATGGAGGCCTGATATGAAAATCGACCTGAACAATTACCTGCCAGACAAATCTGCACCCCAAAGCCTAAAAGACCAGCCTACCTGTCAATTGGTGAAGCCCTCGGCCATCAGGAAGATTTTTAAAGTAAGGCAATTGTTCAGTCATAAGGGAACCTACGGGCATGCCCTGATCCTAGCAGGTGCAGAACAGACCATGGGGGCTGCTATATTAAGTGCTAAAGGATGTCTTTATGCTGGTGCAGGTCTTACAACCCTATCCATACCTGAAAGTGGCTTAACGGCCTTGAATACGTGTCTGCCTGAAATGATGTACCTGGATAGAAAGGCTGCTGCAAAAGATCCGGAACTAAAACGCTATGAGTCTATTGCAATTGGCCCGGGCTTATCCACAGTTATGGCCAGCTTTGAGCTATTAACCCATTTGCTTGGGCAACAAAAGTCATTGATTATTGATGCCGACGCTTTAAATCTTTTAGCTGCACACCAGGAATGGATTCCTAAAATTCCTTCAGGCAGTATACTCACTCCTCATATGAAGGAGTTTGATCGTCTTTTTGGTGAGCATGATACTTGGTTTGAACGATTGAATACGGCAGTTAAAAAAGCAAAAGAACTGAATTGTCTGATCCTGCTAAAGAACCAGTACACATTTGTGGTTAACGAACAGGGTAAAATATTTGTCAATACAACTGGTAACCCGGCTATGGCTCAGGGGGGAATGGGGGATGTGCTGACCGGGATTCTTGCGGCTTATAGTGCTCAGGGATATCGTAATGAAGAAGCGGCACTACTGGCTTGTTATTTTCATGGGCTCTCTGGAGATAGTCTGGCAGAAAAAGATTTTAATGTCACTGCATCGCAGGTGGCAGAACATTTACCGGAAGTTGTTAAAAAAACAATTTTTAGATAGATACCCCACCCATAGCAATCATTTGATTCATAGTCGGGCTTACACTTCCGCCACGTTTTTCCAATGTAACAGCAAAAGCTTGCGCACCACTTATTTCTTTCATATTGAGCAGAATATGCGCGGTGTCTGGCTTTACATCAAATACTCCAAGATCAACAGGTTTACCTTTAACCAAGGCCCAAAGCTGGTACTGGTGATTTTGATCATTGGCAGGTAAAGCCATTTTAGAATTGTCGACCATAACGTGCTTGCCAGTAGTATGCCAATAAACAACCATCTTAGCTGAGGGATCCATTTTTGTGCCGGCAAGTTTTACGGTTTTCCAATTTGGATCAGCAGGCATATCTGCTAGTTTTTGCAGGTCTGCTGTATTCTGTTTCATATAGCCTACCGTAGCTGCAAAGCTTTGGTTTTGTTTGTTCAGCGCCAGAATTTGATTTTGTGCTTCACTCAGTTCATGGCGCGCAGAATACAAAGCCACCAGACTGATCAGCAATAAAGCTGCACAGGCTGCCAGGGCAATTCTTAAAGATCTGATTCTGGAATCTTTTGCCAGAGTAACAAGAGGTGTCTGGATAGGGGCCGCAACTGTTTTGTCAGGCACTTGCATTACCGGAGAAGGCGCCTCTTCGGGAGTTTTCAGCAATTCAATGGCAGATAAAACCTTTAAATCGAGGCCTTCAGAAGGAAGAACAGCATTGCTTATGGCATAAGTTTCCATCGCAATTTCTATAGCCTCAATCTCCTTTCTGATCTCGGCATATTTTGCGGCCATACCTTCCACTTCTCCTTGCTCTTCAGCCGACAGCTGACCGAGAACGTAAAGTTCAAGTATACCCGATTCTATATATGCTCTAACCTCTTCCACTTTAATTAAAATTCTTTCTTAACTCCATGATCGCCATTCTGATCCGGGTCTTCACCGTCCCCAATGGCAAATCCAATTCCTCTGCTGCTTCAACATGTGTATATCCTCTGAAATAGACCATGTCCAGGACATGTTTAAATTCAGGTTTTAATGCGGTAACCAGATCCTTTAAACCCAGGATGTCCGCATTAAAGATTACTCTTGATTGCGCGTCGATGAAATCTACGTTATTTTCTATATCTTGGTTTTTACTGGTATTTCTAAAGTCTTTAGACCTGACCTTATCGATTGCCAGATTGCGGGCAATATTCATCATCCAGGTAAACAAACGACCTTTTGAAGCATCATATTGCTCTGCAGAATTCCATATTTTGACAAAGGTTTCCTGTAAAAGATCTTCAGCAATTTCCTGCTGCAGGACAATTCGGGAAATGACACCCAGTAATGCACCTGAATACATATCATAAAGCGCCTGTACAGCAATGGTCTCCCTGCTTTTAAGGGCAAGGACCAAATCTTCTTCAGACAATGATATTTTCTTCGAGGGTGCCAAACGGTTACTAATATAGTGATTCTATAACAAGAAGAAAATATTATTTGTTTGGGAGTTTAAAAACTAAACTCAGAAATCAAATAAGTGTTTTTCTGCATGATAAGAAGAGCGTACCAGCGGGCCGCTTTCCACATACCTTAAACCTTTAGCCAAACCAATTTCTTTGTATTTTGCAAATTGATCCGGATGGATCCAGTCTACAACGGGGTGGTGATTTTTAGTAGGCTGTAAATATTGACCAAGCGTTAGGATATGGACTCCATTGGCAACCAGATCATCCATTGCTTCAAAAACATCATCTTCCGTTTCGCCAAGTCCAAGCATAATCCCTGTTTTTGTTCTGACCCCAAACTCAGATATTCTTTTTAAACACTCCAGACTTCTGTCGTATTTGGCTTGTATCCTTACTTGTCTTGTTAACCTCTTTACGGTTTCCATATTGTGAGAAACCACTTCAGGTCGTTCTTCCAGTACACGGTACAGATTATCCCATATCCCCCTGAAATCAGGAATTAAAGTTTCGAGTGTGGTATCCGGGCTCTCCCTGCGAATGGCTTGTAAGGTTTCCGCCCAGATGATAGAGCCCCCGTCTTTCAGGTCATCGCGGTCTACTGAAGTAATTACGCAATGTTTTACCTGCATCAGCTTTACTGAATTTGCTACGCGGTTTGGTTCATCAGTATCTACTGCAAGTGGTCTTCCGGTAGCCACGGCACAGAAAGAGCAGGAGCGGGTACAAATATTTCCCAAAATCATAAAGGTCGCTGTACCTGCACCCCAGCATTCACCCATATTCGGGCAATTGCCACTTTCACAGATGGTATGGAGTTTATGGGTATCAACTAAGCTGCGGACTTGCGCATACTCTTTACCTACAGGCAGCTTAACTCTAAGCCAGTCTGGTTTACGCTGTGTTTGGTTTGCTGAAACAACCGGTAGTTCGATCATGCTACAAAGTTAAGCAATAGGATTGAATTGTTATAAATATGAAATGTTTGTATGGTGTAATGTTCTGAAATGTCTAAATTTACCCTATGGCAACTTCAAAAATAACTTATAACGGTGGCTTAAGAACCACATCTGTACATTTACGTTCAGGAAATGAAATTATCACCGATGCGCCGGTAGACAATAAAGGAAAAGGGGAGGCTTTTTCTCCAACCGATCTTTTGGCAACTTCGTTGGGAAACTGTATGCTCACCATCGTTGGTATCGCTGCCCAGGAACATGGTTTTAACATAGATGGAGCTACTTGCGAGATCACCAAAATTATGGCAGAGAATCCAAGAAGGGTAGCTGAAATTGTGGTAGACTTCCAGTTTCCGGCAAACAACTATTCAGACAAAGACAAAAAGATCATTGAAAGGTCCGCTCATACCTGTCCTGTGGCGCAAAGCCTGCACCCTGACCTGAAAAAAACGGTAACCTTTAATTATTAATCACCTCGGCTACTTCTTCGGCAGAAATATCGCCATGAGAAGCATCCAGAATACAATCTCCGTCTTTGATCAGCAGGATCTGCGGAGATTCATGGTGAACCTGGAAAGTTTCAGCTATCTGCGCAGAAATGTCGCGATAGCTGATCAAATCTAAAAAGTAAAGAGCTGTGCCTTCAGGTAAGGCATCCCAATCCATCTCAAACCTTCTCTTGGCCATCATACTCACAGAACATCTTGTGCTGTGTTTAAAAATCAGGCTGTAACCGGTTTGTTTTTGTATTTCACTGATCTGAGTACCATCAGTTATATTTGTCCACTGCATCTATATCGTTGTTAAAATCAATAAAAGAAACCTATCCTCTCCTTTTACGGCCTTCCGGATAAGAACTATAAGCCGGGCATACCCGATTGGAACAGGCCTGCAGAACAGCTGTTGCAAACAGAACACCCAGGAGTAAGATCGCTACTTTCTTCAT
>NZ_DATMRL010000727.1:0-7933 GCF_035566355.1 Pedobacter sp.
AGGCCAGCTTTAGAGGCCATCAGCAAATAAGGAGTCCAGGGATGGAGCTGCGTAAAATAAGTATTAGCCAGCATGGCCAGTACAAATAAACCTATAAAATATGGAATTTGAATCTTAGCTTTTGCGGTTTTAAAAAGCATCGCTGTTCCTAATGCTACAGGAATAATCCATAGGGCCCGGGCCAGCTTAACTGTAGTCGCAATTTGAAGGGCTTCATTTCCATATTTACTTGCCGCCCCTACTACTGAGCTGGTATCATGTATCGCGATGGCGCACCACATGCCGAATTGAGTCTGGGAAAGATGAAAAACATGGCCAATTACCGGAAAAACAAATAGCGCTACAGAATTCAGTATAAAAACTGTTCCCAAGGCAACAGAAATCTGTTTCTCATTCGCTTTCATTACCGGAGAAAGTGCTGCAATGGCACTTCCCCCACAAATAGCCGTACCGGCGGAGATGAGAAAAGAAGTTTTAGGATTAATTTTCAGGAGCTTCATCAGCAGATAACCCAAGCCCAGAATACTCACTATAGAAACAATAGTAAAAAGAAAACCTTCCATACCCACTTTCATAGCGGTATATACATTCATGCCAAAACCTAATCCCACTACAGAGATCTTTAGCAAAAGTTGGGTGGCTTTCTGGTTAAAAGCTGGTAAGGGATGGTCCACTACTTGCGCAAAGAAAATCCCAAGTAATAAGGCCAATGGTGGCGACATCCAGGGAAACAAACAAACAACGGCACAACAGAGATATAGAAATTTTTGGAGCGATGGGTATTGTATTAGCTTCATTTTACTGTTTTTTGATGAAGCAAAATTACCCTGGTAAAGCATAGCAAGCATATTCCTATAACTGATCAGCCATAACTACAAGTTATGCAGCTGCCTGGAATAGCGCATAAAAACCTCAGCTAATCCGTCTGCTTTTCCCTTCAGGTGAATAAAATAAAAGTTCCTTTCTATAGCCAGATCTTTTACCTCAACAACCCGCAATACCCCTGTCTGTAATTCTTTCAAAACAGAATGTATCGAGAGGAAAGCCAATGTACCGGAATGAACCAAATAAGACTTAATGCTTTCAGTACCGCCCAGCTCCATCTCAACTGGAAGGTCGGCAAGTTTAATACCTAACGTTCTCAAAGCATGATCTATAACTTCAAGTGTTCCAGACCCCTGCTCCCGGAGTACAAAAGCATATTGCTTTAACTCTGCCGCCTCCAGTTCTCCCTGCTTGGCCAACGGATGATCTTTACCACATACCAGGACAATTTCATCTTTAATAAACTCTGTATACTGGATTTCCTGATTCTTTGATTTTCCTTCTACAATCCCAATTTCAATATCTTTATCGAGCAGGTATTTTTCAATTTGCTCCGTATTTCCACTGGTCAGCTTAAGCTGGATATCACTGAATTTTTTTCTGAATTTGGCCAACATGGGCGCAATGACATATTGTGCAATAGTTGTGCTGGCCCCCAAATGCAAACTGCCCTCCTTTTTATGCACCAGCGCATTCATCTCAAAGTCAATGGTCCTGTAAATAGCAAACAGAGTTTCGGCATGTTCCAATAGCAATTGGCCTGCGGCCGTAAGTTGTATGTTATTACCTTTTCTTTCAAACAGTTTATTCTGGTATTGCTGTTCCAGCTCATGAATATGTTTGGTTACAGCCGGCTGGGTAATGAATAAAGTTGCAGCAGCTTTGGTAAAACTCAATCGTTTTGCTACTGTATAAAAAACCTCTAACCTGAAATCTGCCATGCGTTTTATGTTGGTTCTGGCTCAAAAATACGCTTTTTTAGATTTCTTTAAGGCTAATTTCGCAAAATGAGGGGATCAAGGCAGGTATTAAAGCGGTCGACATCTGCAATTCTCAGTTTTCAAAATTAAAAGAAAAATCACGTAGGGGTAAAACCGGAGTTTGTTGTCACACCTCAAAAATAGAACAAATGAAATCTTTACTTTACAACAAACAAACCTTATCCTTTCGTTTCAAAACCATAACAAGCGGCATTATAATTTCATTAACCGTATTTTCACTACAAGCACAAGACAGAAAGCGCACCAAGGTACATATCGGGTTGGTCTATCCGGTGAGCAGCAATGGCAGCAAGGCCGGACTAGACACCAATAACCTTTCCCTGAACCTGATTGCCGGACTATCTGCAGCAGAAGAAGGCGTTGCTGTTGCCGGTCTGAGTAATATAGTACGTGATCACTCCAAAGGCATACTGGTTGCAGGACTTTCCAACCACATACGTAATCGTGCCGAAGGAACAACAGTATCCGGCTTCCTGAATACTTATGGTTCAGGCAAGGGGGTTGCTGTAGCCGGCTTTACAAATATATCCGGCGATATGAAAGGCGCACAGGTAGCTGGTTTTGCAAATTTATCCAAAGACATGGAAGGTTTTCAATTAGCTGGTTTTATGAACAAATCCGGTAACACTTCTACTCAAATCTCCGGATTCATGAATATAGCCAAAAAGGTTAAGGGTACCCAGATCTCTGCCTTTATCAATGTGGCCGACAGTTCAGATTATCCAATTGGCTTTTTAAACCTGATCAAAAACGGTGAAAAGAGCATCAGTGCCGGCATTGACGACAACCAAACTTTACTCCTCTCGTTCCGTTCCGGTGGAAAATTTCTTTATGGCATATTAGGTTTGGGCTATAACGTTAAAAATGATAAAGAAGTTTATGCTTTTGAGGCCGGTTTAGGTGCGCATCTGCTCCATTACAATACCTTTCGACTCAATTTGGAATTGGCCTCGACAGGTTTAACACGCTTTAAAAGCGAAGGAACCTTTAAATCTTCCATCAGGGTGCTTCCTGCCTGGAGAGTCAGTTCCCATATAGAGCTTTTTGGAGGTCCATCACTGAACCTCATCAATGCGGATAGCGAAGAGGGAAGAGATATGGTTCACAGTTACATGAGAAGATGGGACAGCAGCAACAGCAACCGGTTTACCGGGCTATACCTCGGGTACATCGCCGGAGTGCAGGTCTTATTCTGATCGCTGGTCTGGCTTTTCCAATTAAACCTAGAGATCTTATGTTATCAGCAACAGAAAAAAAAGAGAAGAAAGTCATTAGATTTATATCAGTGCGGATAGGCTACCTGCTGATGAAATTCATCTTGTTCTGTCCAGCAAACAGATACAAGCTCTACAGAAAAAAGCAGAGCTTAAAACAAAGGAATGTCTGGGAGGAGATCATCAAGATTGTTGGTCTAACGTTCCTGATGTGCGCTTCTATATTTGAACAAGCGTATCCAAAAGAACTGCGCAAAGTTACTTCAGAAAACAATGTTTGTACGATTATCTATGAATTGAATTACAATGCAGATGGTACCCTCTGCAGTAAGGAACCCGTAAAGAGCAGTCTAACCAGGTATTCTGACACTGGTAAGAGAAGGGAACTGAGTCCTTTAGAAAGAAAATATGCTTATGGTCTGTTGACCAAACCAATTGGAAATGACGAATATGAAATCCGTCTGATTGCTTATAAACAATTGCCCCTGTATTTAAAAAGATCAGTAACTGATCATCAGTATAGAATCTATATCAAGGATGAGGGCGAGGATTTTTTGTTAAAAAGGGCTTTTGTGAGTATGGATGAACATTATCGCTGGTTCCCCATGATTCGTTACATAGACCTGATACCCATTCAAAACAGTAATGGAAATGAAATTTTACAAAGGATTAATATATAAACAAGTTCAAAGACAATCAGTACAAATTGCTGCAGCACCGAAATTCTGATATCTTTGAACAACAAATAGAACAGTGGAATTAACCAAAAGCACCAGCCGGCCGGCCCCTAATCTGTATGATGACCAGGCCTTTGAAAAGTTATTCAAAGACCATTATAAAGCCCTGCACGTCTATGTCAACACCATGATCAGAGACGATGAAATGGCAGAAGAAATTGTACAGAACATGTTTATGAGATTTTGGGAAAAGCGTGAGTTATTAAATATTGACCTTTCTGTAAAAGCTTATTTATACAAATGCGTACATAACGATACTTTGAACTACCTGAAGCACGAGAAAGTCAAGGCACGTTACCAGGAACATGCGGCTTTCAGCCTAAATTATAGTGAACCTGCCTCGCATAAGGCAGAATTAAATGAGCTGGAATGGAAGCTTCAGGAAGCACTTAAAGACTTGCCCGAACAGTGTCGAACCATTTTCCAAATGAGTCGTTTTGAGGAACTTAAATACAGAGAGATTGCCGAACAGCTTGGTTTGTCCATTAAAACAATAGAAAACCAAATGGGCAAAGCCTTAAGGATCTTAAGGTTAAAATTAGTAGACTTTTTAGCCCTTATCTTAATAGGGATCATATTTTATAAAGATTTTTTGAACTAGGATGAGCAGGATAGACGAACTTTTAGTAAAGTTTTTATTAAACGAAACTACCGCCGTAGAAAATACGGAGGTACAGCAGTGGATAGATCAGGATCCGGCCAACAGATCGTATTTTGAGCATTTTTCCAGAATCTGGGAAACCAGTAAAAAGCTGGAACGGACAAGTGTTGTGGATGAAGAAGCAGCCTGGTTGAAATTTAAGGTGAAAACGAGCGAAGAAAAACCACAAGTTAAGGTGCTCCCTTTAAAAAGGAAAACTTATGGGTGGTTGAAAATTGCAGCTGTTTTTCTATTGGCGGCTGGTGCCTGGGGTGCCTGGACCTTGTTTGGTCAAGGGTCCTATGTACGTGTGGAAGCAGGCCAGCAAGTCCTGGTCAAAACTTTGCCAGATGGCTCCGTACTCACAATGAACAAGCGTTCTGTATTGAGTTTTGCCAGCAACTTTAAAGAAAACCGCAGCATTCATTTGCAGCAAGGTGATGTATTTTTCAGTGTAACCCCAAATAAGAAAAAACCTTTCATCATAGAGGCCAATAAAGTATCTGTAAAAGTAGTAGGCACCTCATTTAATGTAAAACATTCGGGCAAACAAACCGAAGTAATTGTTGAAACGGGTATCGTTAAGGTCAGTTATAAAAATGAGCAGGTGGAATTGCATCCGGGAGAAAAAGTACGCATATCAGAAGAAAATGGGGCCTTGACCAAACAGCAAAATACCGATCAGCTGTACAATTATTACCGCAGCAGATTATTTATCCTCCAAAATACGCCGCTTTCTTCCGTTGCGACGACTTTGAACGATGCCTATCAGGCCAATGTAGTTATTGAAGACCCAAAAATTCAACAACTTACGATCAGTACTACATTAAAAATGGACAATTCACTGGATTATAATTTAGGGATCATCTGCAAATCTTTAAATCTAAAAACAACAAACAGTCAGGGAAAGATCCTGTTGTCTAACCGCTAATGATGAAAGGAAAATTAACTGCAATCCTGATGCTCTCCCTGATCATCTGTAAAGTACAGGCCCAACAGCCTTCAGTTGGGGGAAATTTGTTCAGAAGGGTAAATATACATGTGGAAAAGGAAAGTATCGGGTCTATTTTAAACCGGATCAGTACCTCTTCCAACTTCTATTTTTCTTACCAGGGAACTCTGTTTAAAACCGACAGCCTGGTCAATCTTTCTGTCCAAAACCTTCCGGTAAGAGAGGTATTGGACAAGCTGTTTAATGGAAAAATAGATTATAGAGAAGAAGGCCAGTACATCATACTCCGCTCAGCAGCGCTTCACCTAACTATAGAACCCGACAACATCACCACTGCCGAAAAGCTTTACCTCATCAGCGGCTATGTGACAGATACCAAAACAGGGCTAAAAATAAAACAAGCCAGTGTATACGAGAAAAGGTTGCTGCAATCTACGCTTACCGATAACGATGGTTATTTCAAACTTCGTTTCCGTGGAGATTACAGTGAAGTGATCTTAACAGCCAGCAAGGAAAGTTATCGGGACACCACATTGGTCTTTCTCTCCAATATTACGATAAAACCAGAAGGATATGCAGATGATACCGATCCGGTTACCGGTAAAAGAAGAAAAGGCGGACCAAATAACAACCTCGTGGAACGTATAGGCATAGGCCGGTTTTTAGTTTCGTCCAAGCAAAGAATCCAGAGTATGAACATACCGGACTTTATTGCCAATAGTCCCTTCCAGGTTTCCATTACCCCAGGTCTGAGTTCGCATGGCATGATGAGCTCCCAGATTGTAAATAAAGCCTCTTTAAACTTATTTGGAGGATATACGGCTGGCCTGAACGGCTTCGAAGCCGCCGGGTTGTTCAATATGAACAAGGGAGACGCACAATACCTGCAAATGGCCGGTCTGTTCAATGTAGTTGGTGGCAGTTTCAATGGTCTGCAAGCTGCAGGCATATTAAATACGGTAATCGGAGACACTAAAGGCCTGCAAATGGCAGGTATCATGAACGAAGTAAGCGGAAACAGCAAGACACTGCAGGCTGCAGGCATCTTCAACCATGTCCGCAAACGCGCTGTTGGATTTCAAATGGCTGGAATCATGAACCTGGTTAATGGAGACATGAGTGGTTTTCAGGCCGCAGGACTACTAAATCTGACTTCGCAGCAAGTAAATGGTGTCCAGTTGTCTGGCCTGATCAATTATACCAAACGACTAAAGGGCGTACAAATAGGCTTGCTTAATATTGCCGATCAATCTGATGGTTACAGCATCGGCTTGATCAATATTATAAAAAATGGCTATCATAAGGTCAGCCTTTCCACCAATGAAACCGGAATGTATAATGCCAGCCTCAAACTGGGTAATGATAAATTGTATTCTATCCTGATGCTGGGCCAGAATTTTTCGGATACGGCAAAGGTGAAAGCTATTGGAATCGGTTTTGGACACGACTTCCTGATGGGAAAGCGTTTTTCAATAGCTACAGAAATTTGTTCCCAGTTTCTATACCTGGGAAACTGGGATTATTCCAATGTATTGACGCGTTACCAGATTAATCTGCAGTTTAAATTATTTAAAACCCTGAGCATTTTCGGAGGTCCGGCCTACTCTGTTTATAACTCTAGTGCGCCACCGGGCTCCAGTGCCAGCGGTTATAAACAACAATTTGCACCGGATTACGCTACAAAGATCAACAACAATACAAGAGGATGGTTCGGTTGGAATGCCGGAATAACTTTATTTTAAAATCAGCTCTGTCTGAAACTTCTTAAAGTATTTTGACAGAGGCTCATCTGCCTGGAAAATTTCCGGGTGGAACAAGCAAGATAATACTTCCACGCCTTTAACCAGAGTTCCAACACTTGGCTGGGTAAAAAGGTCGAAGTCTGCGAGGTATACCGCATTGTTCTTAACCGCCGCCAAGTCGTTCCATCCCGGCTTTGTAGTAAGCAAGTGCATTTCTTCCTCGCTCCTGCTGATATCAAATCCACAAGGGGCTATAACCAGGACTTCCGGATTGTACTTTTGGATCTTTTCCCATTTGTTCACAATGGAATCACCGGCAGGGTTTGACAACATGTCTACACCTCCGGCAGCTGCAATTTGAAAAGGAATCCAATGCCCGCAGTTGTAAACAGGCTCTATCCATTCCATCAGCATAACTCTTTTTAAAGGTGCTCCAGCTCCTCTCAACTGATCAAGAATAGCGTTCATTACCGATTTTAGCCCTGCAAGATAACGGAAAGCAACTTCTTCTTTTCCAATAGTTCTGGCAATAGTAACCGCACAGTTAAAAACATCTTCGAGATTATTTGGACTCAACTGTACAAGTTCAGGCTGCTTGCTTAAGTGCTGGATGGACGAAAGTGTGCAAGCAGTATCAATCAGACAAACCTCACAGGTATCCTGGGTAAAGATCACATCCGGACTGATTTGTTCCAGCAGCTCTTCATCTACCCAATAAAGGCTTTTCCCCTGGGCTTTGGAGGCCGAGAATATCCGGTCTATTTCTATACTTGAATAGTTCTTTCCCTCCAACACACAACGAACCACCTTAGGTAGATCTGC
>NZ_DATMRL010000728.1:0-36133 GCF_035566355.1 Pedobacter sp.
ATAACCGGCAAGGTTAACCGTTACATCCAGTTCATTCCTTTTTTCCCAAAGTTTGGCCAGCACATCCTGCACAACATCCATAGCCTCGTCCTTATCCCTCAATTTGTTATCAGCATGAATAAACAACAAAGCGTTATACCGATTATAGATCTCCGCAAAAGCAATTTGTTGTCCCTGTTGCAGGAGAACAAAAAGTTCCTGATCGGTATATATAGCCTTTGTAGTCATTAATTTGGATCTCCTGTTAAACTTAACCAATATTTCCTCCAATATTAATTAAAATTCGGTTCAATGTAAATTTTACCTGAGAGATCCCATCATTCTATGCGAAAATGTGTTTAATAGGGTACAAACTTACTCCTGAAAGCCAGAATTCCTCTTTTTGCCCGTGGAACAAACAATATAGCCAAAATCAATACCACTAATGCAAAGATCATAGCTGCATAATAATCCATCGATGCACGCAATGTAACCTGCTCACCAACCATTTTGTTCAAAACGCCAGAAGACAATACCTTTGCCGTTTTTGCATCTTGTCCTCTCCATGCAATATGCTCTTGTATACGAACCACTGTTTCACTCATTGCAGGATTCAGATCCGTAATATTTGCTCTGAACCAGTTATAATGTGTACTCTTATTGTAAAGCTGAAAATAATTAGCAAGAGAAATGCTCGCACAAAAACCTACAAAGCGAAACCCAATTCCCAGAAATGAAACGGAGCCTACCAAAGGTGCCGGAACCGATGAGGCGGTAAACAGCACAAGCGGCACAAATAAAGCACCTGATCCCAAACCTTGTACAAAGAACGGCATGAAGAAATCACAGGTGGAGGAAACACTGGAAAAGAGAAAATACATCTGTAGATGATAAAGCAAAAGGCAAGAAAATCCAGCAATCAGAATTTCTTTTATCGAGGTTCCATAAAGTACAAAACGGGAGGAAACAAACATACCCACAACAATTCCAACAATATTAATCACCCAGATCGGAGTAAGATGAATAGGGTCAACTCCCAATATCCCCTGCAAGTAAGCATAGGCAAAACCCGTTGTCCCTTTAAAAATATAATACACCATCAACAACAGTAAGCCATTTCTGAAATTCGCAAAGCTGAATAATCTCAGATTTACAAAAGGCCGTTTTAAATGAAACTGCCGCACAGTAAACATGGCCGTTGCAGCAATTACAATAAGGCAAAGGTTAAAGATCAGAGGACTATCCAGCCAATTAAGCTGTTGTCCGTAAACAAAAATATAGCCCGCACCGCAGAACATGACCGTATAGAAAATATAACTTACCCAGTCTAACTGATATAAAGGAAACTTTTTCCTGAAACGTACATTATTGGTGAGGAGCAACAACAACACAACACCAGGTACCTCTATAACAATCAACGCATAGAATAACATATTAAACTCAAAGTAATGAAGCAACCAACTGCACAATATGGCACAACCCGGAATAGACACCTGCAAGGCACCATAAAAAATAGAATATCCTATTGTTTTTGCACGTGCAGAATGAATCCTTGGAAAGATCAAGTTCATACAAATGCTGCAAAAAATTGCACACACCGCACCTTGAATAAAACGACAGATCATAAAAACCGTAATATTCCGGGTTAAGGCACAAACCAGATACGTAACCGTGTTCAGCATCACGCCAAGAATGAAATATTGCCTTGGGGCAAAATATTTCACAAACCGATCGTCAACAGGCAGAATGGCAACCAACACAGCATACATCATGATTACAGAATATTGAACATCAGCAGGCTCCATACCATAATATCCTGCCGTTTCGGCTGTATTACTGAAGTAAAGGGCAAATGCAACAAGAGCAGGCAAAAGTACCAGAAAGATAGTCGAGCGGACCAACCATTCAGGTGCCCAGGCTTTAAAAATCGGCAAATGATGCTTATTCATGACTTTCTTTTTTGACGGACACATTTGCATTCATTCCTGCCGACAACATCGCGATCTTTGAATGTTCATCGGTGAGTTTAACACGTATTGGAATACGCTGTATAATTTTCACAAAGTTTCCCGTTGCGTTATCAGGCGGCAATAGCGAATACCTTGATCCAGTTGCCGGCGAGACAGACTCTATTTCACCATTGAATTCTGCATCAGGAAATGCATCAACTGTAACCACAGCCTTTTGTCCAGCCTTAAACCCACCAACCTGGGTCTCCTTGAAATTAGCAACAATCCATTTTCCTCCTTCCTCATTAATAATAAATGTCATCGTTTGCCCTGCCTGAACCAATTGTCCTTCCTGAATGACCTTTTTACCCACTTTACCCCTATAAGGTGCAGTGATCACCGTATAGCCAAGTTCCAACTTGTTTCGGTTTAAAACATACTGTCGTCTTTTGATTTCTGCAAGTACCGATACTTTCTGCGCCTCTACATCTTTAATTTTGGACAAAGCTGCTTTATAAGTATTTACTACTGCCTGGTACTCAGAGACAGCAATATCCAATGCCGCCTTTACATTGTCAAAATGCTGCTGCGTAGTTGATTCTTCTTTCAGTAAATTTTGATAACGATTAAACTCCTGCTGCTGCCTTACCATTTTTGCGCGGGCCGCATCAATTTGAGACAGGCCTATAGCCGCATTACTTTTCAGCGTACTGATATTTGCCTCCAGAATACCAGTTTGGGACTTTGCATTTTCCAATGCGGCCCCCGCTTCATCTTGTTGTACCCGATATTCACTATTGTCTATAATCAATAACGTATCTCCCTCGTTTACTTGCTGGTTTTCCATGAAACAGATCTTTTTAATATATCCGCCAACTTTTGTATTGATAGGGTTTACATATTCTTCCACCTGCGCATCGTTCGTCTGCTCGTATTTCAGCATTGCCCAAATCAGGCTCACGCCCCACACGCCCAGGGCACATACAACCAGAATGGCAATAGCCCTGGTACTTTGAACAACGATTTTATCTATTTTATTCTGTTTTGTATTCATTGTATTGCGTTTAAATTTTTCCTACTATTCTTTGTAACTCGTAAAACTGTACCTGCGCACCCACTTGCGCTGAGGTCAAGTCGAACTTCGATTGGAGAAGCTGAGTCTCTGCATCCAGCAGATCTGTCAAGAGCGATTGCTGGTTAAAATAACTGGCCTTTAAAATCCTCAGTGCTTCGGTCGCTTGTATGATGTTTTTCTTCGCAACCTCAATCCGTTGCAGCGCTTCAGTATAGTGCAGATAGGCGGCCCTCACCCCAGTTCTGATTTCATCCTGTTTAATTTCATGATGCACGGCCTGTTCGTTTCTTTTTAGGACAGCAGCCTCTTTTTTATACTTGTTCAGATAAAGACCGGAAATAGGCATACTTACCTTTATACCTGCCTGCCCAATACCAAAAAGTGCATCAGAATAAGGATAAAACTGCGATTGCGGGTAGGTATAACCATAGGAAGTAAAGAAGTCTACTTTAGGCAGTATATTCGATTTTACCTGCTTGAGATTCAAATCACTTAAGACAACCCTGTTGTCTGAAAGCCTGAACTCAAAGGAGTTTTTATAAGCGATGGCCAGATAATCGTCGTAACTCAAAGCGTAAGGCTCCACAAGTTCAATATTTTTAACAACGGGATCCAAGGGTGCCTGATCTGCACGTCCCATAATAATGTTTAACTGCTGAACCGATAGTGTAATATTGTTTTCTATTTCAGAAAGCAGCATTTTTTGATTGGAGATTTTCAGCTCCATCCGCAGCAGGTCACTTTTCAATACGGTTCCATTTTTGTACAGGTGGCCGATTTCTGTCAACTGCTTTTCCTCATAGGCAATTTCCTGCACCGTAAGCTCTTTAAGCTGCAGATTTCTTAGAAGCGCATAGAAATAAGAGGCACTTTTAAACTTCACATCGGCCAGTGAAAGCTGCTGCTGGTTTAATATTGCCTCAAGCTCAACCTTTTTAATGCTAATCTCTCTTCTTGTTTTTCCACCATGGTATAGGTTGAGCGAAGCTTCTGTTCCAATACTGTACGACTGGTTGATGACCGGAACAACAGTTGGCCCGTGAAAAATACCATGTTCATAAATAGGCATATTCGTCAGCCTGGAATATGAACCATTTGCATTGATCTCAGGAAGCCTTTCGCTTTTTGCGTCTTTCAGTAATACTTCACTTTTACCTACTTCTAATGCGCCGACCTTTAATTCCTTATTGTGTTCTATTGCCTTTTCCCAAACCACCTGTAGGGTAAACAGGCTATCCTGTGCGTGTCCAGACTGATTGCAGAACAGTAATCCAAGAAAATATACGATTGATAATTGATGTCTCATTTCTAATTCTAATGATGCACCACAAAATTACCCCGCAGTCAAAACAAAGGTTTTATATAATAGGCCAATATTTTACTTATTTTAGCCATTATGGATTTGCTAAAAAAGTTTGAAAGAGAAATTGATCTTGATAAAGACGCAATTTACATCATGAAAGAACAGCTTGAACATCGCTTTCCAGCACATAAACATAATAAAAGCCAGCTTCTATTGGTTTCAGGCGGCATAGCTTACCTGAAAACACTGGAGAAAGAATACTATATCCCCTCCCAGCATTATGTATGGATACCTAAAGGCATGATGCACAATGTAAAATTCAATACCGGCGAACTCACCATTTTAAACATTTATTTCAGAGATGAGCCAACCTCAGAACACCAACTTTATAACGAACTCGGTATTTATCCCGTGAGCAGCTTACTCCGGGAAATGATCAGTTTTTCAGAAAACTGGCAAGGCCTAATATTGCCCGGAAGTTGGGAATACGAATTCCTCACCACAATGAAACATTTGCTTGCCCACTCGCCCGGCAAGAGATTTTCTATACTCCTGCCAACAACAGAAGAAAAACGCCTGCTTGAAATAACAACCTATTTACACGAACATCTTCAAGAACCTTTAACACTACCCCTGGTTGCTTTGCAATTTGGCTTAAGTGTAAGAAACCTGACCCGGCTGTTTCAGCAACACCTGAACATTTCCTTCCTCCAATACCTAAAGATGTTGAGAATGATCAAAGCCATGGAACTGTTAATGGGTTCGGAGAAGAACATCAGCGAGGTAGCCTACGAAGTTGGTTATTCCAGTATTGCAGCATTCAGCAATACCTTCCAGCAACTTGTTAACATGAGGCCTAGCGAATTTCAGAAGGTAATGAAAAGCTAAAAAACATTTTTATGGCTTATCTCTACCCACAAATCTCTCTTTTCCTAATAAAAAATTAATGGCTCTGCTCACATTTTTATCAATGCTCTCTTCAGTTTTTAGATGCGCAATATAACGTACAATTTCAAATTGTAATGAAGGCCTTAGATTTTCAAATACTTGCAGAGCCTCTTTATTTCCTTTAAGCGCTTCTGTCAGTTTAGGATGCGCTGATATAGACCTGTCTGAAGAGTCGTATTCTATAGTGAGTTCAATAATTTCACCAATACGCTTAGGCGAATTTTTAAGCATAGTGGTATTGATATAAAGCCGCCAGGCACCGCTGTATTTCACCAATGTTTGTCTGTACGGCTTATCGTTTATTACACCCCGTATTGGAATAGCCCCTTTGTTTTTACCGGCCTCCTTAAAAAGGTCTTCAAGGATACTGTCTGGAACAAAAACAAATGGATTTATTCCAATAATCTCTATACTTGCATTGAATTTATTCATTACCTAATGATACGAATAATCCACTATGATCAGGCAAAAGAAACTATATTTACCTAGGTAGCGGATGTAGAAGAATATGAATTCGGTACTTTTTACACACGGGAACTGCCCTGCACCAAGGCTTACTAAAGCTTTGTGAAATTTTAGGAAAAATCAACAAACAATAAAACATGAAACATATTATTTTATCCCTTATTCTATTAAGTTCAGTTAGTGTATTTTCCCAAACTGGACAGTATGTTAAGGACATCAAAACTGGATGTATGATCTGGAGTGATGAGTATTCGCCTAAAGATAGTCTAATATGGAGTGGTTCTTGTAAAAATGGATATGCCTTCGGAAATGGCGTATTGCAGTGGTATCAAGATCATAAATTAGCTGTGATTTATACGGGGCAAATGAACCAGGGCAAACTTAATGGCAAAGGTAAATATGAAATTATTGGCTACGCTACTTTTGAGGGCAATTTTACCAACGGGGCTCTAAATGGAAAAGGTGCTGCATATTATAGTAACGGGGGACAGACAATTGGTAACTTTGTAGACGGCAATTTTCTAAATCTCGACGATAAGTATTTAGCAATACTTAGAAAACAATATCTCGATATTAACGACAGCACTGAAATTTATATTAACGACAATGGAAGTGATCAACTCTTCTATTATGCACTTATACCTAAGCAGACCATAAAAGCAGTTTTAGTCCTGTTTCCTTCCACAGGCGAAACGGTAGAGAACGTAATCAGCTGTAACAAAAATTTGATGCAACAAGCCTATAACAACAATATTTTACCGGTTGTAGTAAGTGTCAACTACAATAAAACACTGGAAAGTGATCAAAAAGCCATGCAACTTTTTGATGCTGTTTTTGAAGACTTAATTAGAAAATATAAGGCTCCAAAAGATAAATTTATCCTGGGCGGACTTTCGCTCGGCGGGATGAATGCTTTACAATACACAGAAATGTCAAGGAACAAAAAATACATAACTTTTATAAAGCCATTGGCTGTAATCGGTCTTGATCCCCCCATTGATATGGCAGACTTGTATAATGGAGCTAAAAAATCGATCATAAAATATGAAAAGGAAGGGTTAAACTTACCAGAAAGCAAAAAAATCGCCTTAAACGAAGATCACTTTATAATAGACAATTTCACTAAACTTTATGGTGGTTCTCCAGAAGAATTTCCTGATAAATATACAGAAGCTTCACAGTTTTCAAGAAATAGAGAAGATGGAGGCAATGCAAAATATCTAATCGATGTGCCAGTAAGATTATATTGCGATCCAGATATAGTTTGGCAGCTCAAAAACAAAAGTAGAGACTACTATGATCTGAACGCCGCCAATCTCTCTGCAATGACAAATTTTCTAATGCAAAGCGGAAATACAAAAGCAGAGTTTATACCTGCTATAGGAAAAGGTTTTAGGGTTGATGGGAAAAGGCATCCGCATTCCTGGTCTATTGTTGAACCTATTGATTGCATCAAGTGGATTTTAAACCTTGCAAAGTAAAATGTAAGGAAATAGAGTTTACTGAACCTCTTCATTCAACAAAATATAAATACAACCACCCCAAAAAAGTCTACACTTCTTTTCTCACCTTAGGGGCTGAAGCTTTTCGCGAAAGGTCCAGTGAGAAAAGAAGTGTAGACTTTTTTCACTCCATATCAATCAGCGGCAAACTAAAAGTAAAAGTAGATCCAGACCCAAAAACACTTTCCGCAGAAATCTCCCCCATATGGCGCTGAATAATTTCTTTACAAATGTAAAGACCAATCCCAAAGCCCGAAATAGAGAACATCTGGCTACCCTCAACCCGATAATACCGATCAAAGATCCTTAACAGATCATCCGGTTTAATACCCATCCCCCTATCTTTCACACTAACATTCACCATCCCTCCGTCTTCAAAGCAAGAAACTTCAATCATACTATGAGCCGGCGAATATTTAACGGCATTGCTGATCAGGTTGTGAATCACCTGCTCTATTTTGTCCCAATCCCCATTTACCAACATCGTTTTAACCGGATTAAAAACCAAAACATGACTTGAAATAGTAGCCCTTGACTCCTCTTCCACTTCCGCCATAAGCCTTGCCATATCAAATTCCTGAATATCCATGTAAATCTTTCCAGATTCAAGCCTGGACACATTTAAAAAGCTATTCACCATAGCCGTCATTTTCCCCACCTGGCTATTTGCTTTTTCCAGCATCCCAGCACTAAACTCCTTGTTTTGCTGATTTAACCTTTGCAGCATTTGGATATACCCTTTCATAGAAGTAAGTGGCGTTTTCAACTCATGACTTACCATACCGATAAAATCATTCTTTCGCAGTTCATCCATTTTTTGCTCTGTGATATCTGCCATCACACCAGTAATATAATTTCCCTGCTTTTCATCCGCAACAAATTTACCTACAGAACGCATCCATCTCTGTTTGCCATCATAAACCCCAGTAATAGGATACTCTACATTGAAGCGTGAACCTGTTTTAAATGAAGTAGCAAAAGCATGCTCAACCATCTGTCTATATTCCGGTAAAATCTGCGAAAGCATTGCATCATACGACACCTTTTCTTCAGGTTTGAAGCCAAACATTTCATTAAACCTGGGCGACGCCTCAATTACACCTAATTTTTCGTTAAGAAACCAGGTCGCCAATTCCCCAGATTCAATAGCCATCCGCAAAGCGACCTCCCCATCCTCTATCTTTTGCTGTGCTTCCAGTAATTGCTGATTAACAATGGCCAGCTCCTCATTGGTTGCAATCAACTCTTCATTAGAAGCCACCTGTTCCTCATTTGCAGCTAATAATTCCTCGTTTATAGCCTGCAAATCTTCCGTACCCTGCGCCAGAGCCTGCTCCATCTGTTTACGTTCTGTAACATCCCTCGTGGTTCCCGCCACCGCCTCCACTTCTCCAGCTTCATTGAGTACCGGAATCAGGATATAGTCATAAATCCTCTTCCCCAAAACTGCATGCGGAAAAGCAACTTCACCACGAACAGATTCCTTTGTTGCTCTGATATGATCAATTTCCCGTTCATGCATAGCCGCGTGCCATTCCTCATAACCATTTTCACGCAACCCCTTACCAATAGCGGTATCCCAGGTCTTACCCCACATGGTCAATAATGCACTATTCGCATACGTAAAACGATACTCAAGATCAAACACATACATTAAATCCGGTGTCCCCGAAGTGATCGCTTCGTAAACTCTTCTTTGCTGATCTGCCCCTTCCCTCGCCTTTAGAAGCTCCTCCTGCACCCGGATCATGTCTGTTACTTCAAACACAAAATTGACAATGCCATCTATATGATTATGTTCATCCCGTCTGGCCTGAAAGCTAAAACTAAAATAACGTTCCTTTGTTGGCCCCCCCTCATATTCTGAAACAGGAATCATCACCTCGCTCATTTCCCAGGATTCCCCCTCATTATATACTTTTAACAACATTTCTTGTATGGATGAACCCACCAGTTCCGGAAGAGCTTCGAAGATAGGACGCCCGGAAAGTTCACGTCCAGGCAAGATCTGTTGATAGGCAGGATTGACAAGTTCATACACCAGATCAGGACCATGCAGGACACATATCCCAGCAGCAGCCTGCATAAAATAACTATAGAGCTGGTCACGTTCAACTTTGAAAGCATTTTTTGCAACTTCCTCTCTTTTTCTTTCCGCAACCTGCCTGGTATTTTCCAAAACCCACACCGCAACCCTTTTTACTTTACCCGCCTTATCCTTTATCGGGGCATATACAAAAGTAACAAAGATCATTTCCGGTTCTCCATAACGAATCAACATGAGCTCTACCTGATCCGCATAATAGGCTTCGCCGGTTTGAATCACTCCAGCCAGCGCAGCCTCATAATAAGGCCGGGCCTCAGCAAAAGCATCCCAGTAGTAGCGTCCATAGATCGCTTCATAAGGTTTGCCAGCAACCTCAAGAAATTTATCATTAACAATTTCTGCAACAAGCGTATCCGCATCCAATATGCATATACCGATCGGCGCATTCAATAGGGTAGAATTAAAATCTTCCGCGTCTGTAAATAGCATAGGCAATTAATTTGATGTAATCAAAATAACCAAAATCTACAGATTTTGTTTAGCATACTATAAAAGATGGAATAACCTTACTTTCACCCCACCTTCACTTTGTACCTTTTCACCCACCTTAAAATCAAAGGAAACATCACTACCGTTGGAAGCAACCATGCAACATAAGCGGGCAATAAAGTATTGTTAACCACAAGAAACGCCGTCAAAGCCGCAACATAAGCCCCGATCATTCTTTGAATATGAGCAACAAGCCAGGTATTTAAAACATCCCCTTCCCCCCTAAAGTTCCTAAAATCCGAACGCACCATTCTAAATCCAATAAGCCCAAAAACAATAAAAACAGCCCCGAAAGAATTTTTATGGATCAGATGATAAATTCCAAAAAGCAAAAATAAAACACCAAAAGTGAGCATAAAATAAGTCAGCAACCAGTCAATCTTACCAGGCTTTTGACCTTTAGACATTTTTTTCAAATGCAAGTATCTCGTTCCGGACGAAACCATGTATAAAGTAAAAACCCCAACAATAAATAAAAAGTAATTTGGATGAAGAACAGAAAGTACAAAAGCAGACAAACTTACAGTTAACATTCCATATAGAAAAAATCGCCCCGCTATCCGGTGGATCTTACCTCCTTTTTTACCAATAATATTAATCGTTCCTGAAATTAAGCCAATAGTTCCAGCTACAATGTGCAGTATTAAAAATACTTTAAATAGTACATCCATGTCGTTTAGTTTTTGAATTCTTCTGCAATGCTAACAGGAAGAAATCAATAGATAAACTTTTAGGGACGAACTGCACGCTTTTGTGACGAAAAGCACGGTTTAATTAGACATCAGTGCCATTTTGCGATACATAACAATCATAAAATCACCCCTTATTTACAACCTGCTTAATAAGTTTGGTGTATTGTCTCGACACATAAACCTCCCTATCAGATCCCTTAATTCCTAAACGATAGCCCTGAGCATTCCCCTTCACATGCTCAATGAAATCAGTGTTTACAATAAAAGCCCTATGGCACCTCATCAATTGAGCATGGTTTCCCAATTCAGCTTCCGCTTTTACAATACTATTCCGAATTGTGACTGGAGCAATTAGCCCATCTTTACGACGATAAACCTGAATATAATTTCCATCAGATTCAATAAAAGCCAAATCACTTACCTGAATATTCAGCTCCGTTTTGCCATTTTCTGCAGTAAGCACAATATCTCCAGGCACGTCCTTTACAGGTTCAGTCAAAAGAAAATGATCATTTAAAACCTCAGCCGATTTTCTATTCAGCCTGAGCATCCTGTTTTGTCTGATCAACACCAAAAATGTAACTGGAATAGAGCCAATAATCAAAGTATATAACTGAAAAACAACCAAACCAGCCATAGTAAAATGTAAACGGCCGATACATACGAAGGTATACACATAATTTGCAAGCCCTAAACAAAAAAGCGACCAGCAACTCCAGCAAATCTGTCTGAAGATCGTCCAGCGCAGGTCTGAAAACAACCTGAGAACGACCAGCCCATTAAAAAGCAGCACCAAAAAACTAACTAAACCATAACCTGCAGAAAATAAATGATCATACTTTACAGAAATATTAGAAAGCCCAAAAGGCTTTAATAAAAACATCAGTAAGCCAATCCCTAAACCAACCAATACAGCTACTTTAACCTGTTTATCAGGAAAAGGATAAGGCTGCTGCAAAAAATTCTTCAAATTCATTTTAAACAATACAGAGCCGAATATAGCTTATTCTTTCACATCTGCATATTCAGATTAGTATGATTAATCTGCAAAATACCCGGGGCCTGCTTTTCAGTTCCCCCTAATAATCCATTCCAAACCAGTGTATATGCAGAAATCCCGGAAACAGGCACTAAATTATAGCTTGACAACAAAGTTCCATTAGAAGCATCCCTAATCTCAAAAATAAAAGGAGCTGCTATGCTTGTGGAGAGATGAGATTTAAACACACCAATGCCCTGATAAGGGAGTGCAGCAACTTCTGAGCTCGGAGCGGTACCAGTTAGATTTACCGAAATCGCAGGTCCTCCTTTCAACAAGTTGATAAAGCGGACAGAAAGTGTACTATTACTGTATGGAGGAATATTAACCTCTTTATAGAAGAACGCATCCACAGAATTGGGCCAGAAACCAGATAGCATTAAAGTAAATAAGTCTCCGTCTGCCCCATTAACATCTACCCCAAAGTAATTCAATGCCGTATTTTTATACGAAAAGGCAGAAACATACAAATGGTCTCCA
This sequence comes from Pedobacter sp., assembly GCF_035566355.1. Taxonomy (GTDB): domain Bacteria; phylum Bacteroidota; class Bacteroidia; order Sphingobacteriales; family Sphingobacteriaceae; genus Pedobacter. The sequence continues at coordinate 12,029 of NZ_DATMRL010000728.1, forward strand.
CCAGTACCCGTTAAGATCTTCGAACTCCTGTTCACTACGCTATCCAATGGGCTTTGATTCAATACAACCGCATTTCCACCAACCATTACATTTACTACATTATAAGAAACAGTTCCCGACCTTATAATCTCCTTTTTCTTACAGCCACAAAAACTAAAGAGCAGCAGACAAATCATTATAATGCTAGAATAAAATCTTCTGTTCTCCATACATTCAGTGTTATGATTAAAAGCTCATAAAATAACCAAAAACTACACCATAAAGTATTTGGCCAACAACAATGAATAAAATGAATAATCACTATCAATTACAAGCTAAACGAAATAGTTTGATCAATCCAGGTAATAATGCTTAATCGTATTCAATCCCTCATCCAGCTCATAAACCCATGGCGTAGCTGTTGGAATCTCAAGTTTAGTTACCTCTTCATCTGTTAGATTATCCATGTATTTAATCAACGCCCGCAGACTGTTCCCATGTGCACAGATAACCACTTTCTGATTTTTTCGAATCCTTATAACGCAAGTCATAAGCAGGATAACCTGCATCTTCCTTAGTTAATCCAAACTGACCTTAAATCTGGGTTCATATTCACCATCCGTTAAAGCAACAATCTCCTGCCACAATTCTTTCAACAGATCAGCGCTTTCCATTAATTCACCAGCTTGAGTACCCGCCTGCCCCAAAATTCTATTTAGCCTCTCTTCAATTTTTACAGGCACCCTATGAAAGGTCCTTATAATTTGAACAGCTCTTTTGTCGCCCAGAGGATAGCTTTCGTTGATGGCAAATAAAGCATGAACCAGATAATTCACAATCCTTGTAAAACAACCTACAGTATTGTAAGAATCGCCGATGCTTGCAAAAGAAACACATTGCATCAATGTAAATTCAGCAAGCCAAAGGCTATCGGATATAACAACCTGCCGTAGTTTTATAGGATAAGATATAATCTGCTTTTTGAACCCTTGCAGAATATTCTGTGGATCAAATAAAGGCTTACATACCTGAGTTTCCCCCAAGTAAATGATCGACCTAAACCCAAAAGGAGGCTGCTGATCAAAATTATGCTGCCAAATGCCATTCACAGCATCAGTAATTGTTTGCTGAACCTGATCAATATTCCTATACAGCAAATCTACCTTCCCAACAGCTGTCATCATCCATGATCCCCCATTTACCCAAGGCCCCCATTCATAAAAATCAGTTACAAGAGGCATTCCCGCTATAGAAAAACTACCCGCTATACTTCGAACCTTCTCAATATCAAATGGACTCTTTTCCGAGTAGTACAACCCTATGTCCAGATCTGATTTTTCATTAGCAAAACCAGCAGCATGAGAACCACCCAAAACAATTGCAACTATACCCTTCACATTTTTTAATGCAGAAACTATCGCATCTAAAGTAGCTTTTTTTTCAAATAATTCAGTTCCCATGCATCACTCCTTTTTAAGCGGTCATTAATAAATTGCACCAAAGGTACAATTCCAAAACAAATTCAAACTCCCCGGTCTGCCCCCACACTAAACTACTTAAAAACCGTAGCAAGCATTCCTGCCGCATTTTTATTACCAGCATCCACATCCAGAGCCTTCCGGTAATAAATTGAAGCCTGAGCCCTATTCCCTTTCTTCAAATAACAATCAGCCATAAGCTCATAAGCATAAGAGATATCCCCAGACCTCCCTCCCAATCCAGCCGCGATTGAAAATAAACGAATAGCCTCATCAAATTTATGCCTTCGCAGTAGAAATCTTCCAATATTAACCATATCCGCAGTTTCATTAAAAAAGTCATACCTGGTTTGCACAAGTGAAATGGATAAAATTGTTTTTCAATCAGGACAACCACATATAGAGTTGAAAAATGCAGAAAAACTACCTGTTGGCCGTACCCGTTATGAAATGCTGAAAGAAAGATGGCTGAGCTGAAATAAGGCCTCTAATTGAACCTACCTCAATAATAAATCATTGATTTTAACATGCTGAGCGGTGTCGCTTACGTTGTACAACTCCCTTAACAAATCTGTAGCAATGGGTGCCAGACTGGGATAGGTATGCTTTTGCAGCAGATTTTTCAACGCTTTGTTGACCTTTTCTTCTCCAATTAAATCAGTTAACTTACCCATCACCACTATTCCTTTATCATAATAAAGATGGGTATCTTCCGGTTTGACCTTATATAGCGGTGATTCTTTTGTAAATCCACGTTCGTTCAGGTAAATATCCTTATGAACCGCTAATTTTTCCTCAACTGCACGAGCACTCAGATATCGTCTTGCCAGCATCAATTCAGTATACATAGCCAGGGTTTCGGTCAGTAACTTTGACCCTTCCCGCTCATCAGGAGCCAGTTGACCATTTCCCCACCACTGGTGAGATAGTTCATGTGCGGCAAGTTCGTTAATCACATCCTGACCCCGGTCAGTGTTCAAGTTATCATGAAAAAGCAAATGTTCGGTCATGAAAATTGTCGCCGGATAAGCCGTACCTGCAAACCCATCGGTAAACGCAGATACCTCTGCGAAGCGAATGGTTTTATAAGGATAGGGGCCAAAATTTGCCTGACAATAATCCAAAGTCCTTTCTGCATTATTAATCAGGTGTTTTACGTTTTCGAAGTGTTTACTATCATAATAAACCTGAACATCAATCCCTTTATAATAAACTTTTTGCACCTGATAATTCGCAGCCGAAATCCCGAACCGAAAAGGGATGGGCATTCCAGAAAGGTATTGAAAATAATTCCGGCCTTTTGACTGCCATTGACTGGCTAAATTACCTACACCAATCACAGTTTGCCCGGTTGGAGCAGAAATGATCATGTCCAAATCAATAAATTCATTCTTACCCCGGGGAGCCTCAAGCTTAAGTAATGAGGAAGCATGCCCTAAGTGCCTTTTTCGCCTTTCCGAGGGTGAAGATATTTCCATATCCGGTTGATATCCAAAGTATGGAAAATAATTGCTGATCCGGATAAAAGTGCCATTGTGAACAATAGCATTAAAAGACTGGTGACCGGTAAATCCATTCCAGGCATAAGAAAACAAGAAACCCAGAGCGGCAGAATCTCCCGGCAATAAAGGCTTTTTAAGCTTCACAATGCCAGTCTTTGTACTTAAAGATTCACTATAGCCACCTGCCTCATAAGTAACCGACTCGACTTTTAAATTCACATCCCAATTAACCAACAGTTCGCTAATCGGCGTAGCACCCTCATTTTTTAAACTATAGCGTCCAGCTACCTGATATGCACGACGACCAGGATAAAGATCAATTTTAGTTTTCACGCTGACAACAACCGGCTGGTTGATATCCTTAAATTTACGATAAAACTGCTCGTAGCTTTCCCGGTAGTCCAACTCCACATAAGCATTGGTTGATGACGCTTGTTTATAGATATATATTCCCGTTAGTATACAAACAATAAGCGGCAAGCCGAGACAAAACAATCGTTGTTTGGATAATCTATTTATACCTTGGTTTATAACTAACCATAACACCGTAATCAGACTTGCACCATAAAGCATCCTCCATGAAAAGCTGTTAAAATAATCGTCCCAGCCATTCATTTCACTGTATCTGGCTGCATAAGGTGCAGCAAAGCGCAGCAGCGGATGCGTAATACCCAGAGACTTTCCAACAGAAGTAAACAATAAAACCAACAGGATACAAGCGGCTATTAAGCCCGCCCATTTACGGTCAATCAAATATTGCAGCAGCAGCAGGAGTGCGGCACAAATGATCAGAGGAAAATCAATAAGCCAGTACAGCACCAGATAAACCTGCCAATCAATGGCATACTGATAGATGAGCTGAAATACAATACCAGTTACAAGGATGACCGTGGTCAATATCACGATGACCACCGTAAGAGAAAACCATTTCGATAGGAGAAAGATGCCCTTTCCAGCCGGAGTGCTCCTCTCAATCCTATCAAAATGGTAAGCCGCGCTTCGCCAATACAGTTCATGTGCATAAAACAAAGTAATCATTAACAACAATCCTGGTAAGTTGTAAATAATGCGGTTAGCCATCAGGCCAGTACTGGCATATTGTTCTGGTAAACGAATACCCTGGTCAATGCTGCCATAAAATTCCATACCTAAATAAAAGACCAAACCAAATGCAACCAGCACAAAAGGAATGCTTTTAATCAGCACTTTCAGGTCTTGTTTCACCAAACTTTGAAGTGCCAAAAATGAAAACCTCCATCCTCTTGCGGCAGCTGATAGTGGTTTGAAGGTCCACACCAAGCGTTCTTCCCCAGTTAAAGCCGCTTTATTTTTAATAAGGCTGCCATCCCGGATATGGAACTTAAATCTATAATAAACAGTGAACAGCAGCAGCAAAGAGCCCAGGATGTATAACAATCGGTTATTTAAAAAGTTACCCGTCAAATCAATCAAAGAGTTATTTTTTTGGACTACCGTCCAAAGATTGGTTTGCTGGTAAAAAGCAGAGAGGCCGAAGGGGTCAATCCTTGCCGAAAAATCAAGTGCATCAGAAGACTGGGGCAAGCTACCGGCCATCATGGGTGAACCGGAATAAGTTAACATAATCAGGTAAATTATATAAATAAACAAACCCGTTAAATAAACCATGAGTTTGTTTCTGGCCAGCCAGGCCACCGTACTGACCAATACTGCACAAAGCAAGAGATTTGGCAATCCCAGAATTAAAACCGGCTGTGCGTAAAACCAAATATTAAACTCACGGTAAGCCAATCGGTCACTATCGGCTAAATGACCAAACAGGTATCCGATTATAAGTAGTATGAAACAAATAAGCGATAAAATAAACAAAGCACCGAAGCGGCTGAAAAGATATTTTGCTTTTGCAATTCCTGTAGCATACAATATAAGACTGAAATCGGCATCCTGTTCTTTAAAAAGTATCTGCGCAGCCAGGATGGTCGTTGAGAAAATAGTAGTCAGGCTAAGTAAACCAATCATATTGGCAATACTGTATGGAGAATTACGGTATATGTCGTTACCCGGGCTAAAAGACAGCTTCAGCCCAATAAAAACACCAGCTAAAAACAGCAAAACAAAGGCAATATAAATGCCGGGCTTCTTCAAATAAGTGCCCAGTTCGAATTTCAGTAAGGAAGTCATTGGATTAATTTATTGATGTAAGCAAATGAAAATATACATCCTCCAAAGTGGGTTCTACAGGTTTAAATCCGTGACCTGGATCATCCTCAGCGTAGACATGGATATACAGTTTACCCGTATTGAGTTGTGAAGACAAGAGTCGAAACTCTTGCTCATAAGCTAATTTTTCCACCTTTTTTATGTTTTTTTGCCATAACTTCCCGGCAAGAGTAACTATGAAATCCGCTGGCCTTCCCTTTGCGATGATCTTTCCTTTATTCATTACCGCCATATGCGTACAAAGATTTTTAACATCTTCAACCAGATGAGTAGACAGAATGACAATCTTTTCTTCACCAATCTCGCTGAGTAAATTGTTAAATCGGTTGCGTTCCTCCGGATCAAGACCTGCAGTTGGCTCGTCCACAATGACCAATTGCGGATCACCAAGCAGCGCCTGAGCAATCCCGAAACGCTGCCGCATACCACCTGAAAATGTATAAACATCTTGGTGCCGCTGTGAATAAAGATTAGTTTGGTCTAACAATGCCAATACCTGCTCTTTTCTGGAGGGTGCATGAGTTAAACCTTTTAAAACAGCAATATGTGTTAATAAATCATACGCCGACACTTTCGGATAAACTCCAAAGTCCTGCGGTAAAAAGCCGAGTTGTTTTTTGACTGACAGAGGATCCTCAATAAGGTTATTGCCATTAAAGCTAATTTGTCCAGCATCAGGTTGTTGCAATCCCGCTAATGTTTTCATGAGAGACGATTTACCTGCTCCATTCGGCCCCAGCAAGCCAAACATGCCATTGCGAATCTCCAACGATAAACTATCTAAAGCTTTTACACCGTTCTTATAGGTCTTCGTTAAGTTTTTAATTGTTAATACGTTCATAATGAAATAATTTAGGCAAAATGGTGGCCCTCCCTTACGTTGCCGCGGGCTTAATGAGTTATAATTTCAGTTGATTTTTATTGATCAGCTACATATTCCAGCACATCACCGGGCTGACAATCAAGCGCTTTACAAATAGCCTGCAAGGTATCAAACCGAATACCCCTTGCCTTTCCCGTTTTTAAAATGGAAAAATTAGCAGGCGTTATATCCAGAATCTCTGCCAATTCTTTGCTTTGCATTTTTCGCTTAGCCAGCATCACATCTACATTTACAATAATGGCCATATCAAAGAATCAAATCGTGTTCACTTTGCAAATTATATCCCTCCTGGAAGATAGCGGCCATAAAGTAGGTAAAAACACCCAGCAGCATATGCAGGATCACCAAAATTTCTACCGGAGACTCAATTTTATATACCACAGAGACTAAAACAGCAGATAACAACGGCAAAATCAGGTTACCCAGGTAAAATATCTTGAGCTGACGTATTCCGTAAGCCGTAAATAATTTACTTTGCGTAAAAACCGTAAAAACTTTGCTCACTAAGAAGAAGAATAGTGTATAAAGCCCCAGTAGCAGCAGAAACATGATAATGTATCCGCTGTTATATTCACCCAAAAGGAAAGGCAAACGGGTAAAAGGGTAGCAAATCTCGAAGCGACTGTTGTGCTCAACGAGATTTAAAGACCAACCGGTAGACAATGCGACCAGAGACAATATAAAAGATAATAAGTAACCTGCAGCCAACACTCTGCTAATGGCTAAAAGTACTTTGGAAACAAAACGAACAGTTTTCATAGTAATGCTATTAATTACTGCAATACTACTATTAATTATTGTAAAACAATAATTAATCAAAAAAAAATTTAATTAAGTGTACCTGGCTACCTTATTGCTTAACGAGCTGCTGAGCTAAACCAACTAAAATTCCTTCCGCACCACGAATATAGCAGAGCTTGTACGAAGCTCCATACTGAACCACCTCACCAACAAGTTCAGCACCCTGTTTAATAAGCCTGGAAACCAACTCATCAATATCCTCAACAGCGAACATAACGCGTAGATAACCGAGAGAATTCACAGGAGCAGTCCTGTGATCTGAGATCGTAGGCGGGCTGAGAAACCGAGAAATCTCGAGCCGGCTGTGACCATCAGGAGTAACCATCATAGCAATCTCCACGCGCTGAGTGCCCAGTCCAGTAACACGACCAGCCCAGTCACCTTCAACCATCGCCCTTCCTTCGAGTTTCAGGCCTATCTCCGTAAAAAAAGAAATAGCATTATCAATGGACTCCACAACGATACCAACATTGTCCATCCGCAGTAATTTATTATTTGCCATAGCTTTATCCATTTACCTTTTAAACTAAAGTTAGTAGAATCCCATAAAAAAGGAAAGCGGGAATGATCTCCGACCACTCCCGCTTAATCTAAATTAACGCTCTCGTATATAAAGACGCTAAACATGATCAAATATTGTATCACAAATAATTTTTTTTTTAATAATTTCCTTAAGGCAAAACACTACATCCCTCCGACAACGACTATACCCCCGCAAAAGAGGCAAAAATCGCATTATTGACCAGTTACACACCAATATTATTTGAGCGAATAGGGCTACTGCAAATGTCTTGGCTTCTGTTTCTGCCCAGCAAGTTCTACAACTTCAGCTATTCTTTTCTGCCTGGTTTCCGGACGCTTTGCAAGAACAAGCCATTGCAAAATTGCCTTTTTTACCGATCTGCTTAAACCAAAAAAGAAACGCTCCGAATCGGGTTTGCTTTTCAATTCCATCTCCAGGTCTTTCGGAACGATCAATTCTTCAACTTCGTCTAATATTATCCACGAACCATTTTGCTTTGCAGTTTCAATACTTTTATAACCAGCTTCAGTCATTAAACCGTCTTCTATAAGCTGCACCACTTTCTGTTTGTTAATCTTAGACCAGGTACTGTTTGATTTTCTTTTACTAAAAAACTGATGAGATGACTCCTCATCAATTTTTAATTTCTTGCTGTCAATCCAACCAAAACAAAGAGCAACCTCAACAGCCTCACTCCAGGTAATAGATTTTTTATCTGAAGATTTGACATAAAAGACAAGCCGTACAGCCTGCTTAGAGAGGTGGTTTTTCTCCAGCCATTCTCGCCAGGCTTGTTTGCTGGCTGGATAAAAAATTTCTATTTCATCTTTTTGCATGTGCTCACCCAATTTATTGCAATAATTGATCAACCATAATTTACTTTATTAGATCCAGAACAAATTTAAGCAAGCGTAATGACAACCCTATGTCAGAGGTAAAACCAACGAAATACAAACTTAGGCATATAAATATATTCAGATATCTTTATATGTAAATACCCATTCATTAGCTCCAGTTAATCCAAATTTAGTTCAAAAATGGAACTATGTATGTAGGATCAATTAAAAGATTCCCTAAATTCCGATGGCGAGACTGAAGTACGGAATTTGAATAGACGATGGAATGACTGTGCGTGCTCAAATCCCAGCTGATAAGCAATTTCTGAAACCGACAGCCCTGTAGTTGAAAGCAATTCCTTGGCCTTTTCTATGATCCTTGCCTGAATATGCTGTTGCGTTGTTTGCCCGGTTTGTACTCTTAGCATATCGCTGAGGTAGTTTGGGCTCAGGTTCAACTCGCTGGCAATCTTCAGGACTGTTGGTGCTCCACCAACCGAAAGTTCATCGTCATTAAAGAACCGATCAAGCAATATTTCAAATCTCGAAAGAAGGTCGTTATTTGATTTCTTTTGAGTTAGGAACTGCCGATTGTAAAAACGATCGCAGTATTTTAGTAAAAGCTCTATATTAGAGATCAGCAGATCCTGGGTAAAAGCATCCATATTCGCCTCAATCTCATTGCTGATGTTACCGACGATATCCATCACAGACTTTTCCTCACGTTCTGACAGATATAGGGCTTCATTGCTGGAATAGGAGAAATATCCATAGCCTTTTATTCTACCCGAAATCGGATAACCATGTAAAAAATCGGGATGCACTGCCAAAATAAAACCTTTCACTTCCGACAATAAAATATCCTCAAATCTAAGCACCTGCCCCGGTGCCATAAAATACATAACCCCTTCATCAAAGTCATAATATTGCTGACCGTACCTGCACTTACCACTTGCACAATCCTTTTTCAAGGCAATTACATAAAAACCCGTCACCACCGCACTAAGCAACGTCCCTTGCTCAGCCGATATTTCCGAAAAACCGAATACACTGATCAACGGATGAATTGGCCGTTTGAGTTTCAGAACACCATGCAGTTCCGTAATAGACGATATTTTACCAGGTACTTTCATTTCCTATCCAGTTATTTCCTGTTCTGTCTTTATTTGCTCAATCCCTTCTCTAAACGTCGTTATCCTGAATTCAGGAAAACGTTTCCTGAACTTCGAGACGTCAAATATATTATCAAAAGCATATCTTGGCAAAAGTTCCTGCAGCTCACTTAACCGTTTACTGAAGACAGCGCCAATTTTCAGGATAAATTTTGGAATAACGTGGTATTCCAGTTTTCTTCCATAAACTTCCGATGCCAATGTGATGAACGCTTTGTACGACATTCTATTTTCGTCTATAGGCAAATGCCAAGTTTGTCCATAAGCATCAGGTGTATTACCTATCAAAGCAGTTGCCCTGCTCGCGTCCGGCGTCCATATCAAGCTTCTTAATTTACGGTCACTCAGAGGAACTTTTAACGTTTTATTTTCCTTAATAGCATCAAAAATAAAGGTATTGGTAATACTTTGTGTCTTAGCAGGGCCATAAAACTCCGGAGCACGGCAGATCACTGCTTCAATCCCGCCTGCTTCCATTTCTCGCAAAAGCATTTCTGCAATGTCCTTTCTGACAACTCCCTTTCTACCTATGGGAGCAAAACGGCTTTCTTCGTTTAACACCGTATCATTTTGAGGATACATATAAGTATTGTCAAAAAATACCAATTTAGTTCCGTACTTTTTACAAGCATCTATTACATTCCGCATAATCACAGGAAACTGTTCTTCCCACATCTCACTGTCCATTGGCAGGCCCAGGGTAAGGTAAGCGATGTCACTACCTTTTACCGCTTCGTCTGCTTTTTCCCTGTCAAGCAAATTGGCAGCAAACAACACATCGGTATCATTAACCCTTTTTGGATTTCTGCTCACCAGTCTGATTTGCGAAGTATAATTTAACTTTAGCTCCCTGGCCAATTCTTCCGCAATCTGCCCATTGGCACCAAGTATCGTCTGCATCTTTACCATTTTAGTTTTTTCATTTGTTCCGCCAGTTGCCACTATCACAATATCTTTAACATATCCCGGTCTTCTTAGACAACAAAATTAGGTGTTAACCATATATTTATTGTATCTCAATCAAGGAAAGTTGTAACATAATCTCTGCCACCCCAACCCGGATATCCACCCAAAAAAAACTGCACCTCTTTTCACACCTCAGGGCCTGTAAGGTCCGGTGAGAAAAGAAGTGCAGGTTTTTCACAAATCTTAATTGTTGCCCAGGAATTTTGTTATTCCACTCCTTTTAAATAGTTTTATTCACAAATAAACCACTTGAACAAGTAAAAATGTTTGAAATAGAAGAAACCGGTGGCGCTAACATAGGATCTGCACGAGCCACATGGCCATTTGTCAAATTACTAGTGAACAAAAATGAATTGCAACTCAACGCCTCAATCCTCGGTAACCTGCATTTCAAGCCCTCAGATATTATCTCCATAGAACCCTCAACGCTACTTTCCGGAGCAGGCATAAAAATTAATCACCACGTTAACGGATACAATGAAAAAGTCATCTTCTTAACCTCCGGCAGCCGCGATTTGATCAAACGAATAGAAAACACCGGATTCTTAAATAACCCAGACCCAATACCTGCAGAAGTAGAAGCCAGGATAAACAATTATCAATCCAGCGGAAGCTTTCCAATGAAATGGCCAGCAGTAATTGCTTTTATTGTGATTTGGAATATATTATTTCTAGGCGATCTGCTCGGTTATTTTGGCAAAACCAATAATCATATTCCAATGGGAATAGGCGCACAATCAGCCTTAGCATTTGCTTTTTTATTCGCACTGGCAACACTATTATCAGAACCATTTAGCCAGCTTGTATTAAAACAAGGCCGTAAAGCAAAAGACATTAAATCATTCTTGCTCTTCTTAATGCTGATAACCGGAGTAATGTTTATAATGATTTCGATCATGCCACATTAACCAAAACCCAGGCAAAAGCTATTTATCAGCCCTAAAAACATTAGAAACCAATTTCCTTGGCCGCTTGCCCTTCACCTCACCCACCATACTGTCACCGGTGCGATCCACCATTCCAGGAAACCGGTTTTCTTTAAAAACCCTAGGTCTTTGTTCCCGATTTTCATCAGCAAGCTTTACCGTCATCTTCCGTCCCTTCAGCACAATACCATTTAACGCAGCAATAGCCCGCTCGGCCCCAGCCTGATCCACCATCTCCACAAACCCAAAACCTTTAGGACTATGTGTTACCCTATCGGTCAATAAATGAATACTATGTACCATTCCATGGATACTAAAGAGCTCAATAACATCCGCCTCCTGAATATCCAATGGATAGCCAACTACAAATAATTTAATCATGATTTTATTTAGGCTCCAAAGTTAACAAATTAAGAATTACTAACAAACTTAGAATCATCACCATCCCCAGCCTGCCCCCACAACAAACCACACTTTGTAGAGAAATTCATCAAACCAACAGCACCACTTTTCAACCAAAAACCCAATAGAAGAGCCCATATCAATAAAAAGAAAAAACCAGTCATCATGGCATAGTAATTGAAATCCACGATTTCACACAATGAAACCTATTAATATCAAAAGTCCAATTATGAAAAAGCTATTATTTCTATTGCTTCTAGCCATCGGTTTTGTACCGATCAAATCAAACGCACAATTTAACCTCAGTGTAAACATAGGCTCCCAGCCATCCTGGGGACCCTCAGGTTACGAACGCGCCGAGTATTACTACATGCCAGACATTGACAGCTATTATTACGTCCCAAAAAGACAATTTATCTACATCAGTAACGGCAGATGGACATTCTCAACCAATTTACCAGAAAGGTACAGAGACTACGACCTCTATAATGGCTACAAAGTAGTCATCAATTCATCACAAGCCTACTACAATTACAGAGAAGATAGAATAAGATACGCTAAATACAAATCCTGTCACTCCCAAACAGTTATCCGTTACGACCGCTCAGATCGCTACTATGACAATGATGATGATGACGACAACGACAGAAGATATGTAAGATACAAAGAACACGGACATGGCCATCACAAACACCGTGACTATGACCGCGGAGAAAGAAACTGGCGCAGACACGATGACTAAAGATTAATCGCCACCATAGCCGGTCTGCACCCAAAAAAACCTGCATCTCTTTTCTCACTGGACCTTACAGGCCCTGAGGTGTGAAAAGAGATGCGGGTTTTTCCCAAAGGTCAGCACTCCCAAAAAATCGTGTAGTTCACTCACCGAATTTCGATGTTTTTTGCCTTAAGGTAATTCTGAATTTCTTCTTTCTTTGCCAAAATCACCTTCCTAAACCTAGGCCTATCACATTTTCCATTAGGAGTGATACCACAAAGCCCACAATACATTTGATTAAAATCAGCATCAAGATTCTTATCCCACTCTACCTTAACCGTACTCAATTGACCAATATCCGTAGTACCATAAAAACTATACAATCCCAATACAGGAAATACATAAACCGTACGTCCCTCCGGCTCCACGAAAAAACTCAAAGCCCAATCTTTTAAAGTAGTAATTTTACCCTGTGTCCAAGGATCCATAACAATAGTATCCCTTTTTCCGTTATTTTCAATAATAGCCCCAGCAGCCACATGATAACGCCAATAGACCATAGAACGACCAGTTGAACTGATATTAAAAGCCAGTCCCCTGCTATTATTCACCAATTCTGGAGTGTTATACTCTTTTTCCACCAATCCCTCCTTAAATATCCAAAAATTGACAGGATGAAAACCCAGTTTTTCCAATACATAAAACGTAAACTCAGCCCTGTTTTCACAATTATTACTAATTTCCTTCTTTGACAAAAGATAAATAGGCGCCTTCTGAATAATATCGAAAGCACTTTCAACATCATCCATTGTTTTAAGAGAAACATTCAAATGATCAAAGCCATCTACTATTTTCAAATCATTTTGCGCATCAGCAGCAAAACAACAAGCAATGCATAAAATAAGCATGAACTTCAGCCTTCTCATAACTATACTAAATATAATCAATTCAATATTTAATATAAAAAGAAATCACCAGCCTACACGGTCTGCACCAAAAAAACCTGCATCAAGTCAATCTTCCCCAGAATTATAAAGCTCAATTTCCTTACCTATAGCATAAACAGTATGCTCATCAAGAACAATCTCTAATCTTTCCCCTTTCGCATCAGGAGTATACCTAGGCAAATCCCCCGCATCAATTTCTTGAAAATCCATTAGCTCCCACTCCCCATCCACCTGCCGGACCGCCCCAATAATTCCACCAAAATAAATCACTTTAAAATAATCTTTATGGTGCAGTATCGTCAAAGTAACTGCTTGATTGCCATAATTGATTTTGACATTAAATGCTTCTTCCATAGTTCTGTTTTTTAAAAACTCTCCATTAACCAACTTCAACATGAAAATGTTTGAAAGCAATGTCTAAAATCAATACTATTTCCAAAACCTTTATTATTTATCTGGCTTAATCAGAATTCTATTTAGTCCTCATAGCTAAGGCCAGGTTTTTCCAGGATAAAATACACTCTTATTCAACAACCTTCAAGTCTTTCAAAATAGACCTGGTAATCTCCTTACGACATTTCGAAAAATCGGCCCGGTTGCTTTTTCTGCTCTGCAATAACCTGGTAGCAAAGAAATAAACCTCGTCCTTTTTCTCCAGATACCCCACCCACCATCCAGTATTCATATCATTTGCCATGGTCCAACCCGTTTTAGACCGAATAGTATAAGCCGAATTTTGTTCAGTAATCATCACTCTTTTTACGATATCCATATTCCTTTTAGAAAACGGAAGTTTCCCTTCAAATAACTTTCTAAGGAATACAACCTGCGCAACCGGAGAAATACCAAAAGGTCCAAAATTCCAAAAGTCTGCCCCAGCTTCCGAAAGGTCAACATTGCCATACCCACATTGAGTAAGGTACCTCTTGTATACGTCTCTGTCAATCCTTTTTGCAAGTTCAATAAATGCCCAGCCAGCAGAAACTTTAAATGCATCCTTTACACTGATATCATGATAAATATCAGGCCTGTAACCATATTTTAAAGTATCCGTTTTACCAGGCCACTTCACTACATAATTCTCATTCGGTATTGTCCCGGTTTCCAGAGCAATCAACATATTGATAATTTTAAATGTAGAGGCCGGTAAAGTTTCCCGACCGGTGTTAACAGTATCTGATAAGATCCACAGATGCTTTTTATAATCATAAATCGCCACAGCACCATCTACCCCGCATTGATCAAAATATTTTTTAAAATCAGGACGGATAATAGTCCCCTTAGATTGACAAAACGCTGCCGGTGTAATCATTAATAACACTAAAGCTATAAGTAGATCTTTTATCTTCATTTCCATAAGGGGAGAGAACTTCATTTTTCACGGATTAGTTGAACTAAAGTACAGATTCCACCACAAAAATTATCAAACCAATCGAGGCACTTTAAACATCCCAACCATTCCCGATCTCCACCCAAAATCAAAAAGCCCCCTCTATTTTTCGGTAGTTTATTGCAAATGCCAATGTAGTGCAAAGTAATACACTAGCCCACACACATTCGATGATATAAAATTCAGTCTTTGTCATAAACAAAAGACACAACAAGGGAAAGCTCAACAAGGACACTACAATACAAATACCACCCATACCAGATATTAAATCTTTAGCAAAGCCCGAAAACCGGCTTCCAATTACCCCGAAAACAACACCCAAAATGGGCATACCAAAAAAGATGAAAAGAACGAATGCCGTACTTATTTCCATATGCTGCTTAACCGGCGCAAAAAATAAAAAGTAATTTACCGCAAGGTACATCAAGATAAAATAAGGCAGTAAGTATTTAAAAACCTTAAACGATTTCTTTGTTTTATCTTCAAAATCGGGTGTGGCAATAACCAATGGCCGGTTGCCATGCTCATTTAATTCGAAATGGTAGTTGCTGTTTTTAATGGCATAACCTAAAACGCTGATCAAATCGCCATTTTTAAGCGTTCTCTCGGTATAGCGAATATCATCCACCGCATATTTAATACTATGTATAATCTCTGATTTGGCAGGCAAAAGGGCAAGATTAACGCGAGTTAGAATTACTTTTATTTTGCCCGTTGCATTCGTTAAATAAAAATCCTGAAATTCTTCTTCTATAATTACGCTGCCCTCACGTTCAGTATTATCTTCACTATGGTAGCTGATATCTGCTTTTCTATAAGAATAAGCAATACATTCATGCTTAAAATAAGGCGTTTTAAAAGTTTTTGAGGCACTTACAGTTCCCTGTATTTTAACCCATCCCTCGGTAATCTGGTAAATGGGTGTTGTAGCTGTTTTAATTAATTTACGCTGAGTTTTGGTTGTGTACCATACCAAAAATCCAGCAATAAATGGAAACAATGGAACCAGAATACGACTAAATGACAAACCTATATAAAGTGCTATACCCAGCCCAATAAACACTAAAACACCTATTTTTAAGCCTATGGTTTTAATTTGCATCAGGTGTAAAAGTACACCAAACTTTCTCCAGAACAAATCAAGGCATTATAAATAGTGATATTAATAAGTTTAACCTGAAAATTCAATTATGAGATTGGTATCATTTTCGCATCTCTTTTCACACCTCAGGGCCTGTAAGGTCCAGTGAGAAAAGAAGTGCAAGTTTTGTTACTCCCTCACGGCTATTCCATTTTCCAAAACCTCAATTAAAGCCTTAGCAACAGGGCCAGCAGACAAAGGATTCTGACCAGTAATTAAAAGCCCATCCGTTTCCACATGAGAAAAAAACGGAACCAACGCAGACTTAAAATCAGCACCAAGAGCAATCAATTTGTCTTCCAGCTTAAAAGGAATATGATTCGCTCTACCTACCAAAGTCTCTTCCGCATTAGTAAAACCAGTCAATCTTTTGCCCGACAATAAACCCGGAACCAACTCAGCTGCCTTTACCAAAGCCGCCGGACCATGACAAACTGCAGCGACCGGTTTGTTTACATTAAAAAACTCCAGAATTAGCTTCCCACTCAATTCATCAAGAGCCAAATCCCAGAGCGGACCATGACCACCGGGAAAAAACACCGCATCAAAATTGTTGGCAGATAAGCCAACCAGCGTATGAGTATGGGCAAATGCCTGCTGGGCAAGCTCATCCTCAGTAAACCTCCGGTTGGAACCAGTAATATGCTCAGTCAATTCACTCATACCATCCACAGGCGGCTTTCCACCCAAAGGACTAGCTAAAGTAACCTGGTAACCCTGATCTATAAACTCATAATAAGGATCAGTAAATTCACCAAGCCAAACACCAGTTTTACTATCAGTATTTTCCATCTGTTGATGGGAAGTCAAGATCATCAATATCCGTTTCATAGACATAAGTTTTAGCAAGAATAATTACCTATCAAACACATCCGGCCCTAAAAAGTTCGATGCGATCCATAAACAGCCCAATTCCTATCGTACCCTATTTTCACCATCATAAAAGGAATTTATTGCCCCAAAAAAACCTGCACCTCTTTTCACACCTCAAGGCCTGAAAGGTCCAGTGAGAAAAGAAGTGCAAGTTTTAGTACAGACCAGATTGTGTGGTGAAAGAGAAGTATTTACTCCGCAGATAGCCACTGCGTCAAATCAGTCCCCCCCAGCTTTGCTTCACCCTGAGGTACCAGACCATCATGCGGAACAGGTCCGCCAAAGTATTCACTCTTTTTATTCGTGATCACCTGCTTACTGCTATCCTTTTTCCTCAGATATGCTGCGAAAAATTCACTCAATGAATGACGCTCAGGTCCGGCGATTTCCACAATACCATTAGCCGGCGAAGAAAGTGCCAGTTCAGTAACAAATGAAGCAACATCTTCTGCGGCAATCGGCTGAAATTCAACATCTGAAACATGGACTTCATTGTCTTTTGTCGCACCCCCCACCAAAGCCGGAATAAATTCCAAAAACTGGGTACTCCGGATGATCGTATAAGGCAATTTGGACTGTATGATCAGGTTTTCCTGCGCCATTTTAGCACGCATGTAACCCAGATCCTGCATGCGGTCTACACCTACAATAGACACCGCAAGATGATGTTTAACACCTGCATTTGTTTCTGCTGCCATCAGGTTGCGACCCGATGTTTCAAAAAACTCCATCACAGCCCCATCTTCAAAAGAAGGTGAATTTGAAAGGTCGATCACGGTATCTGTTTCGTTCATTGCCTCCGCAAGCCCTTCTCCAGTAATGGAATTCAGGCCTGTAGATGGAGAGCCCGCAATAACACTATGACCAAGCTGGCGAAGCTTGCCTGCAACTTTTGTTCCTATAAGTCCTGTACCGCCAATGATTACAATTTTCATGTCTTAATTTTAAATGATTTATTTAATGTCAATTGACTAACAAAAACCATTTTTATGCCAACACGTTAATAAACTGAAATACAGATTTTTACCAATTTCAATCAGAAATACTTTTCACTGTATTTAGTGAAATCACTTGGTATGTCCCTTTATTAAGGGAAAAGGTCAATTACTAAAATAATCTGCTTTTTGGATTTGCAGTTTTTTCATTTTGGAATGAAGTGTATTGCCCGGTATCCCAAGTATTTCTGCTGCACCACCCATACCAGATATCTTTCCGCTACACCGTTTCAGTACTTCAATAATATAAGACCTTTCCACTTCTTCCAAGGAACGGTTGCCGGACAATTCGGGAGCCTGCGCGCCAGTAATGGACTCATTTGGCAAATAAACTTCACGTATGGTATGATCAGTAGCTAACAACACACTCCGCTCCAGCACATGCTCCAGCTCTCTTATATTACCAGGCCACAGATAACCCCGCAACTGCTGCAATACCTTCGCCGATACCCTCGTTACTTTCCTTCCTGTATTTTTACCGTATTTGGCCACGAAAAACTCTGTCAATGCTTCAATATCCTCCGTCCGATCCCTTAAAGGTGGAAGTTTAACCGGAAACACATTCAGGCGATAAAAAAGATCAGACCGGAAACGGCCTGCCTTTACTTCCTCCTCCAGATTGCGGTTCGTAGCGGCAATCACCCTTACATTCAACTTAATGGTTGTCTTGCCACCTACCCTTTCCATTTCCCTTTCCTGCAACACCCTCAGCAATTTAACCTGCGCCTCCATTGGCATTTCCCCGATTTCATCAAGAAACAATGTACTGTTATTGGCAAGCTCAAATTTACCGATCCTACGCTCGACAGCTCCGGTAAAGGCCCCGCGCTCATGGCCAAACAACTCACTTTCAATCAGGCTGGCAGGCATTGCCGCACAATTTACCTTAATCATCAGCTTGTCTTTGCGTAGCGACGCACCGTGTACAGCACGCGCTACCAGTTCCTTTCCTGTACCTGTTTCCCCAAGGATCAGTACCGTAGAATTGCTTTCCGCAACCAGTGAAATCAAACGGTAAATCTGCTGCATTGTCCCGCCACTACCAATGATCTCTGAAAAGTTATAAATGGTGCTGATCTGTTCTTTCAGGTAGTCATTTTCGTCTTCCAGTCGCTTCCTGTATTCCGATATCTTTTCACTGGCCTTTATATTCGAGATAGCCGTAGAAATCTGCGCGCAAATGCCTTTAAACAGTGGCATACTAATGTGATCCGCAAGCATCCAGATGGTCCCCAGTATTTGATCACCAGCCTTTAGTACTGTGGCATACATATTCTTAAACCCTGTTTTTTCCCAGACTTCCGCATACTGTTTGTTGCCAGTACGCAGCTGTTCTTCCACATTCAGTACAAGCACCTCCCGGCTTTTCAGCACCAGTGCCGTATAATATTCATCGGTGGTAATCTTTTGTTCAGAAAGCCTTCCAAAATCACTTACCAGACCTTCAAACAGACTTTTATCAAACATGTACGGACTCAAGTGATGCCCGTCATCATCAATAAGCCGCAGCATAGCCAGTTTCGTATTCAGCAGGCGGTCCAGTACTTTAAAGACAGCTGTTTCCAGATCAGCCTTTGTCATGATACCAGCAATATCGCTGGAGAAATCGAGCAGGAAAGATTTTTCCTCCTCTTTCTTCTTAATCTCCTCGTTTTTAATAATGTTATATACCGCACTTGAAAGCTGAGAAGATATGCGCTTTATAACATCCTTAAATTCCTGCGTAAAGCTGTCTGTCCGGTCTGAATAAATATGAATGAATCCTATTGGCTTATCTGCATTCATCAGTTTCATCATCAATACTTCTTTTACACCTTTTTCATAATTGGCGCGGAGAAATACAGGACTTTGAGGATTCGCTATTGTATCTTTCAATTGGAAGACAATGGGGCCATCCGCCTCCAGTACCGACTCAATAAAAGGTTCATCCAGTAAAAATCTGGCATTGACCAGCAACCTGTAATCCCGATGCGTCCTTACGGGTGAGGATTCATAGTCCAAAAGAAAAGGTTTGTAGGTATCGCCCAGCGCATCAATAAGGGTGATCATGGTATGGGTGAAATAAAACAGTCCCTTTATACGCTTTGAAAACAGCGTAATAAGGTCATTTTTTTCTCTTACACGGGTGATATCATTACCAAGATCTAAAAGGATCTGCCGTTGTTTTTCCAAAAAAACCTCATGTTGTACATGCTTCGCCATAGGATCAACTTTCACGCTTTCCTAGCCGCAGTATATGAAGTGGCCTCTGTTGGCATGATATTAAGATTTCTGCTACAAAAATAACTGAAATACATATCTACTCGTCTATTATTTTCATTAAATTGACAACTTACCCTACTATCACTATTTAACCGTCCTATGAATAACTTAGCTATCGCAAACCGCCTTCGTGAGGTTCTACTTGATGGGCATTGGATTGCCAATACAAATTTTAAAGAACAAATCTTAAGTGTAAATTGGGAGCAAGCAACTCAAAAAATTGGAAATTTAAATACGATTGCGGCCTTAACCTTTCACATTAATTATTATTTAAAGGGACTATTGCATGTTTTTGATGGTGGAAAACTTGAAATTAGTGATAAGTTTAGTTTCGACGTTCCGCAAATTCAATCTGAAATGGATTGGAAGACTCTAGTAAATAGTTTTTTGAACAATTCTGAAAAATTCGCAAATCAAGTTGAGCAATTGCCAGATAGCCTGCTGGACCAACCATTTGTCGACGAAAAGTATGGAAGCTATTTACGAAATATCGAAGGCGTTATTGAACACAGTTACTATCATTTAGGCCAGGTTTCTTTAATAAAAAAGATGATCTCCAATTTTGCCCGATAAAAAAAGTGCACCAGCCTGAAAGGTCCAGTGAGAAAAAAAGCCAGGGGTTTTACAATTAAATCCGAATTTCCAACATGGTTAAAGGAACCACCTTTACCATCTTAACGTTTTAGGATCAGGTAACCCACTACTTTTCATTTGACTTGGGTCACTAGAATAAATTCTTTTATCAATATAATAATATCGATGTTTTGAACTATCTAATTCAGTAGCATTTTTAAATAAATAGCCCCCAATAAGAATTTTATCATTATTGTAAACGACCATATTAACACTAAGATTATCGAATATACCCTGATTCTTATAATATACATTTCGATTAATTGGAATATCAACAAATGAGATATCATAATCATTACCTAGGGAATTAGTATCGGAGCATCCGATAACAAAAGTTGTAAAAAACAGAATTCCAAATGCAAGTTTCTTTTTCATATTTAATTTTATCGATAATTAAGTTTACACACACCTTCCCCGGATACTCCCCCAAAAAAACCTGCACCTCTTTTCACACCTCAGGGCCTGAAAGGTCCAGTGAGAAAAGAAGTGCAGGTTTTTATAACATCAACCTACTCCTTACTTTTATCAATAATATCCTTAATAACCTTATCCAATTCATTTGCAGAATCTTCAAGATAAGAAATGACCTGCCGTTCCTCCACAATATCTTTATCCGTATTGCCGAGCAATTTAACCAGTCCCAGTATACGGGCTAATGGCGCCCTCAACAAATGGGTTTGCGACCATGCAATATCCCTTACCTTAAGGTGATGATGTTCAATGACACGAATATAATTGATACGTTCTGAAATATCTAAACACGCACCGACCATTTTAACCGGTAGCCCATCTTCACATTTTAACCTGGCCCATGATTTCAAAAATCTGACCTCACCATCAGGCCTGATAATCCTTTCCTCAAATGCAATACTGCAGTGTTCTTTGAGAATAATTTGAACATTATCATATACCATATCTCTATCTTCAGGATGAAGCAAATCCAGATAAGCCTCAAAAGTTGCTTTAAACGAACCCTTCTCCAGCCCATAGATCTTAAACAAGGAATCAGACCAGGTTACAATATTCTTTGAAATATCCCAGTACCAGGTACCAAAGCCCGCCAACTCCTGACCTTGAGCCATCAGTATAGCCGCGTCACTTAGATCCTCCTCACGCTGCCTGCTTTCCAAAATAATTTTCAGAATAGAACTTGCCCGCTCTATCACCATTAACTCGTCGTAATTAGGCTCCCTAACCTCACTATAATAGATAGCAAAAGTAGCAATAACCTCATCAGATGAATTGAGAATAGGATGTGACCAACAAGCCAATAAGTTCGCAGCCAGTGCATATTGCTTGTAGCCTTCCCATCTTAAATCATTTCGAATATCACTAACAATAATCCTCTGTTTAAGAAACGCAGCAGCACCACAAGATCCTACCTTATCACCAATCTCAACCCCGTCTATCTGTGTCAGATAAGCCTCGGGCAAAGACAATGAAATCCAACTGTAGATATGCTGGTTTTTCACCTTCATAATGGAACAATGCATATCAGGAAAAAGCTGTTCAATTCCTTCCACATAATTAACCAATACCTCATCAATTAAAACGCCAGCTGTTGAATTTAAAGCCAACACCCTCCTCTCCAAAAATTCCTGACCTATCAAAGTTCCAGGCAAAGAGCTGTAATCAACACTTTCAGGATGGTATTTCTGGACAAGTGTATGAATCTCATCAATACCCTTAACAAGAATTTCTTCTGAATTTTGTACAATATATTCCACTTCACCATTATCATCAAATAAAGGATACGTATCTACCTTATAAATCCTATTATCTTTTTGTTGGGTAAATTGATGCGGTCCTTTCAAATTCAATGCATACTCAAGTGCTTCCCTGACCACTTTAGCACTGATCACAACATCATAAGGACCAACCGGAAATTCTTTAAAAAAATCTTCGCCCAAAAGCTCCCCCGGCACCACGTTCATTGCCTTGGCAAAAGCAGGATTCAAGTGAACGATAATAAATTTTGGAGCTTCATATTTTAGTATAATGCCAGGATTAGGTTGAGCGTTAAAAAAAAAGGCGATTTGATCTAGGCTCGGCATAACTGAACTTTTAAGAAAACAATTTACCAATTATACCTCAATCTATAGTAATTAAATATATTTAATCGCTAAAAAACAAAAGTCAAAGTATCAAAAACAATCTCCTTCCCCGGACAACCCTCCAAAAAACTGCACCTCTTTTCACGCCTCAGTACCTGTAAGGTCCAGGATATACCTACTAACCATTTCGGCGAAAGGTTTATGGTAAATATCAGATGTCCCCAAACCATAGATGTGACAGCAAAAGTTTATATTTGAACCACAGCGACATATGAGCATTGGAAAAGAACTTTTATTTTTCTTCAGCACCTTAGGGGCTTTTAACGGGCTTATCCTGGGTTTTTACCTACTGGCTTTTAAAAAAACCACTTCGCCCGCATCCCGCTTTTTGGGTCTGCTACTGCTGGCACTGAGCCTGCGCATCGCCAAGGCCACCTTAAATTACTTTTATCCAGACTTGCCTCGTATCTATTTACAGATCGGCCTGTCGGCTTGTTTTATGATCGGGCCTTCGCTTTATTATTTCACCAAGGCCGCTCTGGGGCAATACCAACAAATGCCCGCTGCCTGGAAATATATTTATGGAGTCTGGATTGCGCTGATCGCGACGGTGGGCATTGTCCTTCCCTACCAGAGCCATCCCTGGGACTGGAATCACTATATTGTACACCTGATCTACCTCCAGTGGGCAGTTTATGTCTTGCTGACCGGCTGGCTGCTCAGGAAGCTTCTGGTCCGCGCATGGTCACCAACGGAGAAACTGTCGCCAGGCGAAAGACCGATCCTCTCCATCTATGTGGCCAACGCAGTGATCTTTATCACTTACCTGATCGTTTTCTTCGGATCTTCCGGTATAGCTTATATCAGCGGGGCGGTGTTCTTCTCGCTGCTACTGTACCTGAATATTCCTTTATTCGTTAACCGGCGAAAATCTGACACCATATTTTTAGGAAATGAAGTAACAGAACGTTATGCCAATAAAAAATTCACGGAGCAGCAGGCGCTAACCCTGACCCAAAAGCTGCAAAAGACCATTACCGAGCAGGAATTGTATAAAGACCCTGATCTGAAGCTGAACGACCTGGCCAAAATACTTAATATTTCCGGGCACCAGCTTTCCCAGTTGCTAAATGATAACCTGGGCAAGAGCTTTGCCGTGTATATTAACGAATATCGTATCGAACGGGCCTGCAAACTGATCTCGAATGACAAAGCAATCAAACTGGAAGAGATCGGCTACGCGGTAGGATTCAATTCCAAGTCAACTTTCTATACAGCCTTTAAAAAGCATAAGGGTACTACCCCGGCGCTTTATAAAGCAGGTCCAGATTTATAAATCCGAACGCCTGAATCTCAGCTTCAATACCCCATTGCTGATCCTCCAGTATAGTTTTGGACATTCAAAGTCCGAACAATATGAAATTT
>NZ_DATMRL010000729.1:0-11868 GCF_035566355.1 Pedobacter sp.
AACTGGTAGAAAGCGTGCTGGCCGTTGGTGCCTGGTTCGCCCCAGATGATCGGTCCGGTCTCATAAGTCACATCATGGCCATTACGATCTACATGTTTACCGTTGCTTTCCATATCTCCCTGTTGGAAATAGGCCGCAAAACGGTGCATATACTGATCGTAAGGAAGTATAGCCTGTGTTTCGGCATCGAAGAAGTTGATGTACCATACGCCAATAAGGCCAAGTATAACTGGGATATTGTTTTCAAATGGCGTGTGTTCAAAATGCTGGTCGGTGGCATGTGCTCCGGCCAACAGTTGTTTAAAGTTATCAAAACCGATACTCAGTACAATTGGAAGTCCAATGGCACTCCAAAGGGAATAACGTCCACCCACCCAGTCCCAGAATTCGAACATGTTTTCTGTGTCGATTCCGAAGCTTTCCACGTCTTTTACGTTGGTGGACAGGGCGGCAAAATGTTTTTTAATATCTTCTTGTTTCGCGCCTTTTTCCAGCAGCCAGTCTTTTGCCGTATGGGCATTGGTCATGGTTTCTTGAGTGGTAAAGGTTTTTGAAGCGATCAGGAACAAGGTGGTTTCCGGATTTACAGTTTTGAGGGTTTCTGCAATATGAGTACCGTCAATGTTGGAAACAAAATGAAGGTTCAGATGGTTCTTATACGCTTTTAAAGCTTCAGTGACCATAACGGGTCCAAGGTCTGAACCGCCAATACCAATGTTAACGACATCGGTGATGGCTTTGCCGGTATAGCCTTTCCATGCGCCTGAAATAATGGCTTCACTGAATTTTTCCATCTTGGCCAATACTTTATTCACGTCCTCCATGACATTTTTGCCATCTACAAGGATGCTTTTACCGCCTTGATTTCTTAAGGCAATATGAAGTACAGGTCTGTTTTCGGTCTGGTTGATTCTTTCTCCACTGAACATGGCCTTGATGGCTTCATCCAGTTTACATTCTTTGGCCAACTGCAGCAGCAAGGCTAAAGTGGTATCGTTGATGCGGTTCTTCGAAAAATCAAGAAGGATGTCTTCGAATAGTAGAGAAAATTTCTCAAATCGTGCATTATCTTCTGTGAAAAGATCTTTTAAACTTTTCTCATTGATATCAATAAAGTGATCTGCCAGATATTTATAGGCTTCTGTTTCTGTGAAATTTATTGTTGGTAGCATAATCTTGGTATTTCTGTAAATGTAAGGCTTTATTTTATTTGATAGAATGGAGAAAGCTGGATTTAATTTTGATTATATTTATATGATAAAACATAACGTATTCACCTAAAAAAAAACTGCTATGTTAGAAAATTTAAAACAACTGGTTACTGAAAGCGCTCAGGATGCTATTGTAAACAATAGTGAGGTTCCTAATGAACATAATGAGGCGGCCATTCAGGCAGCCTCCGGATCTATTTTTGATACGCTCAAGGATCAGTTGTCTTCTGGAAATATAGGAAGCCTTATTGATGCTTTTAAGGGTGGTGATGTGGCCAATAGTGATGTTGCGCAGCAGGCGACTTCGAGCTTCACGGATAAACTGGCTGGCTTAGGGATTAATGCGGAATCGGCTAAAAATATTGCTTCTTCCTTAATCCCGGGTATCCTGGATAAATTTGTGAACAAAACCAATGATCCGAATGATAGCTCATTTGATATAAAGGATGTATTGAGCAAAATTTCCGGTCCGGATGGAAAGTTTCAGTTGTCTGACCTGACCGACCTGTTTACCAGTAAGGAAGGGGAAACAGGAGGTATCATGGATAAATTAAAAGGGTTGTTTTAACGGATAAAACATCTGTTTTAGAAAAGGCTGTCTAAAGTTTATTTAGATAGCCTTTTCTATTTTATATCTTTGGGCTATGACTAAAGAACAAATTCAGGATTTAAGGGACAGAGTAGCGTCGCTGAGGAGGTATCTTTGACGTTGATGACCGACTAGAAGATATTCGTATTGAGCAGGAACTTACCCTGCAGCCAGATTTTTGGGACGATCCTAAAAAGGCAGAAAAACATATTGCAGAAATTAATTCAAAAAAGGTGTGGACCGATGGCTGGCAAAAAGCAAATGCGCTGTTGGAAGATACGCAGGTCATTTTTGATTTTTTGCAGAGTGGTGATGCTACTGAAGAAGAAATGCAGGAGCAGTATGATCTTTGCCTAAAAGCGATAGAAGAGCTTGAGCTTAAAAATATGCTCAAGAACAAGGAAGATCAGCTTCCGGCTGTGATGCAGATTACTGCGGGCGCTGGTGGTACAGAAAGTTGTGACTGGGCCTATATGCTGATGCGTATGTATATGATGTGGGGCGAAAAAAACGGGTACAAAATCACAGAACAGGATTACCAGGAGGGAGAGATCGCGGGTGTGAAAACAGTTACACTTCAGTTCTCCGGAGAATTTGCATACGGCTATCTGAAAGGAGAGAATGGTGTGCATCGCCTGGTCAGGATTTCTCCGTTTGACTCGAATGCCCGCAGGCATACTTCTTTTGCTTCGGTGTATGTTTATCCGCTGGTAGATGATACCATAGAGATTGAGGTTAAAGATTCGGAGATAGAGTTTGAAACTTTCCGCTCTGGTGGTGCGGGTGGGCAAAACGTAAATAAAGTAGAAACGGCGGTGCGTTTATACCACAAGCCTTCTGGTATTGTGATTAAAAACCAGGAGTCAAGGTCTCAATTACAGAATAAAGAAAATGCCATTCGTTTGCTGAAATCGCAATTGTATGAAGTGGAAATGCGTAAACGTATGGAAGCGACGGCATTGATAGAGGGGAATAAAAAGAAAATTGAATGGGGTTCGCAAATCAGGAGTTACGTGTTGGACGACAGGAGGGTGAAAGATCACCGGACAAATTTCCAGTCTTCTAACCCTCAGGCTGTATTGGATGGTGAACTGAACGACTTTTTAAAAGCATACCTAATGGAATTTTAATCATGAAATATTTAAGCACTTTATTTATGGTTGCTCTGATGTCGGCAAACAGCTTGATGGCACAAAAAGTAGAATCCCTTTATCCGGGTGCAATACCTGGGGCGAAACCCGTGCCGTCTGATTTTAAGGAGATATCTACGCCGAGAAAACAGGGTGGTGTGATCATTACTAAGGTTTCTGAGCCAACCCTGACGGTTTACCAGGCGCCTAAAAATAAGGCAAATGGTACTGCGGTTATTATTTGTCCTGGTGGCGGGTATTCTGGTCTGGCCATTACACATGAAGGTTATGATGTGGCAAAGAAATTTAATGAGATCGGGGTTACGGCTTTTGTTTTAAAATACAGGTTGCCGGATACGGCCATTATGCTGGATAAGTCATTCGGTCCTTTACAGGATGTGCAGCAGGCCATTTATAAAGTGCGTAATGAGGCAGTAAAATGGAATATAGATCCGGCTAAGGTTGGGATTATGGGCTTTTCTGCCGGTGGGCATCTGGCCTCCAGTCTTTCTGTACATTATATGGATGTGAAGATCCCGGCTGCGGGTCAGGTGAACCTCAGACCTGATTTTTCGGTACTGATCTATCCTGTTGTTTCTTTTTTAGAATCACCCCATACAGGCTCGCTCAGGAATTTGATTGGAAAGGATGCTTCTATGGAGCAGAAAGAATATTTTTCGAATGAGCGGAGTGTAAATGCAGAAAGTCCTAAAGCTTTCCTGGTACAGGCTGCAGATGATGCTACGGTTCCGGTAGAGAACAGTATCATTTATAGCCAGGCCCTGGTCAAAGCGAAGGTTCCGGTAGAAATGCATATTTACCAGGCTGGTGGCCACGGCTTTGGTTTGAATAATCCGACCACTGCCGATCAATGGTTTGATCGTTTGGTGAACTGGTTAAGCATGAATCATTTATTGAAATAGGCTTAAACCGGACTGCTGTTTAAAATTTCCTGTAATTCTTTTAATTCCTGCACTTTTTCCGCGGAGCCCAGATTCTCATAGGCTGAAATCAGATTTCTGATCACTCTTCTAATGATTTCTACATTGCTGCAGGGGGCATAAAATCCTGGCTGCGGTTCCAGGTTGAGTTGTCTTAGAAACTGGTCTACATCGTGTTTTCCAAAGATAGCTCCTTTATTGAAGGCATTGATGTAGAACAGGACTCCAAACTCATGCTCTTCTTTCTTGCTTTCATCTATATAACCTAGGATGAAGTGTTGAGGAAGGTTCACGCCATAGACCGGAATATCCAGTTTTTGGGCTATGGTAGAGTAGATAATGGCTAAGGAGATCTGATTCCCTTTTTTACTCTCCAGTACCTGATTGATATAGGAGTTCTGAGGATCATGATGGTTTTTTGTGTTTCCGGAAAAACCATAGATGCTGTAGAAAATGTGGTTCATGAATTTGATCTTCTCGATGGAACTCATTTCATATTGTAATCCCATCCAGATTTCCCTTTTAATTTCTTCTATCTGGAAAATGATTTTTTGTTCGTCCAGATCCGGGTATTGATACCTGTTGATCACAAGTGCTCCCTGAAGAAGATCGAAGGCACCACTCTGAAACCATAGATTAAGATCCTCTTTAACATTGCTGAACTGAATTCGGTGAACAAGATTCTCTATGCGTTCCTGTACAAGCGTGTCAAGTGATTTTTCCCAGGTGCTTTCAAGATAATTGATCACAGCATTCCCATACTCGAGCAGGCGACGCTCCACGTGCTCATAAACTTCATTGTCCGGGTCGTCCAGAAGTTTGATCAATGCACTTATTTCTGTACTATTTTCCATTATATGCAATTCCAATTGTACGTTTGTCTATTTTTGCAGCTATGGTTTTTAATTTTTTTATCGATTACTTAAAGCATCGTTTTACCGCTAAAAGCAGACATGGTACGCACTCTCCGTTTGTTTATAAATTAACAGATGAGGTAATTTACGATTTTAAGTCAAAAAATGATTACAAAAGTATAGAGGAACAGAGAAAAAAACTTTTGAATGACGATGCCGTAATCGAGGTTACAGACTTGGGGGCAGGGTCTCACCTGAATAAAAACAGGAAAAAAAGTGTTAAGGAAATTGCAAAGAATGCGCTTAAGAGTCCTCGTCTTGCTCAGTTGATCTATCGCCTGGCGAGGGAACGAAAGCCTGAGCTGATCATTGAATTGGGTACTTGTCTGGGTATCACGACAGCTTATCTTTCCAGGTCATCGCCTGAGGCAAAAGTGATCACTATAGAGGGTTGCCCGCAAACGGCTAAAGTGGCTGCTCAGAATTTTAAGGATTTGGGGCTGAACCATGTGGAACTGGAAGTAGGCAATTTTGATGAAATACTCCCAGCTCTGATAGACAGGCAGAAACAACTGGATTTTGTATATGTAGATGGTAACCATCGCAAAGACGCTACCCTGAATTATTTTAAATGGTGCCTCCCAAAAGTGCAGGAGCATTCCTTACTTATCTTTGATGACATTTACTGGAGTGAGGGCATGAAGGAAGCCTGGGAGGAGATCAAACAACACCCCGAGGTTACCGTAACGGTCGATTTATTCTGGATCGGTTTAGTCTATTTCAAAAAAGGACAGGTAAAGGAGCATTTTAAAATCAAGTATTGATTAAAAGGCTTCCGCGAGACTGATATAGAAACCACTCTGGCGCTTTTCATGCGGTGGTTTTTCCCCGATACCATAGTCAAGTCGTACGCTCAGGCCTTTTGCCGGATCAAAGAAATAACGTCCGCCGCCCCCGTAAGTAGGTTTGAAGTATTTGAGGGAGAAATCACCATTGGCAAAAACGCGTCCGGCTCCGGCAAAGGCAACAAGACCAAATCTATTGGTAAAACGGTATCTGAGTTCGGCTTGAGCAGTAATTAGATTTTCGTCCCTGTATCTTCCGCGATAATAACCGCGCATCATTTCGTCATTTCCCAGCTGCGGTAGAAGATAAAATGGGGTGTTCTTGCTTTGAACAGTATGATAGAATCCGTTTACACCTAAGACCAGGCGGTTGGCTAGCGGCCAGAAGTTACTTACGGTAACTTTGATCTGACTGGTGTTGAATTCATTGCTGGAAAAAAATTGCGGGGCATACTGGTAGGTAATCCGTCCGAAGAAACCTTTGGTTGGATAGTTATTGGAATTTCGGGTGTCATAACTTTGCGAGGCCCCAATATAGACCAGGTCTCCTCCATTTTTGCCATGGATATCAGGATTGGTGGCAAAAATGCCCCCATTTCCTCTATCGGTATAGCTGTAATTTTCGTAACCAATGGAAACACCGGTGTAGGTGTAAGGGATAAGACTTTTTTCGGCTTCAAGCAGGATTTTGAATTGTTTTTCCAGCAGCTTGTTCTCATCAGCATGATGCGTTTTATTGCCTATACCATAAAAATTGAATGGATTCCGTCTGAAAATGAGTTCGCCCATGAGGTGAAATTTATTCTGACGGGTATATATATCATTTCTGAGGGTAAAGTTGTACTGTTTCTTGGTAGACACAGAGGTCATTAATGAAAAATTTGAACTTCGGTTTAGCGTGTCTTTACGATCCATGTACATAGAGAAAAGGCCACCCAGACCGAATTCAAGACCAGTTTCCTGGCTGTATCCTAATACCGGGATCGGCATAAAGCTTGGTCTCCTGGTGGTATCGATTTCATTGGAGAGCATCTTTTTGATGAGTTTCTTTTGTGCGAAGGAAGGAAGTGTTATTGAAAATAAAATAGCGAGCAGTGTAATCTTCTTCATTGCCGCAAAAGTACTAGAACTGATGGAATATTTTAATTTATATTTATATGGAAAAGAATTCCTCTTCGGGATTTGTTCAGATTAATATAGTAGTTTTGGAGTTTATTTAAGCTTAAATATGCAGTTGAGTATCCTAAAAAACAGGTATAGTGTTTTGTTTTCTTTTATTATTGTTTTCCTGATCAGTTCCTTTTTAATCAGGACAGGCTTACTGGTAGCCTCTTTAATGAAAACAGATTTGAGTTTTCTGTCGATTTTGAAAATCTACTTTACCGGAACCTTTTTTGATTTAGGGGTTTCCTTTTTTATTGTTGCATCCTACGCTTTGTACTTGCTCTTATTGCCGCAGAAATGGAATAATTCAAAATTTAACCGGATCGCTACTTATATATGGTTGTTCCTGGTGGTTTTGATTTTTATGTTTTCCTTTTTTGCGGAAATTACTTTCTGGCAGGAGTTTGAAAGCCGTTTTAATTTTATTGCGGTTGACTACCTGATTTATACCTATGAGGTGATTAACAATATTAATGAGTCTTATCCTTTACCTATTTTAATTGGGGGAATTCTTTTGCTGACTTCAGCTGTTATGTTCCTTTTTTATAAGAAGAAGATTTTTACAAACAGCTTTTATTCCAATACGCCTTTCTCTAAGCGCTTTCTGATTTCAGGGCTGCTTATTGGTCTGGCCGTGGTGTATGGTTTTTTTGTGAGTAATAGTCTGGCCGATGGTTCACAGAACCGGTACCAGAATGAATTGTCAAAGGCTGGGGTATATTCTTTCTTTGCAGCATTTAAGAATAACGAATTAAATTATAATGATTTCTATCCTTTGATAGAGAAGAAGCTGGCTTATCAGGTGATTCGAAAAGAATTGTCAGAGCAGGGGAGTGTTTATCTGAATGAAGGGAACTCTGTAAGAAGAAAAATTGATAACGGCAATTCTGCTTACAGACCGAATGTAATCATGATTACTGTGGAGAGTTTAAGTGCGGAATTTTTGGGGAGTTTTGGAAGCAAGTCCAATTTGACTCCTGTGTTGGATTCCCTGGCAAAAGAAAATATATTGTTTACGAACATGTATGCTACGGGTACCAGAACTGTGCGTGGTATGGAGGCTTTGTCTTTGTGCGTGCCACCAACGCCTGGAAGCAGCATTGTGCGGCGGCCTGGAAATGAAAAACTGACGACAGTAGGTCATATTTTTCAGCAGGCCGGCTATAACCGTACTTTTTTTTATGGGGGTGATGGTTATTTCGATAATATGAACCAGTATTTTGGGAGTAATGGCTTTGATATCGTAGACCGGGGTAAAAAAATCATGGTTGGAGAGTCTTATACCACCAAGAGGACCATCATAACAGATGATCAGGTAAAGTTTGAAAATGCCTGGGGGATTAGCGACGAAGACCTTTATGATGCAGTAATCAGAGGGTCTGACCAATATTATAAGGAGGGGAAACCTTTTTATAATTTTGTGATGACGACTTCAAATCATCGCCCCTTTACCTACCCTGCAGGTAAGATTAATATTCCTTCCGGTAGCGGACGTGACGGAGCAGTAAGGTATACGGATTATACGATCGGTGAGTTTTTAAAGAAAGCAAAAACAAAACCCTGGTTTAAGAATACGGTAATCATCATTGTTGCAGATCACTGTGCGAGCAGTGCCGGGAAGAATGAGATCGATATCAGCAAATACCATATTCCCTGCATTATTGTAAACCTGCAAGGTACAGCATCTAAGGTGATTGACCAGACTTGTTCCCAGATTGATCTTTATCCGACCTTGTTTAGACTGATGGGCTGGAATTATGAGAGTAATTTGTACGGGAAAAATGTACTTGATCCGGGTTATGATTCCAGGATTGTTCTTGGTACTTATCAGAAACTGGCTTATATGAAAAAGGATAGTTTGATTATTTTAAGTCCTCAGCAGAAGATAGAGACCTATATATATAATAAGGATACGAATGAACAGCTCCCGGCTAAATTTCCGGAGCCGATTATACAACAGGCCATTTCCAATTATCAAACCGCTTACGACCTTTTTAAAAACGGTGGATTGCATTGGTGATCTGTGTCGAACAGATAAGCTTGTGCGGGTTTAAGATTATTTGTCTATTTTTGCGCTTTATTTAAAAAACAAGATGAGCACAAGAGGACCAATATCGAAATTTATGGAGACGAATTATCTCCACTTTAATTCGGCAGCTATGATGGATGCCGCCAAAGGCTACGAAACCCATTTAGATGAAGGGGGTAAAATGATGATCACCCTGGCTGGTGCAATGAGTACAGCTGAACTGGGTATTTCGTTGGCGGAGATGATCCGTCAGGATAAAGTATCTATTATTTCTTGTACAGGTGCGAACCTTGAAGAGGATATCATGAACCTTGTGGCCCACTCACATTATAAAAGGGTTCCTAATTATCGTGACCTGAGCCCTCAGGACGAATGGGACCTTTTAGAGAATCACTACAACAGGGTTACAGATACTTGTATTCCCGAAGAAGAAGCTTTCCGAAGACTGCAAAAACACATTCATAAACTATGGAAAGATGCTGACACAGCAGGTGAGCGTTATTTCCCACATGAATTCATGTATAAAATGCTCTTGAGCGGTGATCTTGAACAATATTATGAGATCGATCCGAAAAATTCATGGATGCTGGCTGCAGCAGAGAAGAATCTGCCAATCGTTGTACCGGGATGGGAAGATTCTACTATGGGGAATATCTTTGCTTCTTATGTGATGAAAGGTGAACTGAAAGCAACAACCATGAAAAGCGGTATTGAATATATGGGCTGGCTGGCCGATTGGTATATTGCCAACAGTTCGGGTAAGGGAATCGGATTCTTCCAGATCGGTGGAGGTATTGCCGGAGATTTCCCGATTTGCGTTGTACCAATGCTGTATCAGGACATGGAGATGGAGAACATTCCGTTCTGGAGCTATTTCTGTCAGATCTCTGATTCTACCACTTCATATGGCTCTTATTCTGGTGCTGTGCCTAATGAAAAGATTACCTGGGGTAAGCTGGATATTCATACACCTAAATTTATTGTAGAGTCTGATGCAACGATCGTTGCACCATTAATATTTGCATGGATATTAAAAATGTAATTTTAAAATCCAAAATTATCTCTCACATTTAGGGGGAGTGAAAATCAGCGGTTTTTAAAAAAGCTGCTGATTTTCTTCGTTTAGAGCATTTCAGGGCATAGTTTAGAATGATTATAAATTGTATTTCCTGTCATTTATTTGTCATTGATAACTTAATAAACTTTACTTTTGTTCACGTTTTTGATGATAGATCTAAGTTTAAACATCAATTACAACTGTAAGTTTTTTAAAAAATTGTATAAAATACTCATTATGAGGAATATCTCATTGATCATTAGAAGAGTTTGGAAGTCGGCATTCATGTTAACGGCTCTATCTGTTTTAATCGTTTCTGGTACACAGGCACAGGATGCAGCAGAAGGAAGGAAAATTTTTAAGGAAAAATGTACTTCTTGTCACGCTTTAGACCGTGATATGACCGGACCTGCTTTACAAACAATAGTGCCAACGAAAAGTGAGGCATTCTTGTTGAAGTGGATTAACAATGCACCTGCATTTATCGCTTCTGGAGACAAAGAAGCTGTTGAAGCTTCTAAATGGAATCCAAATGCAGAGATGACTGCATTTCCTTCGCTGACTCCGGAGCAAATTAAAAGTATCCTTGCTTATGTAAAAGCAGGTGAGCCTAAAAAAGAAGGTGATAAAGCCGGGCCTGCTGTTCAGGAAGAAGTGTCTAACTTCTCTCTTGCTGGTGTGGTTGCGGTTATCCTGATCTCTATCGTTGTTCTTGTAGTATTGGGTCGCGCAATTAAGATGTTGGAGCGTCTGATTCTGAAGAAACAAGGTATTGAAGTGGTTGAGGAAGAAAAAGTTTCCCTGGCTGCTGGTTTAGGTATCTTATTTAAAAACAAGAAATTCGTTTTCTTCTTTATCCTGTGTCTGGTGATTACACTAGGTTCATTTGGATGGATGGGAATGTGGAATACAGGTGTTCATACAGGTTATCAGCCGGTTCAGCCAATTAAGTTCTCTCACGAACTGCATGCCGGAACGAATCAGATTGACTGCCAGTATTGTCACTCAGGTGCGTTCAAATCTAAAAATGCATCTATACCTTCATTGAATGTTTGTATGAACTGTCACAAACAGGTTCAGGCAAGAGATAACCATGATGGCAACATTTCTCCTGAGATCCAGAAAATCTATAACGCTCTTGGATACGATGCGGACAAAATGACTTACGATAAAACCAAGGAAAAACCTATCGAGTGGGTTCGTGTACACAACCTTCCTGACTTTGCTTATTTCAACCACTCACAACACGTTGTTGTTGCAGAGAAAGCAATCCGTAAAGCAAAAGGTTTGAAACCAAATGAACCGGTTTGTTTCGCTTGTCACGGTCCTGTGAATACAATGGAAGAAATTTACCAGTATTCTCCTTTGACAATGAAATGGTGTATCAACTGTCACAAAGACACCAAATTGGATGTGAAGGATAATGCATTCTATACGAAGATCATCGAAGCACATGAGAAGATCAAAAAAGGCGAAAAAATTACGCCTGCTGCCCTTGGTGGTTTAGAGTGTGGTAAATGTCACTATTAATAGAGAGTTTAGTTAAAAAAGAACGTTCGATAAACAGTAATAAAGCTTAAATGGAAAGCAATAAAAAATACTGGAAAGGCCTAGAAGAGTATAAAAACACTCCGGATTTTGTTGAAAACAACAAAAACGAATTTGCTGAGCCACTTCCAATAGAAGATGTTTTAAATGAAGCAGGATTAAGTACAGTAACTCCTCGCCGCGACTTTTTAAAGGCGTTAGGTTTTGGTTTAGGTGCGGTAACCCTTGCGGCTTGTCAGCCAACGCCAGTTGTAAAATCAATTCCTTATTTAGTAAAACCGGAAGAGGTTGTTCCAGGTATACCTAACTATTATGTGTCCACTTATAACGGACAAAGTATATTAGTAAAAACAAGAGAAGGAAGACCAATTAAGGTTGAAGCAAATCCTAATGCCGGTGAGTTCAACTGTGGTACTGATGCACAGGCTCAGGCTTCTGTTCTGGATCTTTATGATGTTTCAAAACTTAAAGCACCTGTTTTAAAGAACGATGAAACTACC
>NZ_DATMRL010000730.1:0-6983 GCF_035566355.1 Pedobacter sp.
ATAACGGTACACTGTACCAAACTCTGCAAAACGCAAAGGAAGGTCTTTGTAAGAACGAGGTTTTACTTTATAGATTTCGCAATGGTGCGGACAATTCATCGGTTTCAGGAAAAACTCTTCCCCTTCCTGAGGTGTCTTAATCGGCTGAAAAGAATCTTTACCATATTTTTCATAATGACCTGAAGTGATATACAGGTTCTTATGTCCAATATGCGGTGTAACCACCTGCTCATAACCAGCTTTTCCCTGCGCTTTAGTCAGGAATTGAACCAGACGTTCACGTAAAGCAGTTCCTTTAGGCAACCATAAAGGCAAACCCATACCTACTTTTTCAGAAAAAGCAAAAAGTTCCAGTTCCTTACCTAATTTACGGTGGTCCCTTTTTTTCGCTTCTTCAATCATATGAAGATATTCTGTCAGCTCACTTGCTTTTGGAAAAGTAACCCCGTAAATACGAGTTAACTGTTTCCGGGTTTCATCACCTCTCCAGTAAGCACCGGCAACATTCATTAGCTTTACCGCTTTTACAAAACCGGTATTCGGAATGTGCGGACCACGGCAAAGATCTGTAAAGTTCCCCTGAGTATAGAAAGTGATCTTTCCATCTTCCAGGCCGTCAATTAAATCTAATTTGTACTCATCGCCTTTTTCTGTAAAATACTTTACAGCATCTGCTTTAGAAACACTTTCTCTAACAAAAGTTTCCTTTTGCTTAGCCAGTTCCAGGATCTTTGTTTCGATGGCTTTAAAGTCGTCCGAAGAAAATTCCCTGTCTCCAAAATCCACATCGTAGTAAAATCCGGTTTCAATAGCCGGACCAATACCAAATTTAGTTCCCGGATATAAAGCTTCCAGGGCTTCAGCCATTAAGTGAGCAGAAGAATGCCAGAAAGTCGATTTACCGGCAGTATCATTCCAGGTCAGCAATTTAACAGAAGCATCATTTTCAATAGCCCGGGAAGAATCCCAAACTTCACCATTTACTTCCGCAGCCAATACGTTACGGGCTAAACCTTCAGAAATGGACAATGCAATTTGATGGGCGTTAATACCCTTTTCATACTGACGTACTGAGCCGTCAGGCAGTGTAATGTTAATCATCTACAACTATGATTTATAAGTAAAAAAATAATTTTATTAAAATCACCTACAATGTGATTTTCTTTCAGGCACAAAGGTAAAGTAAATTTCAAATAATCAGTTCATTTAAACTGAAATTTATATTAATTCCCAGGAGCTCTTCTCTGGCTATTTCCCCTGCCCCTGTTCTTCATCATTTGCTCCAGTTTAGCTTTATAGGCATCCGAAGTAATCACTGTTCCTTTTTTAGGAAGATTTATATCTTTGGCATTAACCTTTCTGAATTCTATACTGGTTGCCAGTGTACTTCCTGCCTTCGACTGGATAGACAGCACAGCACCTTCTGTCCAAAGTGCAGGATTAGGCGAAAACTCAAAACCCAGATCCTTGGTATACCAAAGTACAGTTTCATCTACAATTTCCTTTTCCTCTTCCATGATCTTTCTTTTGGAGGTGGTTTTAATTGTAACCTTATGGCAATCAAAACCGACAATCTTTTTCACCTCATCAGATTTTATATATTCCACAACAGGCTGTCCGATTAAACCACGGCCAAGCATAGATACATCGGCCTGTCCCAGTTTACCGTCCAGAAAGTACGTTGTATCACTCAGGTCAAATACAGCCGTCAATTTATGATCTAAAAAGTTATAGTAATAATCGCGATTGGAAATTCCGCCAAAACGAAAACCACCTCTTCCGCCTCCGTTGCTGTCTTCTGTTTCCTCTACCTTGGTATAACTTGCACCCGTGGCATTAAACAACAGTTCAAAATCAGTTTTTGAACTTTCCGGAAGTCTGTCTTTCATCTCCGGTGTGATTTTAATCCCATTGGCTTCCATTGCTGCAGCAGGATCAAAACGAGTTTCAAATTGGATGGCTCCAGACTGTTTTTGTTGTGCATTGACCTGTAAACTACAGGATAAAAGGCCCACAACGGCGATCATTAAAGCTTTCATCAGAGAAATTTTATGTCAAAATATAATTTAATATTCAAGCCAGCCATTGGCCAGCACATCTGCCAGGTGCATGGTTTTCAATGGAATGTTATTTTTGTCAATATACCCCTGCAAATGCATCAGGCAGGAAAGATCTGTAGAAATGATATAATCTACTTCCTGTTCCAGCGCATTGTTCACCTTTTGCTCTGCCATAGCCGATGAAATGGCATCAAATTTAACTGCAAAAGTTCCGCCAAATCCACAGCACATATCTGTATCCTTCATCTCTACCATTTCCAGTCCATGAACTTTAGACAGCAGCAAACGTGGCTCTTCTTTGATCTTACATTCCCTGAGTCCGCTGCAGGAGTCATGGTAAACCGCTCTTCCTTCCAGTTCGGCTCCAAAATAATCCTTCTTTGCAATATTGATCAGAAAGTCTGAAAGTTCAAAGATATTGGTCTGCATCGATCTGCACTTATTATGCACTATAGTATTCGTAAACAAATCATTATAGCCACCTTTTACCATTCCCACACAAGAGGCCGATGGCGCCACAATATATTTATTTTCAGAAAAATCATTCAAAAATTTAGTGCCGGTCTCTTTGGCTTCTTCCCAATATCCAGCGTTATAAGCCGGTTGTCCGCAGCAGGTTTGCCTGGAATTGTAATTCACCTCACAACCAGCCTTTTCCAATACTTTAATGGTATTAAAAGCAGTTTCAGGATACAACTGATCTACAAAACATGGAATAAATAATTCTATCTTCATCTATAAATTCTTTTTCTCTAATCCAGCACCGGTTTTGCGGAAATCTTTCTCTCTGCGGCTTTTAAAGCCAGCAGCAACACCAGCCCCATGATAAAGAAGGTGGTCAATGCAATCGCCGAGTTCCGCATACTGCCGGTTAATTCTTCTATATATGCAAAGCTAGCCAATCCGGCTACAATTGCAAGTTTTTCCGTAACATCATAAAAGCTGAAGAAAGATGCCGTATCCGCTGTATTTGAAGGAATATATTTGGAATAAGTTGACCGGGAAAGAGATTGTATACCGCCCATTACCAATCCGACCACTGCTGCTAAAACGTAGAATTGAACCGCTGTAGTGATATAGTAAGCCGCAATACACATGCCTACCCAAATCACCACAACACTAATCAACACGCTCACATTACCATAGATTTTAGATAGATACGACATCATGTTGGCGCCCCCTATAGCAACAAGCTGTATAATCAAGATCACTAAGATTAAACTGGATGTGGGCAGATGCAGTATCTTTTCTCCAAAGCTTGCAGCCACCAGCATAATGGTTTGAACGCCCATAGAATAAAAGAAGAAAGCCAGCAAAAAGCGCTTCATTAAAGTCATCGTTTTAACCTGATGCCAAACCTTTTGCAGCTCTTTGAAGCCTCCTGACACCTTTTTTTGTTCTTCTACGCTGAAATTTGGACTGCCCTTCGGCAATACCTTAAAAGGGATCTGGGCAAAGCCGATCCACCATAGGCCCACCAGTAAAAAGGACAATCTTGGAGGGAAACTGAGATCAGTGATCCCAAAGAGTTCTGGCATTAAAACAAATACAAAACAGATGAGCTGCAGGATCACACTCCCTACATAGCCATAACTAAAGCCTTTTGCACTTACGGCATCCTGCTGATCAGCAGTAGCAATTTCAGGCAGATAAGAATTGTAAAACACAAAACCGCCTGCATAGCCTATAGCCGCTAAAGCAAAACAGATCACCCCTAGCTCCAGGGTGTCCAGCTTGAAGAAGAATAATGCACAACAGGACAAAGCACCCAGCCAGGTAAACAGCTTCATGTATATCTTCTTATTCCCCCTATAATCTGCCATAGAAGTTAGTAATGGCGAGGTTAGCGCGATAATGAGATAAGCTACAGCCAGTGCATAATTGGACAGCGCGGTATTCACAAAACGCATCCCAAAGAAGGTGACTTTATCTCCGTGTTCGGGGGTTGTCGTAATAATGGTGTAGTAAGCGGGAAAAATTGTCGAGGTTATGACGAGGTTGTACGCTGAATTTGCCCAGTCGAAAAATGCCCACGACCGGATGACTTTTTTGTTATTCTTCTGTTCCATGTTTGTCTAGGGACTAAAAGTATAAAAAAAAGTTTTAAGCACTTCGTAAAAAAATAATGTCTTCTTCGGAGACTACGCCTTCTGCGCGCCGCTGCGCGACTGCAGCGAAGCTCAATGTCTCTTCTGAGCAGCATTATTTTTTTTTAAGCCCAGCTTAAAAAAAACCTACTTTACTTGTTGTATCGAGCTGCTTCCCGATTTATCTTCCTTAACATTCTTAGGATTTCCTTTATAAGAAATAGACGTCGCACCAGAAGTCGCAACCTTCAAATCATTCAGCACATTAATATTCGCCTTTCCTACACCCTTAATATTCAAGTCATAAATCCCAACCACAAAATCAAAAGCATCCAGTTCCACGGCACCTTTAGCCTTAAACAAATGCGTCCCGGCCTGTCCGGTCAAATGGATCTTAGTCGCTCCATCAACTTCTGTCGTTACCTTACCCGCGTTGAGATCTAAGTTTACTTCCGTACTGCCATTTAACGTGAGCTTCAGATCATCTACATTCAACCGCCCTGAACTCACCACCTTGCTAGGAGATTCTGCCTTTAAAGATTTCAACTGCGCAATACTCGCATAAACAACAATAGAATCCTTTCCACAATAAGCAGCCGTATCCAGTTTCAGCTTCAATGTCCCCCCACTTACCTTGGTCTCTATCAGATTTACCACATTAGAATCTGCAGATACCTTCACCTGATACACACTGTCTGGAACTTGATGCAGGACTAGTTTAATCGGACCAGCAATTTCTATTTCATTAAACTCCTTTACGGTCTGAGCACGCAATGCCCGGACTCCTGAATCTTCAACACATTTGGTTTTACAAGCCGACCATAGAATTGGAAGTAAAAGGATAAGAAAGGTTAATTTTTTCATCGGTATATAATTATTAATTCTTTGTTTATTGTTTTCATTTGTATTAATGAGCTCGTAAACTCGGTTTGTTTTTCAATGGTAATGAAGCTATCATGATATGATAAGTATCAACGCAATTTATAAATAATAGTTTTTTCCATCTGTTTTTATTTTGCCAGCATCAAGCAATTCCCTGATCTGGTTCAATTTCTCCGTTTCGCTTCCGGTTTTTATTCCCGCTACCAGATCATCCAAACTCTGAGGCCCGGTTTGTAATAAGGTTGCAATCTCGAAATCCAGCTTCTCCGGAAATTCCTTCGACTCCTCAGCCCGCTTTTCGGCCAGGCAAACATCACAAACCCCGCATTTCGACGCAGCGGGTTCGTCAAAATAGGCCAGCAACTGAACGCTCCGGCACTGTGCAGTACTTGCATAAGCCAAAACAGCACTGATCTGATCGTCCTGGATCTTCTTCCGGAGTTCAATATACTTCACATCAATATCCATATGTAGCTGATCCGCTCTCGGACGCAGGAACTGCAGCTGTGGCTGATCTGTTTGCGGCAAATAAGACAAGACTTCCAGCTCATGGAGCCTTTTCAGCATGCTCACCAGGGTATTAAATGACACCCCCAGGCGTTTGGTCAAATCATACTCATTAATCTTTACATATTGATCAAATGAACCACCATAAGATCTTAATATAGATTTGATTAAAGGATCATAGCCAGCATTCTCAATCTGAAAACGATAAAGATCCTCATTATTAACCAAAAACAATACCCTCGACTGTAAGAAGATATTCTCCGATAAGGTCAGGTAACCATCATGCTCCAGAAATTTAAGCGCCCCAATGGTCTTAAGGACTCCCAGATTAAACTTCTTACAGTAATCCGCCAGATCAAAAGGAAAACTCAAACCCTCGCCCATGCCATAAGCCAGCTGGTAATAACTGCCCAGATAGTGATATGTTTTTTTAATCTCCTCTACAGAAGGAAAATTGTTCGAGTACTTATGTTCCAGAGCTTTCTGATCAGACTTATTGGCCAGTAATACCGCAAAAGCCCTGTGTTCATCCCGTCCGGCCCTTCCAGCTTCCTGGTAATAGGCTTCCAGGCTTTCCGGAAGATCCAGATGCACCACAAAACGAACATCAGGCTTATCTATGCCCATCCCAAAAGCATTTGTAGCCACCATTACACGGGTCCTGTTACCCTTCCAGTCTTCCTGCTTTCTCGACCTCTCACTCCGTTCCAGGCCTGCATGATAATAATCTGCCGAAATCTGGTTTCTTTTTAAAAAGAAAGACACTTCCGCTGTTTCCCGCCTGTTTCTCACATAGACCAGACCAGAACCCTTCACATTCCGGATGATGTCGACCAGTTTCTTGTATTTATCCTCCAGGTCAAAAACAACATAGCTCAGGTTTTTACGCGCAAAACTTTTCACAAAAACCTGGGGATCTTTCAGTTCCAGCTTCTCTGCAATATCTTTTCGTACAAACTGTGTAGCCGTGGCCGTAAGTGCGATCACCGGAACCTTCGGCAAAATCGCCCTTAACTCCTTAATCTGTAAATAAGGCGGCCTGAAATCATAGCCCCACTGGGAAATACAATGCGCTTCGTCAATGGCAATTAAATTCACCTTCATATGGGAAATCCGCACCCTTACAATATCAGAAAGCAGCCGTTCAGGAGAGAGGTATAAAAACTTAATTTTGCCATAGATACAATTGTCCAGTAAAATATCAATTTCACGCTTTCCCATACCCGCATATATAGCCACTGCATCAATCCCCTTGGCTTTCAAGTTTTCAACCTGGTCCTTCATCAATGCAATCAAAGGCGAAATCACC
Source organism: Pedobacter sp. (assembly GCF_035566355.1). Taxonomy (GTDB): domain Bacteria; phylum Bacteroidota; class Bacteroidia; order Sphingobacteriales; family Sphingobacteriaceae; genus Pedobacter. The sequence goes on from NZ_DATMRL010000730.1 coordinate 6,846, forward strand.
AGGCAAATCCCCTCCTGCAACATCGCCGGAACCTGGAAACATAATGATTTTCCACCACCCGTTGGCAGTAAGGCCAGGGTATCCTTATGTGCTAAAACAGCATCAATGATGTCCTCCTGCAAAGGCCGGAAGGAATCA
>NZ_DATMRL010000731.1:0-25641 GCF_035566355.1 Pedobacter sp.
AGGCGGGGGGTATTACCCAGCACATTGGTGCCTATATGGTAACTACGCCAACCGGAAAGAAAGTAACGTTCCTGGATACACCGGGTCACGAAGCCTTTACGGCGATGCGTGCCCGTGGTGCGAAGGTTGCGGATATTGCGATCATTGTAGTTGCTGCTGATGATGCGGTGATGCCTCAAACAAAAGAGGCGATCAACCATGCGCAGGCTGCAGGTGTTCCATTGGTGTTTGCCTTTACAAAGATTGATAAACCGGGTGCAAATTCGGATAAGATTCGCGAGCAGTTGTCTATGATGAATATCCTGGTTGAGGATTGGGGTGGTAAATTCCAGTCGCAGGAGATTTCTGGTAAGAGCGGATTGAACGTTGATCTGTTATTGGAAAAAGTATTGCTTGAGGCCGAGTTATTAGAGCTGAAAGCAAATCCTAATAAACGTGCTACTGGTAGCGTAATTGAGGCTACTTTAGATAAAGGCCGTGGTATCGTAACAACAGTTCTGGTACAGGCGGGTACTTTAAAAATTGGAGATCCGATTTTAGCGGGTAGTTATAGCGGTCGTGTTAAAGCTTTGTTTAACGAACGTGGGCAGAAAGTGGACAATGCAGGTCCTTCAGTACCGGTACAGGTATTGGGTATGCAGGGTGCACCTACTGCCGGTGACAGGTTCAATGCACTGGAGAGTGAAGTGGAAGCAAGAGAGATTGCAAACAAACGTTTACAATTGATGCGTGAGCAGGGCTTGCGTACGCAGAAACACATTACTCTGGATGAGATTGGCCGTCGTTTGGCAATCGGTAACTTTAAAGAGCTGAACCTGATTATTAAAGGTGACGTGGATGGTTCTATCGAGGCATTGTCAGATTCATTATTGAAACTGTCTACTGAGGAGATCCAGGTGAACATCATTAGTAAAGCTGTAGGTCAGATTTCAGAGTCTGATGTATTACTGGCATCTGCTTCTGATGCGATCATTATCGGTTTCCAGGTACGTCCTTCATCTGGTGCACGTAAGTTGGCTGAGGCCGAGCAAATCGATATTCGCTTGTATTCTATTATCTACGATGCGATCAATGAGATCAAAGCGGCGATGGAAGGTATGCTTGCTCCGGAATTCGAAGAGAAGATCACTGCGAACGTGGAGATCAGAGAGACTTTCAAAATTACGAAAGTGGGTACCATTGCAGGATGTATGGTGTTGGATGGTACAATTACCAGGAACAGCAAGATTCGCATTGTTAGGGATGGTGTCGTGATTTACACTGGTGAGCTGGCTTCACTGAAACGTTATAAAGATGATGTAAAAGAGGTGAGCAGAGGTTACGAGTGCGGTCTGAATATTCAGAACTTCAATAACATTGAGGTTGGGGATATTGTAGAAGCCTACGAACAGGTTGAAGTGAAACGGAAGTTGTAATAGACTTTTTATATATAGAAAAGCCGCTTAAGAGATTAAGCGGCTTTTTTGTTGATAGCTATTTTAGTTGCAATTTATATGCTTTCTTTCAAGAAAGCATATAAATCCTGCTTTGAGGGATTCTGTTTTTTTGCCAGTCCATTTTTATTACTTTTGAAGACACACAAATAAAATTATTAATTAATGAAATCTCAAAAAATGCTCGGGATTGCGCTTTCCCTACTACTCTTTACTGCCTGTAAGAAAAACACTCCATTACCCGACCCTATCGTTGAAAAGCCTGACCCTCTGGAACTCGCGGGAGATTCTGCTTCTTATACTATTGATGGTAAGCTTTCCATTGTTAATAAGGTGAATTCAGGGGGAACTTTAAATCGACAACCAAATTCTAAAGTAGATTCAATTGTAAAAGGTTATCATTATTATATATCGGGGGATAAAGATTCTGTTTTTTACGGAAGAAGATATGATATTCATGACAGCGGATATGATAATACTGTAAGTTTCTTTTTCTTAAAGAAATATCATAAGAATGCTATGGAAGGCAATGGTATTTTATTTCCCAAAAATAGAATAGGTTTATATTCCGTTGGTAAATACAATTATGCTTTAGATTTTGGAAGAGATAATTCTCACAATGGGGTTGCTCTGGAAGTACATAATCAGAATGTGAATTATAAAACTTATGGATCTGATTCTTGGCGGGAACCACAAGTTTTAAAACCAGATGCTCAAAGCCAATCCACTTTTGAAGTTACTAATTTAAAGAAACTTAAATCAGGCATTTATATTTTAGAGGCCAAATTTAGTGCGACTATTTTTGATAGGAATTTTAAACCTAAGAAAATTGAAAATGGATATCTGAGATTGAGATTGGGATACTTCTAAGTTTTTATAGATCAGTTTTTCTGTATAAAACGGGGCATTGAGTTAGATATTCTTTGCCGCGTTTTATAAAATCGAAAATGATGATATCAGATTCTGTTGTCTGAGATCTTATTGATCAGGTTGGTAGAAGAATGGCCATCCACAAAGTCGACCACCATAACTTCTCCTCCGCTCTCCTGGACTTCTTTACCTCCCACGATGTCTTCGATTTTATAATCTGCACCTTTGACCAATACATCCGGAAGAACGTCTTTAATCAGGTTTAAAGGAGTGTCTTCTTCAAAAACAACGATTGCATCTGTAAAAAACATGGAGGCTAGAAGAATCGCTCTGCTGTTTTCCGTATTGATGGGCCGTTTGTCGCCTTTAAGGCGTTTTACGGAGCTGTCTGCGTTCAACCCGATAACTAGCTTATTTCCAAAAGATGCGGCCTTTAGAAGGTAGCTAATGTGGCCAATGTGTAAAAGATCAAAAACTCCGTTTGTAAATACAATTTTATGTCCTTCGGCTTTCCATTTTTCGATTTGCTGCCGGATGTTCTGCCGGGTGAAGATTTTTTCTTCAGTGAGTTGTTGGAGGCTGCTGATCATATTGACTTAATAAGCAGCATCAACTGCGGTGCATATAATATGGCCAATCAGGATGTGCATTTCCTGGATCCTTGCCGTTACATCAGAAGGAACAACAATGTTAAGGTCGCAGCAATCATTCATTTTTCCTCCGTCACGTCCTGTCAGGCCAATGGTTTTGCAACCCGTTTGGTTTCCTTTTTCCAGTGCTTTGATCACATTGACGCTATTTCCACTGGTGGAGATTCCAATGAGTACATCTCCCGGGTTGGAGAGTCCTTCTACTTGTCTTTCAAAAATACGTTCAAAACCATAATCATTGCCAATAGCGGTTAGTGCAGAGGTATCTGTAGTCAGGGCAATGGCAGGTAGTGACCTGCGTTCTTTAACAAACCGGCCTGTAAATTCTGCCGCAATATGCTGCGCATCTGAAGCACTCCCCCCGTTGCCAAAAAGGAGAACTTTATTGCCTTGTGCAAGGCACTCCGTGATGATGCTGCAAGCCCTCACAATAGAGGCGCTGTTGGCTGCAGCCGATTGATTAGCTACTTCTATATGCTCTGCAAAAAGGTCTTTGATATGGTCTTTCATACAATGGGTTCTAAATTAGATTTTGGGAAACCTTTGATCTATCTCTTCAAAACTGGCTACGGCGCTGCCTACTTTACTTACGACGATAGCCGCGGCATGATTGGCAAATTCACAGGCTTCCTGCAAGGACTTCTTTGAAGCCAGGGATACCCCTAATGCAGCAAGTACAGTGTCTCCTGCGCCGGTTACATCGATCACCCCAAGCGCTTTTGTTGGAATTAAACTGAGTTTGTTTTCGGTATAATATGCAATACCTTCTTCCGAAAGGGTGATGATGACCTGATCACAGCCTGTTAATTCTTTTAAAACGGCACAGGCTTCCTGCAAGCTTTCGCGATCTTTGATGGCAATTCCTGTGGCTAATGCGGCTTCTTTTTTATTCGGTTTGATGACATTGACACCTTTGTATTTGCTGAAATCTGTTCCTTTAGGGTCTACGAGGGTTTTTATTCCTTTTTCCCTGCAAATACAGAAGATTTCTTTTAGAAAGGCGGGGGTTAATAAACCTTTATTGTAGTCAGAAACCAGAACTATATCAAATTGGTCTATTTCATTCTGAAGGGTTTTAAGGAGTTCTTTCTCCAGATCAGCGGTAATGTTTGACAGGTTTTCTCTGTCCAGTCTGATCAGGTGGTGATTGGAAGCCAAAACCCTCGATTTAACGGTGGTGCAGCGGCTGGGATCTTGCAGGATTCCAGTCGTAGAAACACCGCAACTGTTCAGCTGTTCCAGTACCATTTGGCCATGCTCATCTGTTCCGGTTATAGAGATCACAGAGACTTTACAATCGAAAGCAATTAAGTTTTTCAGTACATTTCCGGCACCGCCCAGTGTGTATTCTTCTTTTTGTACTTCAACAACTTGCACTGGGGCCTCCGGGGAGATCCTGTTGCAATTGCCATAGATATAGTGATCAATCATCATATCGCCTATGACCAGTACATTTATTTTTTGACTAAGGTTATTCAATGAATATTGGGTTTAATTCCTGCTTTAAAGCAAAAATACGGTTTATAATCCAAACCCTCCAATTATTGTCCTACTGTCCATTTCCAGTTTTTTGTCTTTCCGATCAGGTAAGCAGTTAAATAGCTGGTTGGATAAATAATGATAAAAGTGATAAATTGGAATGCAGCCAGATATAATACTGGTTTATCTGTAAACCCAATGTGAAGCGGTTTGTAAATTAAAGGTATAACCACAATAATCAGGATGTGATGGATAAGATGAATCCCAAAGGTCGTTGCCCTAGGGTTGAGGTCTTCAATCCAGTCGAAATTGCAGAATTTGAATAAGAAAACAAAACAGGCCAAAGAAAAGATAATATTCGTTAACCGGAGTGTATTGAAGGCATCCATAGAACCTAATTTAATGAGATTTAAGCTTTCCATGCAGGCAAGGGCAAAGGTTATTAAAACCGCCACAGCTGAAATCCCAAAAGATTGTTTTTCTGCCCAACTACAAAACGATTGGAAATATTTATGCAGCATTACACCGAGCCACAAATAAAAAATGAATCCAAAAAGGGCTATGGTGTGCGTGGTTGGGATCCATTCAAAATAAAGATTTACAGAATAAAATAAGGAGAGCAAAGCAAGGATAATACCGTAAGTAATGGTATACAGATACTTTCTGAACAGCAATAGAAAGGTGATACAGAACATGAAGTTTATGATAAACCAAAAACTTGTCTGAGTAACGATGAAATCAAGTTTCTCTAATAAAAATAGTACAGGATGATCGATCATATCCCGATTACCGAATTTGAAGAAGCGAACGAACTGATCAGTGCAAAGCAAAGAGAGAAATATGAGGAGCCAGAACAACCAGGGCTTGAATGTGGTTTTCAATCTTCTGGAAAGATAGGTTTTTGTGCTGTAAACCATAAACTTATCGCCAATCAGGAAGCCTGCAAGAATAAAAAATATGATTGTTCCTGACTTCTCAAATTGTAAAGCCAGCGTTTGAACCATTTGATCTTTGAAATTTGGAAAGCGAAGCCCTAGTAATGGAGAACTATGTTCCATTACAATACACATCATGGAAATAAAACGTATGGAGTCAATGAATTTATAATTATTAGTTGTTGGTTTATTGGGGCTTCCGGCACTCATTAAGCTTTAGGTCAGTTCGAAAATGAAAAGGCCAAATTTAAATATCCAAACCTGGGTTACTTCATATTTAAAGTAACAATTAAAATAGATATACCTTTGTTACACCGATTAGGGCATAAGGAGTCCCTTTATGTCATTGGGTTGATCAAGATATCAATTTTGGGAATGTATATTTGTTGAATTAAATAAACGGTAATGTCGGAAAGCAGCTTTGATTATTCTATTGTTATTTGTGCGTATAATTCTGATCCACGCCTCCTGGGCAGGTGCCTTGATGCCATTTACAATATAAATACGGTTGGTCTTAAGGTAGAAACGATCCTTGTGGATAATAATAGTCCTGTCCCTTTGAACACGGTTCCCTATATTCAGGATTACCTGAATAAGATAGATGGGATGAAAATAATCCTGGTCAAAGAGCAAGGCCATACCTTCGCTCGTATTGGTGGGGTAAAAGAAGCTCAAGGTAAACATATAGTTTTTTTTGATGACGATAATGAGCCGGATGTTGATTATTTAATAGAGCTGGACAAACTTTGTAAAAAATATAGTCATGTGACTGCATGGGGTCCTGGAAATATCTGGGTCGACTTTATTGACGGAATTGATCCTTCCCTGGAAGCATATGGGCGATCGGTATTTCAGGAACGGCACGAACCGTATATGGCATATTCCAATATCAGAACCTGGCAGTCCTGTTATCCATTTGGAACCGGGATGGCTGTACAAACTTCTTTTTTGAAAGCTTATGTAAAGCTGCAGGAAGAAGGTGTTTTTACGTTGCCGGGACGTAGAGGCAATTTGTTAAGCTGTGGTGAAGATGTACAAATTGTTTTGTATTGTCTTAGAGAAGGTGGCTCTGCGGGTGTAGCGCCGGAATTGAAACTTAAACATATTATTCCAGCAAAAAGAGCAAATGTTGATTACATCAACAGACTGCTGTATGGTGCTTATGTTTGTGGAAGTAAGAGTATTCTGGAGGTGTTCCCTGAACATAGGGAAGTTCTGGAAAGATCCTTTCTAAAGGCATCTAAGCTGGAGAGAAGGGCCTTTAAAAAATATTTTAAGCTATTTTTTAAAGGCGATATCTATAAAACCTTTGATTTTGTAAGTTATCTGGGCAACCATTGTGGAATTTACGATGCATTAAAGCGGCCTGTTCCAAAAAGAATTAACTGGTTGATCAAAAAATTAAAATTAGCCTAATGTACGGTTTTAAACTTTTTCTTTAACCAGCGTTTAAATTGTCTTCTTAGTAAATTGTGTCTTTTCCAGCGTTCCTCAAGATTAAAGTCGCGATTGAACATGGCATAATCGGCCATTTTTTCAGGGAGAACATACTTCGGGTAAGTAATTTCTGAAATTTCTTCTAATGGAATGTTCGCATAAGGATTATCTGAATTCACCGTGTGGGTTGCATCCTCCCGGAAACCTATATTGCTGATCATGTTTACATTAGGATTTACGGAAAGGCTGTTGTTAAAGTAGTTCGTAAAGGCGAGCTGATAATCCCAGGTATCAATTTTACCTGCTTTAACGTCTTTAAAGATGTGTGTCCAGCTGTCTACCACAAAGGGATCAGAGAAGATTTTGGCCAATTGCAGGGGAACCTCGTTTTCTTCATACTTTTTAAGGTCTTTATCATAATCTTTCCAGACCCTTCTCCAGCTTGCCCAACCCCAAACATGGGTTTGGTTGGCATAGTAAACGGAAGCCTCTCCCCACTTTTTGCCTAGCTGGAGGTTGCTGCCGGCAATATGTCTTATGCGTGTATCGAAGCGATATTTTTCTAGGAGGGTATCGCAGTAATGAAAGAAACTATTGGCAGGCAAACAGTCATCTTCCAGAATAATTCCCTCTTCTTCCTGATCGAAAAACCATTCAATAGCCGAAGATATAGCTTCTTTGCAACCCAAATTCTCTTCCCTGAATAAGGTCTTTACTTCACATTCCCAGTTGATCTTGCTTATAATTTCTATGGTTTCTTTACAAAGGCGCTCGTCATCAATGCGGCCTGATCTTGGGCCATCAGCAGCGATATACAGCTTTGAAGGTTTAGCTTTGCTGATTTCATTAAAGACCCTTAGGGTGGTGTCTGGTCTGTTGAATACCAGAAAGAGTACCGGCGATTTTACTTGGTAAGTAGACATAGTTTATTTTTTTTGACCAAAGGTTCTGTAAATGTTGAGTGTTTTGTCTATGCAAGACTCCATAGGGAATTTTTGAAGTTGCTGTCTTCCGCGGCTTACAAGTGTTAATGCTTTTTGCTTGTTTTCAACCACTTCTTCAAGTGCATTTAGGATGGAACTCTCCTCATAAGGATTAAAATATTGAATCGCATCTTCACCAATTTCCTTAAAGCAATCTGTTTGACTTGCAATGATCGGACAGTCATTTTGAAAGGCTTCCAGGATCGGCAAACCAAAGCCTTCATATAAGGACGGAAATAAAAAAGCCATTGCGTTTTTATACAAGCGGCTTAATGTTTCATCAGAAGCACTGATTTGCTGGACACGGTCTGAGATACCCAGACGAATAAACAATTCCAACTCTGCGCTTTGAAATGCACCACCCCCTGCGCAAATAAGTTTGATCTCTGGGTTTTTATTTAGGAAAGGGGTTAAGGCCGTTGCTAGTCTGGGAAAGTTCTTGTAACCCTTTCTGTCTCCAACAAACAATAAATAATCCTGTTTTTTTTCTGAATCTGTAAAATCAGAATTGACAGACATCTGTGGTCTGAAACCATGATGTACTACGGAAATACGACTTTCATCTACACCCAGGATTTTGATGATATCATTTTTGGTCGACTGTGATATGGCAATAATGTGTGCAGCGTTTTCTATGCAAAGCCTTTTGTAATTCACAAAAACATCTCCCGGCTCAAACATCTCCGGGAATAATTCATGAATCATATCATGAACGGTAATCACAAAAGGTTTTTTAATATTTTTAAGGAAATAGGGGTTATAGTATGTGGGATGAAAAACATCGTAGTTATTCTTTTTGATGAGGTATTCCGAATATCTCCTGTTCCATTTTTGTATCGATCTGTCTTTCTTTAAAAAAACTTTGGAAAGATAAGAAGGAAGATAGGTCTTGTCCTTAATGTAGTAGTTCTTGCTGTAAAGAATACCATTGTTAAAATGAATATCTGGCTGTTTTTCCAGTCCGGATTGAATACTGGCGAAGTATCTTGAAATACCGCCATAATGCTGCATAGTGAAAATCTGATGATCGTATAGTATGTTAAGCATTCTCTTTCTTAAATTTTGGTAAGAATAAAAGAACAATATTCATAAATCCTTTCAGAGCCAGCCATGCAGGCTTGAACTTTTTAATGAAAAGGAATTGCTGAACTCGTTTAAGTTTTATAGCGTCAATATTGCGATAATCTTGTACAAACAGGGGAAAATATTTTTGAAGTGTTTTATTTTTATCCTGGTTCATTGCTTCCCGGTTATTTGCATTGGAAGAGATTCCTGTTGTATCATATATAGCAATCAGCATATCGATGTGTTTATAGGGAATGTTTCTCTTGCAAATGGCATAAATTAAGAACTCCCAGTCAGAAACAATTTTATACTCTTCATTGTAAAAGAAAAGTTCATCAAAGAGTGCCCTCTTTATAAAACATGCCTGGTGATTTATGTTTTCTGTTAAAAAAAAAGAGAAGGAGAGCTGCTCTGGAAATATCCAGGGAACCTGGATGTCTTTTTCCTGATAGATCAAATTCCCATAATAAATACCACAGGTTTGATCTAAATAAGGTTCTATTTTTTGGACAATAGTTTGATCGTATAGGAGATCTCCGCTGTTTAAAAAGTATACATAATCTCCTTTGGCAGCCCGTATGGCCTTATTCATTGCGTTATAAATACCTTTGTCAGGTTCGCTAACCCAATACGTCAACCGATCGGCATAGGTTTCTATCAGTTCCTTGCTGCCGTCTGTACTACCGCCATCAATAATTATATATTCAAAGTCACTAGGGCTGTTTTGGCTTAGAACACTATTGATTGTTTGTTTTAAACCTATTTGATTATTATAATTAACCGTAATAATTGATAGTTTTTTATTCATTAGAAATGAAAGGGCTGTTTAAGGTAAATCAATCTAAAATTTGCTTATCCAAAGCTAGATTATTTAAAAGAGTATTCAGTTTCTTTGTCACATTTTCTGGTGTATATTCTTCCAGCGCATGGATGGAATTCCGCTGTATGCTATGCCACAATTCCTGGGATTCGTAGAGTTCAATGATTTTTGAAGCAAACTCAGCAGTTGTTTCTCCAACTAGTACATCTTTTCTGTCAGTGAGCCCCATGCCTTCAATGCCAATATTTGTTGAAACTATAGGCAGGCCATATTCAAGACTTTGACCTATTTTTCCTTTCATTCCGGCGCCGTACCTCAGAGGGGCAACGAATACCCTGGAATTGATGAAATAGGGTTCCACATCATGGATAAAACCTGGAACGTCAATACGGTCGCATTTTAAGGCAAGAACTTCAGGGCTTGGCTTGCTGCCGAGCAAAATGAGCTTGATATGAGGATTCGTATCCCATACCAGGGGCATAATTTCATTTGCCAGCCATAATGCGGCATCAATATTAGGTTCGTGTGCATAACTCCCGATAAAAACCAGGTCCTTTCGCTCGTTAAAACCTGGATTATCAGGATGATTCAGGTGTATTTCGTGTACATTAGGGATGACCGCTACATTTTTTATACCGTTTGCATGGAGGATTTGTTTTTCTACATCGGTAACAGTAATGGTGCAACTGGCCTGTTTTGCCAGGCTTAACTCCAGTTCTCTGATAGGGTTTATCTTTTCTTCAATCTTAGCCGGATCCATACCGGAGAGTTCAAAGGCCCTTTGCAAACGGATAAAGTGTAGATCTACGGTGTCATACAGCCAGGGCATGGGTTTTAGAGCTTGTATAGCAGGACCGTAAATTTTATTAATATCCGGCCTTGATATCCAGGTCATGTCAATTGAACCTAATAGGTCGGGGAGTTTCCTCGTTAATTTTTCCTTAGGATACTGCGGACAGATAACCTTGATTCCCATATTGACCAGGTTACTGTAATAGGGATCGACCTTGGTTTCCTGATGCGCCATGAAATAAACATCCAGATGCAAAGACTTGAATATCTTAAGGATTTCGAACAACCTTTTCGAACCCGAATCCTGATCTGGTTTCGGAAAAGTCGCATCGATAATTAAAATTGAAGCTGGCCTTTTAGTGGTTGTTGTGGATTCATGAAATTGCTTGAGTTCATTGGCCCATTTTGCTGTAAATAGTTGCTGTTCAGATTTATTATCCGAAGGCTTTTGTTCGATTGCTCCAGAACTAAATCCTTCAAAATGGATGATCTTACTAAGAGGCTGATAGTATATACTTCTATTTGCTTTTGTCTTAACAGAACAGCAAAAGCTGGCGTCGGTATAGTCCCGGGTGCTAAAAAGGGTATCGAATTTTCCCGCCTCTTCAAATACATCTTTTTTAACAAGCAGGCAGGTAGAAGAACAGCAGCCTGTTTCACTGAGGTAATTGTATTTAAAGTCTTCAGCATCTTTGTACTGGCCACGGTAAATGCGTTCTCCTGCCGGATCTATAAAGCTGCCGGCTGCTTTAAGTAAACCATAGGGATAGACTAGTTTTGGACCTGCTACACCAGCTCTTGAGTCATACTTGAATACATTTAAGAGATTTTCCAGCCACTTTTCTCCGACTAGAATGTTGTTGTCAAGAAAACACAGAAACTCTCCCCTTGAAATTCCTGCAGCATGATTTTTTAGAAATGTGGATCCTTTTTTCTCAAAATCGTGAATATGGATTATGGGTGTTGAGGTAAAAAAGTCGTCATTTTGCTTTGTGGAACCATCAGAAAGCAGGATGATTTCGTAGGAAATGCCTGTGGTGTTTTTCAGGATCGTACGAAGTATATTATACGTATATGTAGAATCACCGGATGACGAAATGATGATGGAAACCAGGGGATTCGAAAAACTTGGAAATGCCAGGGGCCTATACTCCTTTTGTAAGTCAGAACGTGCATCGCCCAAAGCATAAAAACCTAGTAATCTAAGTAAAAAAGCTTTCATGGAGGGAGAGGTCAGGTTCTTTGAAGTTGTTTTATTCCTGAACAGATGAAGAAAAATCAAGCAAAGCCGCTTCATATACAGCAAGAGAAAAGCGGGTGAAAATAGATGGACAGATTGGCCTTCCTCCTTTTTTGAATAATATTTTTGGACGATCTCAAATCCTGTACTGTGGTTTTGTACGTCAATCCATCTGCCGATCTTTTTTAAACTCATAAGCCGGTTATTTTATTTTTTCTTCTTTAGAAATTTAGAGAAAAATGGTTTCTTCTGCTCATAAGCCCATTTTTTTCCAGAATACAGCTTCACTCCGGATGCAATCATTTTTTCCTGATATAAGTCATAAAGCGGTTTTACATCGGGATTGCTTGCAAATGTATACCGGTAGTTTCCGGAAATTTCATGTTGGTTGTACTTATAGGAACTAAAGTGATAGAATTTTAAGGATACACTATTGTTCACTAAGAATTTATTGTCTTTATGGCTTAAAGAGCGCTCATGTAAGTTCCAGGGACCCATATTGCAACCTTGATCAAATAGGATTTTAGTAGATCCGGGAAAAAACAGGGGTACATAATTTATCCATAGCTGGTCAACAAAGAGTCCGTGCCGGGTTCTATTGTAACCCATATTCAAGGTTCTGTTTTCCCACCAGTCCAGAAGCTTCATGTAATCACCTTTTTTTGTAAGCCCAAGGTATCCCAGGTTGTACAAACCGTGGTTCAAAAATAAATTCTCATTTGGTGAGCCGTCCTGCCATGGGATAGGCGTTATAATATGAGGAGTTAGGAGAATAGAGGCTTGTTCGAAATGAATATCAAGATGGGTAATTTCGTCAAATAATTCAATGTCCGGATCAAAATAATGTACGATTTCAGCTCCTTTTTCATTAAACAGGTGTTTAAAAGCGGAGGCTTTGATACAAGTATTCAGTTCAACAATATCGTACTTTTTGACCAGACTGGAGAACTCAATAGGGAGTGTTTTGGCCAGAATAAATTCAATGCCAGGAAAATCTTCGTAGTCGATTTCCGGATGCAGTTCATCTACCAGGAACAAATAGCATGTGTAGTCTTTTGCAAATTCCTGTATAGAGGAGAAGAGAATCCGGGCTTGTGCAAGGTAGTTGTTTGTACAAATCGTAAAGGCTGCTTTCATGGGATGGATCGTTATGGTGAGGATTCTTATCTGAGCATTTTTTGTATACTGCGAAAGATATTTCTTGCCGTATAGAATATATAAACATCTGGCGGGAAAATCTCTTTGGTAATCTGTACCCGGTCTTCTTCGAAGGCTGTATCTACAGGGCTGGCTCCTGAGGTGCCTAAGTCATTAAACTTTGAAACAACCAGATGGATATAGGTGAAATTATAATCACTTTTAAAATATAACTGGATATTTACAAAATAATCTGCCCATATTTTATACTTAGTCTGATACGTATATTTTTCAAATACGCTGGATGGATAGAAAACGGTTTGATGATTGAAATTATGTTTACTTAAGCTGTACCTGTTCATTTTACCAAATCTGACAGTCTTTTTGTGCAGATAATAGGCATCGCCATACAGGACTTCATTTTTCTTCGGCCTATGGCTAAAAACCTTCGATAAAACATGGTCGTCCATGAGCTCGTCATCAGCGCCCAGAAAATAAATCCACTCACCGGAACAGTTTTTTATGGATTTATTCATCGCGTCATAAATCCCATTGTCTTTTTCTGAGGAGAAAAAGGCAATTTCAGGCATATATTTTTCAATGATCCCTATGGTGCCATCGGTAGAGACACCATCCAGAATAACCAGTTCAAAGTTGGAGTATTCCTGTTGCAGAACGCTTTTAATCGCATTTTCAATTGTATTAACTGCATTTCTGACAACAATGACTATACTGACCTTGGGGAGGGATGATAGAAGGCTCATATTTTAATCCGTAAAAGTTTGCATGTCTATCAGCCGTCTGTAAAGTCCGTTTGCAGCCATGAGTTCTGAGTGCTTTCCGGTCTCTACGATTACACCTTTGTCAATCACCACGATGGTGTCTGCGTGCTGTATGGTGCTTAGGCGGTGGGCAATCACAATAGATGTGCGGTTTTTCATGAGGTTATTCAAGGCATCCTGCACCAGTTTTTCTGATTCCGTATCCAAAGCAGAGGTGGCTTCATCTAAAAGCATGATCGGTGGGTTGGCCAGTACAGCTCTTGCAATACAGACACGCTGTCTTTGTCCGCCGGATAAGCGGTTTCCACGGTCTCCAACAAAAGTTTGATAGCCCTCTTCGGTATGCAGAATGAATTCGTGTGCATTGGCAATTTTGGCTGCTGCTATAACTTCTTCCTCTGTGGCCTCAGGTTTGGCGAAAGCGATGTTATTGAAAATGGTGTCGTTGAACAGGAAGGATTCCTGGTTCACGATACCCATTTGCTCCCGGATACTTTCTACGGTAAATTCCTCATAGGCTCTTCCGTCAATTTTAATCACGCCCGATTTAGGGTCATGAAAGCGTGGAATGAGATCCATTAGTGTACTTTTTCCACCACCAGATGGACCTATTAGCGCTACGGTATTACCTTTGGGTATGATGAGATTAATATCTTTTAATACCTCTTTTGTTCCATAGTTAAAGGAAACGTGTTCCAGGCTTAATGCTTGATGAAATCCTTCCAGTCTGGCTGCTCCGGGTTTATTGACTAGTGCTGGTTTCGTATCGATCAGTTCCAAAACCCTTTCTCCCGCCGCAATCCCGGAATGTATTCCTGCAAATGAATCGGTCAGGGCTTTAGCAGGTCTCATCACCTGGGAAAAGATGGCGATATAGGCAATAAACTGGTTGGTGGAAAGTGCCCCTGGTTCGTGGCTCATGATCAATGTACCTCCATACCAAACAATGAAAGAAACCATAACCACACCTAAAAATTCAGATACAGGAGAGCCAAGTTGCTGCCTTCTGATCATCTTTCTGTTCAAATTAGAATAGAACACGTTTTCTGCCTGAAACTTATCTTTTATCCTTTCACTTGCATTGAAAGCTTTGATAATTTTTATACCACCCAGCGCCTCATCGAGGAAGCCGATCATTTTTGCAAAGGATTCATGTGCAGCTTTGGCTTGTTGTTTTATCCTCTTAACGATTTTACTAATAATAAATCCGGAAATCGGGATAACCATTAAAGAGAATAAAGTGAGCTTTACCGAGATCGACAATAGTACAATGATGTAAAAAATGAGCGTAAGTGGTTCTTTAAAGACCACCTGCAAAGTATTGGTTACTGTAAATTGCACCACTTGTACATCGGATGCAACTTTAGAAATGATATCTCCTTTGCGTTCGTTATTAAAAAAACCAACATGCATGTTCATGACATTATTAAACACCGTTTTACGAAGGTTCAATAAAGTATGCACCCGAAGGTCTTCCATAATCCGTTGGGAGAAATACCTGAAAATATTAGACAATAAGACGGACACAACAATAATAACGCAGACATAGGTTAGAGTTGGTATAGGTCCGTGTGTGTTGATGGAATTGTTTACAAAGTCTCCGAACTTTCCCGTAATATCGAATGCGGAAGTGGAGGTTTTACTAACTTTATGTACCGTTTTCGAATCAACCGAAATGAGGGTCTGGAAAAGCGGTGAAAGAAGGGTCAGGTTTAATACGCCAAATATAACCGAGAGCAGAGTTGCAATGATATAGGGTATCGCAAATTTCTCTATAGGTTTTGCAAAGGATAATAAACGAAAATATGTTTTCATCAAAAAAAATTAGGGAGCAAAGTTACGTTTTCTATTTTTAATAAAGACAAATGCTGCTTAGAGGTATTGAACAGACTTCTCTGCTACAGATTTGTTAATGAAGTCAATAACATCCTGAACTTCAAGGGAGGATTGGTATTGTTCTTTTAAAGCAGCCAATCTCTTTTTGGATGCCCGTATTTGAGGAAGGTGCTGAAGGTATTCTTTATAGCTTGCATACATCCAGCTTTTGCCAAGAATGAGTTTTGGTAAAACCTCCAGGAGTACCAGGTAAGTTGGCCAGATCAAAGCTCTGAACCCCTCAAGATGGATGCTGTGAAAGATAAACCTGTTCCGGAAATAGATTTTCTTCATGAAGGTGGACTTGAGCTGGGTGCTGGTGCTGCCGCTTACCTGATGAAAACAAACAGACCGGTGTTCATAATAGCATTTCCAACCCAATAACCAGGCTCTTAAAGAAAGATCGGAGTCTTCAGAAGAAAAAGGGGAATAAATTTCATCGAAACCATTTAATGCTTTAAGTTTTCTGGTATCTACAAGGGCATTCGCTCCAGACAGATAGGCGGTGAATACTTGTTGATCTTGCGGATCCTTGCTGTAATAAAAGCGGTTTGCTTTAAGCCTGCAGCCTTTACGGAACAATATACGGGCTGCATCTTCAATCTTGCTGCCATCAGCTTTCATGATACAACCCATTACCCCAAAAGTGTCCTCCCGCTGAAAATAGGACCATTGCTTTTCGAAATAATCTGCACTTAGCCTGACATCGGAATTTAACAGGAAGGTGAGTTCATAGATGGCGGCTTTTATGCCTTGATTGCAAGTATAGGAGAAGCCTCTGTTTTGATCATTAATAAGAAGTTTAATTCCAGGGTAGGTGTTCTTTAGGAAAGATATGCTGTCGTCTTTTGATCCATCGTCTATAACAATAATTTCGTAAGGCACATCTGCTTGTTCTGCTGCTGCAATTACAGAGGGCAGGTAAGCTTCCATAAGATGTTTGCCATTATAATTTGGAATAACGATGGATAAGCTTTTCTTCATTATTTAACGATTTTATAGTTTCGGTATTCGAATAACCGAATGCCTGTCAGATCTTCTATTTTCTGGAGGACCCTTCTCCGAAAGTTCATTTTAGGGGTCATTTTGGTAATGTCCTGATCGAACGACCAGTTCGTTGCCTTGATCCTGTCCTGAATAACTGCGGGGTGCGTTTCCTTAAATTTAACCAATCGGTCTGCATTATGCATATCAAAGGTGTTTTGAACAGGAAGATTTTCTTCTATCCAAGTCTCCGTTTGATAGAACTGATTGAAGTTTCTCACCTTTCCCTGTAATGCCTTTGGGGTTTTGACCCAGCCATAGTGGTAAACATAGGCGTCGATCAGCTTAACCCGGAGCTTCCGGTCGTTAATGCGAAATCCTTGCGCATCTCTGTAGGAGTGGATACCGGGTAGGTTTTTGAGTATGCGCACTTCGCGCCGGTACCAGCGTCTGGATTCGGCAAGATAGTCGTAGGAAGCATAGAAATGGCGGTATTTTAAAAGCAGGGCCTCGATGTTTTTGTCGTTCAGATTCTCTTCCATCTCCCTTCTGATCAGAGGAAGGTATTTTTCATGAATACACTCATCTCCCTGGATATAAATCATCCAGTCTGTATCGGCAGAAACAGCGGCTAAAGCTTTATCCGTTTCCTGAGCAAATACCTGCCCGCCTTCTCTAAGGCTGTCGTTCCAGACGGTATCAATAATGCGTATTTTATCGGGAGCAATATTTTTGACCAATGCTGCGGTTTCATCTGAAGAGTTGCCCAGGGCAACAACAAATTCGTCGCACAAAGGCAGTACAGAACGGATGGCTTCACTTACAGGATAGTCGTTTACAATTGCATTTCTGATAAAGGTGAAGCCGGTAACTTTCATTGCTGTTGTTTTCTGTTAATTTACAAAGATAGGGTTTCGGTTGCTGCAGGTGTTTCTCTGTTCAGGAAATTTTTGCAGAGGAGCTGATAACTGAGGTAGAACCAGATGAGCGCGCAGGGAAGGGCTTTAAGCGAATAACGCATGATGTAGTTGTCGCGGATGTATCTGGGAATAAAGTCTGTAAGGGCCAGTGTGGTGAAGATAATAGAGAAGACAAACAAGGCAATGATCTCGGGTTTGAGCGGCCTGTCCTGGATGATAAACCAGATGGCTACCCCGGTGAAAGCAATGATATAAGTCTGGGATTCGGACGAGTTGCTGAAAACAACAGTGAAAATCAAGGTTGAAGCCAGGTACATCAATCTGAAGGTTTCGGATCGATACTGTTTAATCCGTAGATAGGGGAGGCAAAACAGAATGATCCCGCCTAATAAAAATGGCCAGTTTGGAATCGTTGGATCTTGTAATGTTCTTCTGAAAATACCCATAATAGACACATCCTGCCAGGAAACGAGGGTTGCATTTTCCAGTTGTTTTGCCGCCAGAGAAACGGACCAGTCTTTATAACACTGAATGATGTATTCCGGAGTAAAGAAAAACATTGGGAGGATCAGGAAAACTACAGCCCAAAAAACGCAATAGGCAATAAATTTCGGTTTCTCTTTCACAAAGAAAAAGAAAGCCAGCCCGACGATGCCATATAGCTTTATATATGTTCCTAGGAAGATCAGAAATGCTGCGAAGAAATTGTTCTTCTTATTGATCATCGTATACGAAAGTATAATGATGGCCGTGATAGAGGGATTGATCTGAAAGGAGAACAATGAAGAAAGGAGTTCATTACTAATGATCCAGTAAACCGCGGTAACTTTTGGGTTTTTTAAGGGAAGCGTAGACACTGCATAGAATAAGGCAGAGATGTTTACAATTTGCCAGAGGAACATTCCGACAAATTTAGGGAACAATGTAAAAGGGGCAATGATTAGTGCGAACAATGGACCGTAATGGTTCATGTCGCCATACTCTGCCGGATACCTCAGGTATAGGTTGAGGTGGTCTAGTGCATGGTAAAAGGTATGGGTAAAAATTAAGTAGTTATTGTGTTCATTCCCCGATCTTAATTGTTTTAAGGTGGCCACGATGGCCAATATAACCCATACGGAAAAAATGAATTTCCTGTTGTTGAATAACTTTTCTAAAAAGAGTTGCGCTTTTATTTGGTTCATTGCCTTTTATAAATTTTTGGCCTGGAGGATGATGGTAAGAGACCTATTTGGTGCGAAGAACAGGTTGTGTTTGTTGTAATTTTTTCCAGTGCTCTCCTTTTTTATAGAGAGAGAGTTTACTTAGGGGGTACTTAAATTTAAGGTGTCCGTTGTAGTCTACGCCCAATAAGCGGTAAGGGGTATTGGGGTGTTCTGCCAGACATTGATTGATGGCATTGGTATAAGCGGTCGGGCCAGTCATTTTATGGACGTCATGCGGATATCTGTTGTGTTTGATGTTGTCACAAACCAACTCCATGGTGCGCTGAAGAAAGGGATGGTTGGCCGCATAGACCAAAGCCCATTGTACATAAAGGCCTGGGTTTCCTTCTTCGGAAATGATGGCGGTATCGTCTGGTTTTATAAAATTGTTAAGGCTTCCTTTTATACTGCTGTCAATATCCAGGTAGACTCCGCCTTTTTTTAACAAAACAGCATACCTGAAAAAATCAGCTTTGGCCGCGCCGATGTTTAATCTCCGGTAGAGTTCAAGGGTCTCCACGTCATATTCCTGTTCAAGAAATTTCTCTATCCTTGCATCATCATAGAACTCATAACCGTAGTCAGGGTTCTTTTTTCTAAATCTGGAAATATGCCATCGGGTAAGGAAGGGCAATTTTTCTGATTTAAAAGTTTGATGTATGATTTTTGGTATGGACATGGTTGAAATAATGTGCTAAGCTACCACTTCATTATAAACTCTGCAAATAATCAGGAAATTCCATTTCTTTGCATAGAGGATTTTAAAATGAATACCAGTGATGCCCTCCTGGAGGGAATAAAACAAGGAAACTTTATTGCACTGGCCAGGGCTTTAACCCTGGTAGAGAATGATATTGCTCCTGCAGGACATTTGCTCCGGCAGCTCCCTGCCAGGGACAATGTGCCGGTTATTGGCATTACCGGCCCCCCCGGAGCAGGGAAGAGTACACTGGTCAATGCGATTACTTCTCATCTGGTCCTGAAAAACAAAAGAATTGCCATTTTGGCGGTTGATCCGACTTCTCCGTTCAATTTCGGTTCTTTGCTTGGCGACCGGATTCGGATGGCACAGCAATTTAACAATCCCAACGTTTATATCCGGTCTGTGGCTACAAGGGGCGCTTTGGGGGGGATTTCCGCAAAGACCATTGAGATGGTCGACGTCATGAGGGCTGCAGATTTTGATCTGATTTTAGTGGAAACGGTTGGTGTAGGGCAATCAGAGCTGGAAATTGCTGGTCTGGCAGACCGTACGGTTGTGGTGCTGGTTCCCGAATCGGGAGACGAGATCCAGAACATCAAATCGGGATTGATGGAAATTGCTCAGGCCTTTGTGGTCAACAAGGCAGATCGGGAAGGCGCGGATACATTTGCTAATAACCTCAAAAAACTGGTGCGTCAGCAGGATCCCGTTGTGCCTGTTTTTAAGACTGTTGCGGATAAAAATGAGGGCGTTGCTGAATTTTGTTCCTGGTTGATGAAACCTTTAAAATTTGGTAACGACAGAAAGCCTTATCTGATGGCTGAAAAAGCTTTTAAGATTTTGCAGCATTATAGAATGGCTGATGTCGACCGGGTAAAATTGAGGAAAGACCTTCGAACGGCCATGTTCGAGCCCGGGTTTAATATTTACAGGTTTGTAGACCAGTGGGATCATAAGTCTGTATAAAAAAGTGGACTCTTGTATAGTATAAGGGTGTTTAATTCAAGAATGAACCTCAATAATTTATTCAGGTACTACAATCGCCGGAAATGAATTTCTTATGACAAAATGGGTTTGACTTTTTTTTAATGAATGTTTGCTGTGGTCTAAATGGTTGTTTTGTAGTTGTTTATGGTCACTATGTGAAGTTTTTTTATTTAATGTATGTGTATATGTTACACTGGTTATGAATGAATTATGGTTTTTATAAGCCTATTTTGTCTTTGTTTTCAAGTTTGGAACAGTGTTTGTATAAGTGTTTGAGAATTTAAAAATTTGTTTAATTTTGCTACACAAAAAAATTATACAATTAAAATTTGTTTAACCTTAAAAAAAAGAAAATCATGAATTATTCTACTTTAAAAAAGGGTCTGGCAGTTTCTTTTGTCGCTTTAATGGGAGCTACGACTCTTGTTAACGCACAGGATGCTCCTGCTGCTTCCCCGTCTTCGGCCAAGGTATTTGGTGGAAGGGGCCAGTACAGAACCTGGTCAATCGGTGTAAACGCGGGAGTTTTATCTCCGTTCGTTGCTATCGGTGGTTCTAACGATTTCAAAAACGCTGAAGTTAACTTAGGTTACGGATTGTCTTTGAAAAAACAATTAGGTCATGCATTTGGTCTGGAAGGTAACATTTTCCGCGGAAAAATCTCTGGTACTAACAAAGACATGCCAGGTGGTGTTGCAAATGGTGTAAAATCATTTGAAACTGATTTGGCTTATGCTGCTGACTTAAGAGGTGTTGTTAACGTTGCAACTGTTGACTTTTTACGTCGCGAAAATTCAGTTAACTTCTTCGTATCTCTTGGTTACGGTTTAGCTGCTTATGCACCTAAAGTTACTGCTGCAAACGGAACAGTTACTGACTGGAAAGATAAAGCTGGTGATAACCACGACAAAACTTACGTTAAAGAATCATACATCCCAGTTGGTGCTGGTGTGAAATTTAAAGTTTCTGACCGTGTTGCTTTCAACTTAGGTTATACTATGCACTTTGTTGACGGTGATAACTTAGACGGAGTTTATGCAAAAGGAACTACTAAAGACAAATTCTCTTACGGATATGCTGGTCTTGAGTTCTCTCTGGGTTCTAAATCTAAACCAGATTTGGAATGGGTGAATCCATTGGCTTTGATGTATGATGAATTGAAAGATCCTTCATTGCGTCAAGAAGTTGAAGCACTTAAAACTCGTGTTTCTAACGTAGAAAAATCAGTTGAAGATTTGAAAAAAGATTCAGATGGTGACGGTGTAGCTGATCAGTTTGACAAATGCCCTGGAACTCCAGCTGGTACTGCTGTTGACGGATCTGGATGTCCACTTCCAAAAGCAGAAGTTGTAGCGCCTGTTTCTAGCAATGTAACTGGTTTCGAGCCAATCCAATTTGAATTCAACAGTTCAGTTTTAAAAACTGAGTCTTATCCAATCTTAGATAAATTATCTTCAGGATTACGTGAAAACGGTGGTAAAGTAACTTTAAAAGGTTATGCTTCAAGCGAAGGTACTGCTGCATATAACTTGAAATTATCTAAAGACAGAGCTAACTCTGTTAAAACTTACTTAGTAAACTCTGGTGTTAATTCTAGCGCTGTAGTAACTAAAGGTTATGGTGAAGCTAACCCAGTTGCTTCTAACGATACTGAAGAAGGTCGTATCCAAAACCGTCGTGTTGAATCTTCAAGAAACTAATCTTTCTTAAGAACATACAAAAAAAAGAGGGCTCCGATTTCGGAGCCCTCTTTTTTTATTTATACATTTGTGTATGTACTTCTTCAGAAAGAAAGACGATAGCCGGCCAACTAATATTAACATTAAGATCATGCATTTTATCAATGCACTGGCTATACTTATCTTTCTTGCAGGTATCCTATGGAAATTGATCCAATCTTTCTTGTAATTGAAACAGGGATGGTTTTATTCGCCGATAAATTCCTTCTGATATAAAAAATATAAATAAACAGATGAAACAGATTATACAAACAAACGATGCACCAGCTCCAATCGGACCTTATAGCCAGGCGGTTTTAGCCAATGGTTTTCTTTATGTTTCAGGACAGATTGCCATTAACCCGGCTACGGGTGAATTGAACCAGAGTTCTCTGGCAGAAGAAACACAGCAAGTGATGCGTAACCTTCATGCAGTACTGTTGGAGGCTGGATTTGGATTTGAACACATTCTTAAAACTACCATCTTCCTTTCAGACATGAGCCTGTTTAATGAAGTGAATGAGATCTACGGCTCTTATTTTCTAAAAGACTTTCCTGCAAGGGAAACGGTTGCTGTAAAGGGTTTGCCTAAAGGTGTCAATGTCGAGATTTCTGTAGTTGCTTTTAAAGCATAGCTTAACACTTTGAAACCGGAGTTGTTTTGCTGACAGAAGTATTAGAGTCGCCTATTGAATACCTGAAAGGTGTTGGACCTAAACGTGCCGAACTCTTGAAAAAAGAGTTGGGCATTTTTTCTTATGTCCAGCTGTTAAACTATTATCCGTTTCGTTACATAGATCGTACCCGCTTTTATAAAATTAATGAACTTCAGCCAGATCAGCCACTGGTTCAGATCATAGGAAGAATTACAGACCGGCAGATCATTGGCGATAAGCACAAAAGAAGAATTGTTGCCAGGCTCACGGATGAAACAGGGAGTATGGAGCTGGTCTGGTTCCAGAGCCTGAAATGGGTGGAGGAAAATGTGATGCGGGGTAAGGTATATATCGTTTTCGGTAAACCGAATATGTTTAACGGGACTTTCAGTATATCACATCCGGAACTTGAAAATTATCCAAGGCCTGCAGGCATTACAGGAAACCTGACGCTACAGCCTATTTATAATTCAACTGAAAAATTAAAGAAACATTTTCTGGACAGTAAGGGGATTCAGAAACTTCAAAGTTTGTTGATTGAGCAACACATCCGTGAGGTTAAGGAGACTTTGCCGGGTTATATTACAGATAAGTATAAACTTGTTCGTAAGAGAGAGGCTTTACAAAACATCCACTTTCCTGCAAATGCCCTGTCATTGCAGGATGCGGAACGACGGCTTAAGTTTGAGGAGCTTTTTTTTATACAGCTTCAGTTGCTGAACAGTAAACAACAGCGAACCCTGAAATTTAAAGGTGCAGTCTTTGATAAAGTGGGCGATAAGATCAATACTTTTTACAAAGAAATCCTTCCTTTTGAATTGACCAATGCCCAAAAAAGGGTGATCAAAGAGATTCGCCTGGACACACAAAGAGGGGCTCAGATGAACAGGCTTGTACAGGGGGATGTTGGTAGCGGAAAAACTATTGTGGCTTTAATGAGTATGCTGCTGGCCAACGATAACGGCTATCAGGCTTGTATGATGGCGCCTACAGAGATCCTTGCCCGTCAGCATTATCAATCATTGGTTTCTCTGGTTAAAGAAGATTTTGTAAAGGTGGCTGTGTTAACCGGAAGCACCACCAAGAAGCAGCGCAATCTGCTGCATCAGCAGCTGGAAAACGGCGAGATAGATATTCTTGTAGGTACTCACGCGTTGATTGAGGATAAGGTTCAGTTTAAAAACCTGGGTTTAGTGGTGATTGATGAACAGCATCGCTTTGGTGTAGAACAAAGGGCTAAGCTTTGGAAAAAGAATAGTGTGCCTCCCCATATCCTGGTGATGACCGCTACACCTATTCCCAGAACACTGGCGATGACCTTATATGGTGATCTGGACGTTTCGATCATTGATGAGCTTCCTGCCGGCAGAAAGCCTATAGAGACCAGGCATCTTTTTGAAGGGCAGCGTTTACGGATGTTTGGCTTTATGAAAGAAGAAATCAGAAAGGGGCGCCAGGTCTATGTGGTGTATCCGCTGATTAAAGAAAGTGAAAAACTGGATTTGCTGTATCTGGAAGCAGGTATAGAACAAATGCGCTATCAGTTTCCCTTGCCCGATTTTCAAATCAGTATTGTTCACGGTAAGATGTCCAATGCCGATAAGCAGTTTGAAATGCAGCTTTTTGTAGAAGGTAAAACGCAGATCATGGTGGCTACGACAGTAATTGAAGTCGGAGTAAATGTCCCCAATGCATCGGTCATGGTGATAGAGCATGCTGAGCGTTTTGGCTTGTCACAACTGCATCAGCTCAGGGGGCGTGTTGGAAGAGGGGCCGAACAGTCTTTTTGTATCCTGATGTCTGGAAATAAGCTGACTAAGGAGGGAAAACTTCGGCTGGAAACTATGGTCCGGACAAATAACGGATTCGAGATTTCGGAAACCGATTTGCAATTGAGGGGGCCGGGAGATTTATCAGGTACTCAGCAAAGTGGTGTATTGGATCTCAAACTTGCAGATCTGGCTAAGGATCAGGTGATCCTTCAGGAGGCCAGAAATACCATTATAGAAGTGTTTGAGGAAGATCCAACACTTTCACTTCCTCAAAATCATCTGTTACGTTCTTATCTGGAGAAGAAGAACCAGGGGATATCTTTCGATAAGATTTCCTGATTAGTCTTCATCGCTGCCAGGCAGTGATCCATTTCCGGAATAAGCACCTTTGCGGATCACCGGCATTTTCAGGTATTTATACAGGTCATCTAAGTGGAGTAAACTTCCGTTGGTCAGATTGCCCAGAAAGATCACTACGATATTCTTGTCGAGGTCGCGGACATAAATATGTCTGAATCCATGCCACCAGCCGGTGTGGTAAACAACTTTTCTGCCGTTTTCCCCGTCAAACATTCTCCAGCCATAGCCATAGTTAAAATGTCCGTTGATGGCTTTGTTGTGGCCGGTATAAGCAGAGTCCAGGCTTGGCTTGGTTAACAGCCGGCCTTTACGCAAGGCATTGTCGTATAGCACGAGGTCGTGCACTGTACTGTAGATTCCTTTGTCACCTACAGGCCCGTCCAGGAAATTCTGAACAACAGAGTATCTCCAGGTGCGGTCGTGGCCAACAACATCAACAGGGATTTTAGGGTATACTGTGGTAGAGTAAACATGGGTATGTTTCATTCCTGCTGGTTTAAATACATTTTCCATCATATAATCGGCATATTTCTTTCCGGTTACTTTTTCTATAATGGCACCGAGGACCATGAAATTGGAATTGTTATAATGGAAGCGGGTATCGGGAGCTGCATAACGTGCAGGCTTATATTCGGCAATCAGGTTCATAACATCCATATTGCTCATGGGCTTTTTCTTGTCTTTCCAGATCCCGTCTGTGAAATAGACATAATTCATCATTCCGCTGCGGTGAGAAAGTAACATTTTAATATTGATCCCATCATAGGGGAAATTTGGGAAGAATTTCTTCACATCATCTTTTAAAGAAAGTTTTCCCTTTTCGATGAGCTGCATAGTG
>NZ_DATMRL010000732.1:0-17431 GCF_035566355.1 Pedobacter sp.
GGCAGAAAGATGCTTGTCTACTATAAAGATTCTTTCATCCTCACGCAACTCCGCTATTTCCCTTATATACAACTCGGTGTCATCGCCCTGTTTCTTCTCACTGCCTATGTTGCCTTCAGTTCTGCCAGAAAAGCCGAACAAGACCAGGTATGGGTTGGTATGGCCAAGGAAACCGCCCACCAATTGGGCACACCGATTTCGTCGCTTATGGCCTGGGTAGAACTCATCAAATCCCGCTTTGATGCAGAAGATGATCCTCTGATTGCTGAAATGGAAAATGACATTAAACGTCTGGAGGTCATTACAGACCGTTTTTCAAAGATTGGCTCAAAACCCATTCTGGAAGACCATGTCGTTTTCGTTGTGATCCATAATTTCATTGACTATTTTAAATTGCGGACCTCAGATAAGATCATTTTTAACATCACCGGAGACGAACAAGTTCGGGCCATGCTAAATGTCCCCCTGTTTGACTGGGTGATTGAAAACCTGTTGAAAAATGCAGCCAATGCCATCGCCAACGAAGGAAGCATCACCGTGAATATCATCGAAAACCTGGCAAAAGAAGAAGTCTTTATTGACGTGACCGATACTGGCAAGGGTATTCCAAGGTCTAAATTTGATGCCGTATTCCAGCCCGGCTTTACCACCAGGAAAAGAGGCTGGGGACTTGGGCTATCTCTTACCCGGCGCATCGTAGAAAACTACCACAGCGGGCAGATCTTTGTCAAAGATTCAGACCTTGGAAAAGGAACTACCTTTAGAATTATACTTAAAAGCAGCATTACTTATGAACCGACCACAACCGAACGACTATCATGAAATGGTTAGCGGCTATATCAGCCTGGTAGAAGGGAACAACGTACTGGAAGTCCTTAAACAACAAAGCACAGACTTCCCGGATTTCCTGAACAATCTGATAGATAAAGCAGATTACGCCTATGCCCCCGGAAAATGGACCATTAAAGAAATGGCTGGACACATCATAGACACCGAAAGAATTCTAACCTACAGGCTGCTTTGTATAGCCCGCGGAGAACAAAGCCCATTACCCGGTTTTGAAGAAAATGATTATGTAAAACAGGCACATTTTGCAGACAGCAGCCTATTGAGCCTGTCCGAGGAATTTTCTCTGGTAAGAAGGGCCAATCTTTACCTTTACAATTCCCTCAATGCGCAGGAACTGGAACGTAAAGGAACCGCCGCAGGAAGACAGCTCACTGTAAATGCACTGCTGTTCACCATTGCCGGACATCTTATTCATCATACTCAAATCATTAAAGAACGATACCTGTAATGTGGTTTTCAGAATTTACACCAGAAGCATTAAATGACCGGCCCAAAAACCATATTGGAGCCCTGCTGGACATTAAGTTTACCGAAGTAGGGAGCAATTTCATAAAGGCTACCATGCCCGTTGATCAAAGAACACACCAGCCTGCAGGTATACTGCATGGTGGTGCTTCTGTGGTCCTTGCAGAAACCCTGGGAAGTATTGCTTCCTATATGTGTGTGGATCCGGAAAAATATATTGCTGTTGGCCTGGAGGTCAATGCAAACCATCTCAGACCCGTTAAAAATGGGTTGGTAACCGGCATTTGTACACCATTGCATATTGGGGCCAAAACACATGTCTGGGAAATTAAGATCTATACCGATAAAAACAAAATGAACTGCATAAGCAGACTAACGGTAGCCATTCTGCCTAAGCCCTTATAAACTTCCCGATCTCAGCTCTGCACGGATACGGCTTAATGTTACCTGTGTAACGCCAAGATAAGAAGCAATGTACCCCAATTGAACCCGCTGAACGATAGAAGGCGCATTTCTGATCAGTTCAGCGTAACGCTCCGCTGCAGGTGTAAAAAGCCGGCCTATAAAACGTTCTTCCGTTCTGATCAATTCCCGTTCGGCAAATTTCCTTCCCCAATTGGCCAGTTCTATATGCTTACTGAAAAGACGCTGCAAGGTCTCGGTTTTTATCTCGTACAACACACTACTCTCCAGGAGCACGATATTTTCGTAACCTTTAGCCCCATGAATATAGCTGTGATAAGAAAAAATAGCATCTCCCTCCATTCCAAACCAGAAAGTAATTTGATTGTCCTTTCCATCACAATAAGCCCTTGCAACTCCTCTTTCAATAAAATAAAGAGAACGTTCAATTCTGTCGGAACGAATGATAAGATGGTTTTTGGGAAGCTCTATCCGAATTAATTCCTTTGTCAGGAGGCTCAGGTCAGCCTCTTTCAGTGGATATATCTCTTTAATATGATTAAGAATCTGCTCCAAAATGTGTTTTTTGATAAAGATAAAATAAGCATCGCAGATTTTTCAACAAAGGGTGTAACCTAATTCAAAAACATGTTGTCCTAACATACAGAACATATAATTAACAGATCGCAAACGATTAAAACATAAAAAGATGCACGACTTACTCCCAATCTTAGTTTTCCTTGGAGCCTTTGCCCTGGCATTCGGCATCCGGTACTTATCCAACAGAGAAAAAATGGCCATGATAGAACGCGGCATTGATCCCGGTATCGCAAGATCAAGACCATCAGCTCCCATGCCTTTTCTAAGTCTTAAATTTGGTTTGCTCCTGGTTGGGCTTGGTATAGGCTTGCTTCTCGCTCTTTTTATCTCTATGCAAGCCCGCATTGAAGATGAACAAGCCACCGCAGTATATTTTGGTTGTCTGGCCATTTTTGGAGGGATAGGCCTTATTATATCCTATATGATTGAGCGGAAATGGCTGGATAATCATCCAGAAAAATAGAGACGTAAAAATCCACAGGCTAACATTTTATGAGGACTTACACAAGGCCTGTTATACTCCTATCGTATACAGGCCTTGTGTGTTTTTTAACATATGTAAAAAACTCCCTCCCGGCCTTGTTGTATTTTTGTCGAAAATTTACAACTATGAACTGGATCATTCTCATCATAGCCGGACTTTTCGAAGTCGGTTTTACCACTTGCTTAAAACTATCCAACAACTTCAGCAATTTAAAATGGACCATTGCCTTTGCCGTTAGCATCAGCCTGAGCTTCTTTTTTTTAAACAAAGCAACCCAAACCCTTCCAATGGGTACAGCTTATGCTGTATGGACAGGAATTGGGGCCGTGGGTACTGTTATTGTTGGCATCCTCTATTTCAATGAACCCGCCAACTTTTGGCGAATCTTTTTTATAGCCACCCTGATTGCCTCGATACTCGGACTAAAATTCTTTGCTGGCGCAGCACACTAAATATTTTCTTAAATTGCTGTAACCTGCTACCGAAAACAGGCGTCTTACCAGATATATGCAGGAGCAGAAAACGGATTACGCATTAATTACAGCAGTACTGGAAGGAAATACCGCGGTTTACGCCGATCTGGTTAAACGTCACCAGCGCTTTGTATTTACTATGGCCATGCGTTTTGCAAAGAACAGAGAGGATGCAGAAGAAATTGCTCAGGATTGTTTCGTAAAAGCCTATAAAGCTTTGGGCACTTTCCAACACACCTCTAAATTCAGCACCTGGCTATATACCATTACTTATACCACGGCTATGACCTTTCTCAGAAAGAAAAAACTCGCTACCCTCTCTCTGAATGACGATGAAAATACAGTTCAGATTGAAAATCATATTTCTGACTATAATGCAAACAGCATTGAAAAAAAGTCAGGATATGCCTACCTGAGTCAGGCCATTGATCTGCTTTTACCTGACGATGCCATGATCATTACCTTATTTTACATGGGAGAACAAAGCCTGGAAGAGATTGCACAAACCATGCACATGGAAAGCAAAACTATTAAAGTAAAACTACACCGGGCCAGGACCCGCTTAAAAGAAAAATTACAATATTTGTTAAAAGATGAAGTAAAGGAGCTGATATGAAAACGATAGATGAAGAAATTTGGGATTATCTGGACGGCGGATTAACCGCTGATCAGAAGGCGGAAATATCTGCAAAGATCGGCTCAGATCCGGCTTATCAACAGGTCTACACCGAATTACAGGAAGTTCACCAACTAATGAAAGGCGCAGAACTAGAAGAACCTTCCATGTCCTTCACCAGAAATGTTATGGACCAGGTTAAGCTGGAAATTGCTCCTATCGCCTTAAAAACAAAAGTAAGCAAGACGATTATCTATTCTATTGCTGCCTTTTTCCTGCTGTCTATAATGGCTCTTATAGCTTATACCATTGCCAACAGCACTTTAAGTGACGAAACTTTTAATATACCCAGTTTGAAACTCCCGGTCAGCACCCAGGAATTCATTACCCCAACATCCATCCGGATCTTTTTCTTTGTAGATATCGTCCTCGCCCTGATTTACCTGGACAGTTTCCTGCGACGTAAAAAGGCATAAATCTAAAAAGGCCGGGAATTTGTATCCCGGCCTTTTTAGATTTATAATTTATCGTTGTTATTTAAATTGAATTGGCAACTGAACAGAGGTTTTATCCCATCCAATCACCAGGTTTGCACCATCCGCCTGGGGAACAAAAGTAATAGAGAAGTTTTCTACTACATTTTCCAGCGGTTTTACCGGTACATCAACCCGTACTTCATCTTTAGAAGCATCATAAGTATAAGCACCCCATCTGTCGGTCTGTTTATTCAAAATAATGGTCCAATTGTCTTTATTTGGAATAGCAAACAAGCTGTACGCTCCAGCCTTGATTTCTTTTTTGCCAATCACTACTGGTTTAAAGAAACGGATCTCGGTACTTTCATTTGCACCCAAACGATATACTTTTCCAAAAGGCTCCAGTGCACCGAAGATCTCCCGGCCCTTTTTTGCGGGTCTTGAATAAACTACCTTAATCACCGGAGTAGAATTATCCCCCGCCTTCACCTTTGCCGCATTCAACGGATAATACACAATATCAGCCGGACTGGCATCAGGCGCTGAAAATTTGATATCCTGCGCATGCACAGTTAACGCAAATAATGCCGAACAGAGAACAAGACTTAACCTTTTCATATGTTAATTAATTAGTATGAACGTCCTTTTACAATTTTATTCAGGAATATCGCAGAGAAAATGAACCCGATCAGACCACCCAAAAGGGAATAGCCAAAACTACCGGAAATAACAGCACCGGTTACAATTCCAAAAAACAGGCCCAAAACGTAATAAACCCAATCAAAATTTGCTTTATTTTCTTCTTTAGTCATCTTATTAAATTCTTATGCCTCAAAGGTATTGATTTATTTTAAAATTGAAACACCCGAAAGCCCTGGTAATTTATTTATCGCAACAAATTGATATCCCTTGCGTTTCAATTCCGAGATGAGCTGGCCCAGTTTGTTGTAAAATTTGTCTTTTCTTCTCGGATCCGTTCCTATGTGCAGCAATAAAATGAATCCATTCAAGCCCTTTGAAGCCTCATAATTTAGAATAGAATCGTATATTTCTTTGCTGCTTTTATAGCGGGAGCCCATTTCGGGCCAGGTGTAATCGGCATTCGACCTGGTACCCGGAGTAAAATTAATAAGACACAATCCCTTCTCTCCGGCCCATCTGGCAACCACCTTATTGTACCATTCATAAGGTGGCAGAAAAAACGTTGGTTTTTCTATCCCAAAAACAGCCATTGCTTTGTAATTCTCGTCCAGATCCTGCCCAAAGGTATCTTTGCTCACCAGTAAGCTGTCCCTGTTTTTCCAGTCGCAATATAAAAGATGCTGATCAGAATGGGGTCCCATTAAGTTTCCATTCTTCTGTAACTTTAGAATCAAACTCTTATACTTCGGATTTCTATAAAAACGCCCCGTCAGAAAGAAAGAGGCTTTGATGCGCTGCTGTTGCAAGGTCTCGTCAATGGCCTGGCCACCATCGGCAAATTCATCTCCTGTAAAAACCAAGGCAATCTTTTTCACTGCGGTGTCCCCCCGCACCATTGCTCCTTCCTCCATCACTGCTTTCACAACAGGGCTCTCCCTGCTGTCAAAAGCCGCCAGAAGGTAAACCATAGAAGCTGTTCCATCCATGGTCGGTTCGTTGCTGCTGTAGTCGCCGTAATCATCATGATAAACAACCAGGTCGGATTGAAATTCTTCATACTCATCCGGCTCATAAAGTTTAATCCCGATAAGATTTTTATATAAACTTCCATACACAGGACCATCCACCAGCCCCCCGTCTACCGGATAATGATTTAAATGCGTAAAAGCGGAATGAGGATCCTGCGGGCTATCCGCCCATTGAGGCAGTCCGGAAACGAAACTTGTCCCCCAGGGATTACAACCAAAAAGCCAGTCAAAATTAGATTGAGCGAGTTCCTCATAGGTTTTGTCTGCCGTTAATTTATGGTATAAAAAGGCTTGTATAGTAAACGAGGCTGTTAAATTATTAGAACACCAGATAAAGGGAATTCCACGATAAAAGACATTCAGCCTCGCTTTATTCCAGACCTTTTCAAGTCCCGTTCTGTAATTAAGAGCCATCTTTCTACTTTCTTCCTTTTCAGCAGTCCTGGCCAGTTCATAATGTCCAAAATTATGAAAAGGGTACCATTGATAATGCCTTGCCGTATCTGCTCCCATCCATGGGGTTACTGACTCTTGTGCTGCATACGCCTCTGCTGCTGCTAAATAAGATCGGTCAAGGGTGTTTCCGTACAACTCTGCAGCTGCCAGCTCCATATCATCGCTCCAATTGTCTTCTTCATAAAAATAAGGTGCGCGCATAGGGGCCGTCTGTTGTGTTCCCGGTCTGGCCAGGCCAAAAGCATACGCACTCAAAGCCTTATCGGCCAGCACAGATGCATATTCTGGTTCTTGTTGCTTATAAATTTTACTCCCCAGTGCAAATGCACTGCTAAATTTCCCGGCAACAGAAGCAGTACCTGTTGCCCGATTCTGAAATTTGCCCAGCCCCTGAGGCTTACCATTAGCAAAATAGACGGGCCGCTCTTTTCCCTTTCCATAATCTGCATTGTCCTTTGTCGGCAACCTCATTCCACTATGGTCCCGGTCATCTGCAATCTGATTAAATAGCCAGTCCTTCTGAGGGTGCATTTTAAGCAGCCATTTTAAACCCCAGTTCGCCTCATCCAATACATCAGCAAGACCATTTTTGCCTTCCAGACCATTATCTGCATATTGATCTCCAAAAACCCCGGGGAAATCCCTGTAGGCAGCCAGTAAATGATAGGTCGCATTTGCAGATGTTGTCGAATACTGCAAATAGTCGGAAGCATCATGCCACCCCCCGCTAACATCAATATGTGTACTATCCGGCATCGGTCCATACATGGTATATCCATCATGTACATGACAGCTGTCTTTCAAATAGGGATTAAACCCACTTCGTTGCTGACGCATATATTTTAAAGCAAAATCAGCCATATGGTTATAAACCTGCTCCCCAATGATCACTTCAGGAGAATAGACTCCTTCTGTCCTGATCAGGTATCTTCCCGGCTTTTCAAATGCTGAAAAATCAAGCCTCGCCCCAGCTTTGAATGGACCATAATGACCAAATGCTTTAACAAAGGAAGATTTGTAGGCTACTTTGCCTGTTTCTTTATCCACCAGTTCAAAGGTTTTCGGAACAACACTACCCTTGGTTACCCATACAGCAACCTTCAAAGAATGCGTCTGATAGCCCAGAAGATTAATTCTGATCCAGCTTTTTGTTTCTGCTTCTTTTGGCTTAAGAATTGCGCAGGAAAATAACGGTACAGCGAGCAATAACAGCAAAAATCTTCTCATGTCTTTATCAGGTTAAGTGATGAGCCTAAAAATACAAAACTTGTCAGATTTTGGTCAATTATCCTGGAGAGGATAAATAATACACAAAATTAATCAATCGATTGATTAATTTTGTAGCACAATATAAAAATGGAAAAAGCAGACACCAGGACCAGTATCTTAACCGCAGCAGAAAAATTATTTTCTGAACAGGGTTACGAAGGTACATCCACCCGACAGATCGCCAGAGAAGCGGGAGCCAATATGGCTATGATCAATTATTATTTTGGATCCAAAGATGGCGTGTTCACAGAAATCATGACCAACAGCATTAAAGAATTTAACATGCAGCTGATCAGTATCAATGAGGATAAAGTCTCCAGCATGGAAAAATTAAAAAAGGTTGTTAACCGTTATGTGTACAGGATATTGAACAATATCCCTTTTCACCGGATGATGCACCGCGAATTCTTACTGGCTCAAAGACCAGAAATCTTTTGCAGGATGAAAGACGCCATGGCCATTAACTTAAATATGATCGAAGGCATCATTAATGAAGGCATAGACAATGGCAGTTTCAAAAAAATAGATGTCCGCATGCTGATCGCCACCATTACAGGAACCATCAGCAATGTGGCCGTATTTCCTTCAAAAATTACCGCTGGCTCAAAACTGGACATTAATATTCCTGAGGACCGGAAAATCTTAACAGAAAGATTGATCGTCTACCTAAATGATCTAATAACAACGTATTTAACACCCCAGAAATGATACACAAAACAATCAAATTAAGCGGGCTGGTTTTGCTGCTGCCAGGTTTGCTTTACGCTCAAAACGTAAAAAAGCTAAGTCTGTCGGAGGCTGTACAGCTTGGCATAGAAAACAGCAAGAACCTGAAACTCTCGCAGAACAAAATTGACGAAGCAAATGCACAACTGAGCATCGTAAAAGATAATGCGCTCCCAACCGCAAAAGCCTCCTTCATGTACAATCATGCAGAGATTCCGACCAATAAATTATCCCTTGCAGGCGCAGACCCTCTTACTTTACCTAAACGTGCAGACGCCTTCGTAGGAACAGCAGCGGTTGAAGAATTGGTTTATGGTGGAGGAAAATTAAAATATGCACAGGAAACCACCCGTTTACTGACTCAGGTCGCTTTGCTTGATGCAGACAAGAATAAAGATGAGGTGAGTTATGCCGTCATTAATACCTATTATGCCCTGTTCAAAGTGATGCAGAGCAAGAAAGTAATAGCCCAGAACCTGGAGTCTATTGCCAGTCAACTGAAACAGGCGCAACGTTTTTTTGAACAGGGAATTGTGACTAAAAATGATGTGCTTCGCTTTCAACTGCAACAAGCCAATGTTTCCTTAACTGACCTGGAAGCAGAAAGTAACCGTAAAATCATCAATTACGATCTGGACGTCCTTTTGGGATTACCTGAAAATACAGAAATTGAAATCACCGAGCCGACGAACGATCTTAAAATCACCGAGCCGGTGAGCACCTATATCGATATGGCCATGGCCAACAGACAGGAACTTAAACAGCTGGAAATCCAGGACAAAGTTGCCGGAGTGAATATCAAATCGGTAAAAGCCAATACTCTTCCTACTGTTGGAGTTGGGGCCAACCTATATTATATCAATCCAAACGGAAGCTTTATCCCCTCCACAAATGAGTACCTGATGCCCGTTACTGTAGGCGCAACAGTATCCTGGAATTTTGGAAATTTATGGACCAATAAGCATAAGGTTAGCGAATCCAAAGTACAACAAAAAGGAATTGTGATCCAGAAAGACATTCTTTCAGACCAGGTAAAAACAGAGATCAACTCTAATTATCAAAAATATGCCCTGGCCATCAGCAAGATCAAAGTTCTGCAAACCTCTATAGAACAGGCTACAGAAAACGACAAATTATTGGCCTCTAAATATAAAAACAATGTGGCCTCTGCAATAGACAGAATTGACGCGGAGACCCTCTTATACCAAAGTAAAATCAATCTGGAACTGGCTAAAGCCGATGCCGGACTGGCTTATTATACTTTATTAAAATCAACAGGAAAAATTTCTCAACAATAAGACAAACAGCGATGACAACTGAAACAAAAAAGAAAAGTAAAGTAGTTCCTATCATATTAGGTGTACTTGTAATTATAGGTGCCGTTTTTGGCACCATGGAATATATCTATTACAGCAAACACGTAGATACCGATGATGCCCAGATCGACGGTGACATCAGTCCTGTTGTATCCCGTGTAGGGGGTTATGTAAAAGACATCCTGTTTGAAGAGAATACCCGCGTAACAGAAGGACAAGTCCTGGTGAAACTCGATGACAGTGACTTCAAAGTTAAACTGGAACAGGCAGAAGCCGGACAAAAAGGAGCCAGTGCCGGTGTAAACGTATCCCAGTCAGAAATTGCTGCCACTGCTGCCAATACCAATACAGCGAAAGCAAACATTGAAGCCGCAAGGGTAAAATTAAATCTGGCACAGAAAGATTACGAACGTTACGCCAATCTGGTAAAAGATGGTTCTATCACCCAACAACAATTTGACCAGGCCAAAGCACAAAAAGAGTCCGCACAAGCTGCTTTCACTGCCGCTAACGATCAATATAATGCTGCTGTTAAACAAGTAAGCACCACACAGTCACAGCTTGCGGTAAGCCATACCGGCGTTACCCAGCACCAAAGCGATGTAGACTTTGCAAAGCTGCAACTATCCTATACCGAAATTAAAGCACCTGCCACAGGAATTGTTTCCAAAAAGAATGTACAAAAAGGCCAGCTTGTACAAGCCGGTCAATCTTTGTTTTCCATTGTAAATGATAACAGCCTGTATATAACCGCAAACTTTAAAGAGACCCAGTTGGAAAACATTCACTCTGGTCTTAAAGTAAAAATCGAAGCAGATGCTTATCCAGATGAAGACATTCAGGGTGAAGTGTATAACTTCTCGCCGATCACCGGCGCAAAAGGCTCTTTATTGCCTCCGGATAACGCAACTGGTAACTTCGTTAAAGTGGTTCAGCGTATTCCTGTAAAAATTAAAATCACTAAAGCCTCTAAAGCCATGATGGAAAAATTACGTCCTGGTATGAGTGTTAAAGTTTCTGTTTCTATTAAAGATTAAAAAATGGCCGAGCAAGGTTTAAAAAAGTGGATCATTACCTTCACGGTGATCACAGCTTCTCTTCTGGAGCTGATTGATACCACCATCGTGAACGTAGCGCTACCACAGATACAGGGTAACCTGGGCGCAACCCTAGAGGATGTGGCCTGGCTATCTACTGGTTACGCCGTAGCGAACGTTATCGTCCTTCCCATGTCGGGATGGCTCGGTAGCCGCTTCGGCCGAAAAAATTATTTCCTGACTTCCATCATCCTGTTTACCATTGCATCTTTCCTTTGCGGAAATGCGACTTCTCTCGGAGAACTGGTGCTGTTCAGGATCATACAAGGAGTTGCAGGTGGTGGATTAATTTCTACTGCACAAGCCATTCTGATCGAAACCTGGCCCCGTGAGGATATCGGTATAGCCACGGCATTATTTGGTTTGGGCGCCGTAGTGGGACCAACAGTAGGACCAACTATTGGCGGATATATCCTGGACATCAGTTCATGGCCATGGATCTTCTACGTGAATATTCCTGTCGGAATACTCGCTGCCTACTGTACCTACACGTTTATTCGAACGACGCCGAAAGACGGCCAGGGTTTACCCGTCGACTGGTGGGGAATTGCCTTACTGGCCATCGCTGTAGGTAGCCTTCAAACCGTTCTGGAAAAAGGAGAAAGCGAAGACTGGTTCTCAACCCCTTACATCACCGTACTGGCAGTAGTTTCGGTTTTCGGACTCTTGCTCTTTATTTGGAGGGAGATGTCTACAGACCATCCAATTGTCAATTTCAAGATCATGAGGCACCGAAGTTTTTCTATCGGTATGTTTACCTCTTTTATTCTTGGTTTCGGACTTTATGGATCGGTATTCGTGTTCCCCGTATTCTGCCAGAATCTGCTGGGCTTTTCGCCTCTACAAACCGGAGAGTTGCTGTTCCCAGGTGGTCTTTGTACGATTGTGATGATGCCATTTATCGGAATGTTCCTTAAAAAGGGGATTCCTGCACAATTCATGGCCTCCATGGGTATGTTCCTGTTCTTTGTTTTTTGCAGCATGCTGAGCAAATCTACACTCGCCTCCGGAACCAATGACTTCTTTCTTCCTTTAATCATCAGAGGAATTGGAATGGCCTTGCTGTTTGTTCCATTGACAACACTTGCCATACAAGATTTAAAAGGTGCAGAAGTAGGTCAGGGCTCCGGATTAAACAATATGATGAGACAATTGGGCGGATCTTTCGGTATCGCTGCCTTAACAACGCTCATTCACACCCGTCAGGGCTTTCACCGCAGCAGTTTACTCGCCAATATCAACGATTATAATCCGGCCTTTACTACCAGGTTCAATGCCTATATTAATAATTTCATTGCCAAAGGCTATAATTTGCTGGATGCCAAATCCATGGCCGCAAAAGCTATTGATGGTACAGTAACCAAACAAGCCCTGCTCCTTACCTACAGTGATGCGTACTGGGTTGTTGGACTGATCCTTTTATGCTCCATTCCACTGGTCTTCTTACAGAAGTTCAAGAAAAATGTAGAGATTCCTGCAGACGTACATTAAAATAAAAAGCCGTTAAGAAAACTTAACGGCTTTTTTAATCACAAAAAATTAACAATTAAAGCCTGTAATCGCATCAGGTACAATCAAGCAGGCACATACGTTTAAAAGATTTGCTTTAACCTTTCATAAAAGCAAGTTAATTTATTTTTTCATCAGTACAAAATTGTTTTTTCGGCTTAAACCACCATATGATGTCCACCAGTTATTCCTATCAGTAGGCACAGGACTGCACATGATAATTTAAATTTTTCCAAATAATATTTTGTCAGCATACCCCTTATGTGAATCATTTTTGCTAGATTAAGCGCGAAAAAAATAGCCGTTAATCATGATGCAGAAACAAAAAGCTACCGGGCAAAAAGAATCCATCTTTAACAACGAAGTTGTATCGAGGTTCGAACTGTACAATAGCTTATTCCTAACCCTTCCATTTTACAAAGTAAAAGACACCGGCACCCTTCTTCCGCTTTTTATTAAGCATTGTGAAGACGGCGTAAAAGCCCGGGAAAATTCAGGACAAATCATCAAGAGCTTTTTTGATAAGTACACCCAAAACAACAGCGAAAAGGATGTAATTGATCTTTTGTTCCGGTTTATCCAGTACATTGAGCGTCAAGTCGTTCTTTTTGACGCCGTTGAGGATGCTTCCTTTAACAAGCTCAACACCATGGATGATCAGAGTTCTCTTCATTCCTATCTGTCCAAAGGTGTAGACAATGAAATTCTGAGCCAAAAAATAGAGAAGCTGATTGAGGAATTTTCTCTGAGACTGGTATTAACCGCACACCCCACTCAATTTTACCCTGGCAGTGTTTTGTCTATCATTACAGACCTTACGGCTGCGATTAAGATAAATGATGTATTGAGCATCAATCAACTGTTGCAGCAACTGGGAAAGACCCCTTTCTTCAATAAGAAATCTCCCACCCCGGTTGATGAGGCCCTAAGCCTGGCCTGGTATATGGAAAACGTGTTTTATTTTGCCGCTGCGCAGATCCAGTCGGAAGTAGATCAGAGCCTGAATGAATTTCAGCTGGAGTCTAAAAAGATCATCGAACTTGGCTTCTGGCCGGGTGGTGACCGCGACGGAAACCCGAATGTCCATGCGCAGGATACCATACAGGTAGCTAAAATGCTTCGCCAGATTCTTTTCCGCTGCTATTACAGAGATTTCAGAAACCTGAAACGCCGCATTACCTTCAGGGGTGTCGAAGATACCATCGCCGTAGTACAGGAAGTGTTATATGAGAATGCATTTGACAATAATATAGAAGCTAAAAACATCGCTGCAGAACTACAGTCTCACCTAAATAACATCAAAACCACCCTTATCAAGGACCATGATGGTCTGTTTGTAGACCTGGTAGATGATTTAATCCGTAAAGTGAACCTTTATGGCTGCCATTTTGCCTCGCTTGATATCCGCCAGGACAGCCGTGTACTGCGAGATGTACATGCCTTCTGTCGTCAAAGCAAACCCATCATTTCCATGTTCCCGGAAAATTATCAAGACTTATCTGAAGCAGAAAAGATCAAAGTCTTGTCTTTTAAAAGTGCAAAGGTGATTTACCCGGAGCAGTCTGATGAACTGATCAACGATACCCTGCAAACCATTTCCGAGATCCGGGAAATCCAGAACAGCAATGGAGAACTGGCCTGTCACCGTTTTATCATCAGCAATTGCCAGCAAGCCAGCGACATCCTTCAGCTGGTCGAACTGTTCCTCTGGAACGGCTGGAATGAGGAAAACCTGACTATAGATTTTGTTCCGTTATTTGAAACCGTGAATGACCTGGAAGGGGCTTCAGAAATCATGGAGACCCTGTATACCCATCCATTCTACAGAAAACACCTGGAAAAAAGAGGCAACAAACAAGACATCATGCTGGGCTTCTCAGACAGCACCAAGGATGGTGGCTATTTAATGGCCAACTGGTCCATTTTTAATGCCAAGGTAGCCCTGACCAAAACCTCAGACGACCATAACATTAAACTGGCCTTCTTTGATGGCAGAGGAGGCCCACCCGCAAGAGGAGGGGGCAAAACCCACCGTTTCTATGCTTCCATGGGTAAAGAAATTGCCAATAAAAATATTCAGCTGACCATACAGGGGCAAACCATCAGCTCGCAGTATGGCTCAATAGACAGTGCAGAATTTAATATAGCCCAGCTGATCAATGCCGGTATTTCCGCTGGGATCAGGGAAAAGCACAACATCCTGCTCGATCCGGTACATAAAGACATTCTGGATGTCATGGCCAATGAAAGCTACGAGGCTTTTGTTGCCCTGCGCAACCATCCTCTCTTTTTGCGCTACCTTGAAAAATTCTCTCCGCTTACCCTGTTGTCCAAGATCAACATCAGCAGCCGGCCGGTAAAGAGAAACTCCGGAGGACCTCTAAAGCTCGAAGACCTGCGGGCCATCAGCTTTGTAACCGCATGGAGCCAGCTCAAACAAAATATACCTGGTTTCTACGGAATAGGAACCGCTTTAAAAAGCCAGGAGGAAAACGGCAACTGGGAAAATGTACACCAAACCTATCACCAGTCTGGTTATTTCAAAACGATTATTGACAACTGTATGATGTCAATGAGCAAATCTGATTTTGCCATTACCGCACATTTCGCAAATGATCAGGAATTTGGCCCATTCTGGAAAACCCTGCACGATGAATTTGAGCTTTCCAAAGCCATGCTTTTAAAATTATCAGACCACGGTGTCCTGATGGAGAATTATCCTGTTGAGCGGCGTTCTATTGCCGTTAGAGAGAAGATTGTATTGCCTTTAGTACTGATCCAGCACTATGCCCTGGGGCATCTCAGCAACGAAGATCTTGCAGAAGAGAAGCGCCAGGCTTATGAAAAACTGGCCATCAGAACCGTTTATGGTATCGTTAATGCCGGACGGAACCTTGCTTAAGCAAAATAAAACCATAAAAAAAGCGAAGCAATTGCTTCGCTTTTTTTATGTATACAGATCTTAGTAAATAATCTTTCCTACAGAGGTTACAATGGATGCGATCCTCACCGCATCAAAGATTCGTTCTTCCGTAGCACCCAATCCAAGAATAGATTTCTCATGGGCATTCACACACATTTCGCAGCCATTCACTGCAGAAACTGCAATGCTCATCAACTCAAAAAATTCTTTTCCCGTTACCGGGCTGCTCATCAATTGCATCCTTACCCTGGCCGGAATCTGCGTATACTTCTCTTTCCCTGTAAAATGACGGAAACGATAAAACACATTATTCAGGGCCAGCAAAGAAGCACAACCGGCTGCTTCAGCAATTTCTTCTGCCGTCGCTTCTTTGGAAAGCGCCAGTTTTTCATAAAACTCTGTTAAAACCTTGTTGTTGTTGTTAATAGCAATACTTAAAGCCACTAAAGCACATTCTTTTTCCGTTAAATGATTAGAAGTAAACGTACTTGTAAAGTTTAATTTAAGATCGCGGGCATACCTGGAGTTCCCTTTTTCTAAAAGATACAGGCTCTCATTTCTGTAATCTGCTTCAAGGCCTACAACAGCCAGTATTTCCTGGATAGTTTCTGTGATTTCACTCATGGTAATATTCAAATATTAGGGTAAAAAAAATCCCTGCAAAAATGCATTTACAGGGATAATTAGATTAAAAAAGAAGCTTATGCACTTAAAGTTTCCTGACCTTTTTCCCAGTTACAAGGGCAAAGTTCGTCAGTTTGCAAAGCATCCAGTACTCTGATTACTTCTTTTACGTTACGTCCAACGCTTAAGTCGTTTACACATACCCAACGTACGATACCCTGAGGATCGATAATGAAAGTTGCACGGTAAGCGATTTTTTCATTCGGTTCTAAAATATCCAAAGCTTCAGCTAAAGATTTAGAAGTATCCGCCAGCATAGGGAATTTTAAACCACGTAAATCATCATGGTTATTTCTCCAGGCAAGGTGAACAAATTCAGAATCTGTTGATGCGCCGATCAGTTTAGTATCACGGTCGCGGAATTCGCTGTAGTTGTTGTTAAATTCAGCGATCTCTGTAGGGCAAACAAAAGTAAAATCTTTTGGCCACCAGAACAGGCAAGTCCATTCGTTGTTATCGTTAATTAAAGAATCAGAAGTGATTGTTTCAAACTCTTTACCTTTCTCTAAACTTACAACGGCTGTTTTGGAAAATGATGGAAATTGTTGACCTATGTTAATCATAATTTTATGTTTTTTTTCTTGCTGCAAAGGTACGGCTATCCCTGAGAATTATCAACCATCCTAAGGTAATTATACATACTAAATCTCGATACACCCATAGACAAAAACTATATCAAATGCCTTTGTAAGACCTAAATTTCATTCATTTCATTTTCTCTCCTGCTTTACCCACCCGATTCTTCAGAATAAGCTTTCCATTTTGTATATTTAAGATCCATCACGCTTAGCAAACGAGTCATGATACACAGGTTCAACGCCATTTTTGACGCTCAGCAAAAAAACCAATATGCAGTCCGCCTAAGCACGGCTGCAGAACGGATACAAAAATTAAACGCCCTTAAAAATTGCATAGAAGCACATGAAAGCGACATCTATGAAGCCCTGCATACAGATCTTCGAAAAAATAAATTCGAATCTGCTGTTACCGAAGTCCTTTTCATCTATAGTGAAATAGACTTTGCCATTAAGAATCTCTACGGATGGATGAAGCCACAGCATGCAGCCAGGAACATCGGCAACCTGCTGGCAAAAAACAGGATCTACTATGAGCCCAAAGGTGTTTGCCTCATTATAGCCCCCTGGAATTATCCATTTCAGCTTGTCATGAGTCCACTCATCTCTGCCATAGCCGCAGGAAACTGTGTTATGG
Organism: Pedobacter sp.; assembly: GCF_035566355.1. Classification (GTDB taxonomy): domain Bacteria; phylum Bacteroidota; class Bacteroidia; order Sphingobacteriales; family Sphingobacteriaceae; genus Pedobacter. The sequence continues at coordinate 17,228 of NZ_DATMRL010000732.1, forward strand.
TCAAGCCATCCGAATACAGTTCTGCCACCAGCGGCCTCTTGTTCCGCTTACTGGAAAAAACATTCGAAGAACAAGAAATCGCCTGTATTGAAGGAGATGCAACTGTTTCTACAGATCTGCTAAAACTCCCATTCGATCATATTTTCTTCACGGGCAGTACGGCCATTGGAAAAATCGTTATGGAAGCTGCATCCAAACACCTCA
>NZ_DATMRL010000733.1:0-8826 GCF_035566355.1 Pedobacter sp.
CCGATGTACAGATTATCTGGGGTGTTATCCTGGGCATACCTAACACACACGCTATAGATGTTGATCAGAACAATTTGCCCTTTGCTGAATTTAACGATTTGATTTGGAAAAATGGAAATATTCAGCATCCAGAAGCTATAATTGAGATTATCTGCTTTGATAGTGGTTATACTATTGTGAAGTTTCAGGATCAGGGTTTATCGGGTAAATTCAAGGATTATTTTGATGAGGCTGTAGAGCTAGAGTCTTACAAATGAGAGCTTGTTCTATAAAAAGAGTAGTTTAAACTTTAATAGGCGTGGGAATGTTTAGTTGGCTAAAAATATCTTCCCCAATCATCAAGCTTTGCAGAAATTTCTAAACCAGTTGGATAATCAATAGAGAAAAAATTATGGTTCCAATTAAAATCGTTCTTATACTTCACAATTTTTAGATTGCTCGTCTGTAAGTTATCCGTTTTTATCAAAAAACTCTCATTATTTGGCCGTACCCTATTCAATGCTTCGTGAAGCACCTCTTCATTTTCGAGATATGTATTATTTTCAATTATATTCAATATAATATCTGCCCGCACAAAATATTTCAGTTCAATACATGCGTAAATCTTTTCAGCCTGATCATCGCCCATTGCCACCAAATTACAATAATAAATTTCACCCCCATCGCTTTTACAGAAAGCAGAGATAATATTATCGTACCAATTATAGATGATGATTTCTTTGAACATTATAGATTAGTTTAATTCCCCGTATTTTCTTCAAATTCCATATAAGTTTATTATCGCAATTTTCCTCATGATTTATATGTCGATTATTAACTCCTTGTTGTAGCCATTATACTTTTCATCAAGATAGCCATGTGGATTACATATAATCTCTGTTTGACCTATCTTATATCTTATTGGAGCATGAATATGCCCATGTATCCAATACAGTGGATTATATTTCGAAATCAAATCCTCAAGATTAGAAGCGTACGCGGAAGTTACCGGATCATTTTTGTATAATTCAGGAACAGATTTTATACTCGGTGCGTGGTGCGTAATAACCACATTCTTATAAGCCTTAGATTCTTCCAGGCTTTCCTCTAACCACATTTTTGAAAACTGGTGAATCTTATAAGTGTCTATAGTTCTCAATTTAGAATAGGAAGGATCCCGGCGAATTTGTTTATAGTCATTCATCTTAGCCTGACAGATAATCCCATACTCAACTGGGCTTCCAAACAAGGAAAAGTCTGTCCATAAGGTTGTGCCATGAAACCTTATCCCGCCGAACTCAATTCTGTTATTTTCAAGAACTGTTACATTTGAGCCCCTAGATGCCTCAATGATTTTATGGAGTGTCTTTGGATAGGAACCTTTGTAGTATTCATGATTACCAAGAATATAAATTACAGGTATGTTTGGAATATACTTTTTTACCCATTCAACCCCTTTCGTCCCAAGATTGGTATCACCAGCTAAAATGACAAGGTCAGCATTTTTAAAGCTTGGATCTGAAATCCCAAACTCTTGATGTAGGTCGCTAATAATCTGTATTCTCATTTTTAAGAGATGACATCACCATACTTATCAAGTTCTGTTTGACACTTAGAACATGTATTCCCCCCGAACAATATCTGATTTTGATTTTTGGGAACTCTTATCATAGGTTGCTTAGTACTGCAGACAGGGCAATAAACTCTTTTAAAGTTCAACCCATATTTTGATTTACGCTTACTCATTATGATGAGCCAGATGATAATGCCAAGCGTTATACTTACAGTCAGAATTAAGCTGATGTATATATTCATTTTACCACTGAAATTGATTGTTGCTAAATATCGTTTATTTTTTATTGAAAGCTTAATGCTCATTTTCTTTTGAAAGAGCAATGAATACCGCGATTCTGAGCTCCACCTCAAAATCTATATATTTTGAAAGAATTAGTCAGAAACCAAACAAGACTCATGTTGGATATTAATGAAGATATTTTGAATGCCAATTTAGAACTTACGAAGGCATATTGTCGTTTGCAGATTGAGGATTAGACTGCAAACTTTTAATCCAGGTTGCAAAATAAGTCCTTTGCTCTTCTATAGTACCTATCTCATCAATCATCGCAGGTTCGAATATGTCCACAAGATCATCTAATGTTCCCTGTTTTCCAAGTTCTAGTCGATAAGCTTTTAGTCCATTACTCATTTGCAGTGCCATTCCTGAAGAGTGAACATTCTTGGCAGCCCCCATACATAATGCAAACCAGTTTTTCTTTTCCAATTCCGCCCTTATCTGCTTAAAGCATTCAAAGAAGTTACTACCTGAAGCTTGATATGTTCCTAAGTCATTAGCTTTAAGGCTGAGCAAAGATTTACCCTGCTCAGTTTTTGCCTCAAGATCAGCCTCCAAAGAGCAGCCTTCTTTACTCAAGATAGTTATTTTTTTAAGTTCAATCACCCGAAAACCTATATGTGTTTAGATACCATTAGTCAGACATCAAACAATGTCCATGCTGAATATAGATAAAAACATTTTCAATGAACTAACCGCATAAAACTTTATTTGCAATGATTTCCCTTGCAACTTCATCAACCGTATCCTCGGCATCAATTTTTGATGGATGTTCTGCTATTCTTTTCAGAGCCTTTATTAAAATCGGATCAAGTTTTTTCTGCGATCGTTCAATCAAACCACAAAGAACAAAATATTTCCACATGCTATCATTTGTATTTAAGACAAATAGTAATTCTTGCGTTATTTCATTAATATGAGGAACTAAGTATCCTGCAATACCCTCAGCCACTTCCCAATGTCCGTCCTGAAGCCATTCCAACAACTCAGGAACATCTCTTCTGATGGTTTCAAATGGTAAATATTTAAGACGCTCAACGGCTGCAACATCACTAGTGTTTTTGGGTATATAATCTATATTTTTCATAATTTATCCTACTCCTATGACCAAAGCCTGAACTTTTTTTTGCATTTATAGCTGTTTCCACCTTCGTTCTTTTTCGCATAGATCATTGGAATTTACTATTTATTCTCAATGATAAGCTCCAGAGAAGTCTTCTCTAATGATTAACACATGTCAATAATCGTATCAAAACTATCTGATCCTTATTCATTTGAACAAGTGGATCTAATTTTTGTAAACGCTAATTCTATTGATCCTGACACCAAACTCTCAATAGCTGCTCTTATATTTTTTTTACTTAGATCTTTTACAATTAGTAAATCGCTTGCATAGAAAAATGGCTCATGGCTTTCAGTCAATAAATAATCCAGATTAGATATTGTAAATAAGGTACCAAAAAAACGTCTCCATTTTCTAAAACAACATTGATATCAATGTTGTCATTAAATATGTCTGCAACCTGATATCCAGTAGGAAAAATAATTTTAAATCTCATAATTAGTTAAAACATGACTTAGCAAGTCAAAGAAAACCTGTCTTTATTACTATCTTATCGTCTCTATTGGTAGTGTTAAATTTGGACCAACAAACTTGTTACGGTTAGAATCCGGCCATACTTTCGATAAATTCTATTTAACAGCTATTGTTCTTTAGTACTTTGAATCCTTTGGCAATAATTTTGATTTCACTTCCAGTAGATATGGTTTTAATAACATAACAAAGGATTGGACCAGAGTTGGCGATTATCCTAATGGTGAGGTTAAATTTGAATTGAGTTACCGGAGATGGGTTGAAAGGACGGGTCATTAACACCGTAAGAAGTTATAATGGCAAAAATGTCTATGCATAAAAGAAATCACCGCTAATTTTCAATTAAATAATTCATTTTTGTAGCACAAAACATTGTATTCTAATAAAACCATCAATGAAAAAGATATCACTACTGCTTTTGTTCATCATGCCGCTCATCCTGTTTGGTCAGGAAAAGAATGTGATGACACCTGAATTACTTTGGTCCTTAGGTAAAGTCGCCACTTTAGGTAACAGTCCGGATGGTAAAATACTTTTTTATAAAATAGGTAAGACTGATTTGACTACCGAAAAGACAAGCAACCAATACTTCCTTCTGAATGTTGATAACGGACAACAAACAAAGACGGATCTATTGGGTGACAAAACGTTTGTTCAATGGGATAAAAATGGTATTTATGCTATAAAAGGCGCAGAACTTTTCTTAAGCACGAATATGGGGAAAACCTGGAAAACAGTTTCGTCGCAATTGAAAGATGCTGAAAATGTGGTTGTTTCTCCTGATGGTCTATGGATTGCATTTTCTAAAACCATCAGCTTTTCTAAGGTTTTGGGTAAGGAAATTTATAATGACGTTCCGAAAAGTACAGCGCAGGTTTATACTGATTTAAACATCCGCCATTGGGACGCCTGGAATGAAGGAAAGGTTTCTCATGTTTTCGTTTCAAGCACCAATAATACGGGTGCGCCTGTTCGCGACCTCTTAGAGAACGAACCTTATGATGCGCCTCAGAAACCATTTGGTGGTGCAGAAGATTTCATCTTTAGCCCCGACAGTAAATCGATCCTATACGTTTGCAAAAAGAAGATCGGCAAGGCCTATGCTCAAAGCACCAATACCGACATTTATGCTTATCATATAGGAGATGCAAAAACGACCAATCTTACAGAAGGGATGATGGGATATGATATGGCTCCTGCTTTCAGTAAAGATGGCAAAAAACTGGCGTGGTTAAGCATGAAACGTGATGGCTATGAAGCAGATAAAAATGACGTCGTGGTTATGGACTGGGCCACCAAGGTTAAAATGAATGTGACCTCTGCATGGGATGAAACTGTTGACGGTGGCTTTTCCTGGAGTACCAACAGCGACCATATTTTCTTTAATGCTGCAATTAAAGGAACGAAACAGTTGTTTTCGGTAAAAGTTCCTGCAAATCTTATGGCTCGTATCTCGCCCCCGGTTATACAAATTACTAAGGGTGCTTTTGACATTACAGGTATTTCTGCACAAAATGGAGATCATTTAATTGTAACCCGTACGGATATGAATCATGCAACTGAATTATTTAACGTGGATTTGAAATCTGGGAACATGAAGGCTGTTACCCATGCAAATGATGCAGATTATGCTCGTATTGCCATAAGTGATACTAAGCTGCGTATGGTAAAAACGACTGATGGCAAGGAAATGGGTGTATGGGTAGTTTATCCGCTAAACTTTGATCCTGCTAAAAAATATCCGACGTTATTGTATTGTCAGGGTGGGCCGGAATCTTCTTTAACACAGTTCTACAGTGTTCGGTGGAATTTTCAGTTGATGGCTGCAAATGGGTATATTGTTGTGGCTCCTAATCGCCGTGGTATGCCTGGATGGGGTGTTGAATGGAATGAGGCTATTGCTAAAGACTGGGGTGGGCAGCCTATGCAAGATTATCTTTCGGCTATTGATGATGTATCGAAAGAGAGTTATGTTGACAAAGATAGATTGGGTTGTGTAGGTGCGAGTTATGGTGGGTACAGCGTATATATGCTGGCTGGCATCCACAATAATCGTTTCAAAACTTTTATTGCTCATGATGGGTTGTTTGATATGAAAAGCTGGTATGGTACAACCGAAGAGCTTTGGTTTGCTAATTTTGATCTGGGTGGTAATTACTGGAGTAACCCTGTGTCTAAAAGCTATACTGAATTTAACCCTTCTAATTACATCAGTAAATGGAATACACCGATAATGGTTATTCAGGGTGGTATTGATTTTCGTGTTCCGATTGAACAAGGGCTGGAGGCTTTTCAGGCTGCGCAGTTAAAGGGTATCAAAAGTAAATTATTATATCTGCCAAATGAGAACCACTGGGTATTGCATGCGCATAATGGACTGGTATGGCAAAGGGAATTTTTTAGCTGGTTAAAAGAGACTTTGTAGGATGGATAATGTAATATTAAATTTGCACGGATGATTAAAAGAAGAGTAGAAAAGCAAGTGGAGGAAGCACTCAAAAGAAGTGCATCTGTAGCACTGATGGGACCTCGTCAAGTTGGAAAGACTACTATCGCTATTAATATCAGCGAAGTAACACCATGCTGGCACATCTTCAGGGAGGAATAACCAATGCTTCACAAATTGCTAAAAGCCTTGAATTAACCTCCACAACAATTAGCCGGTATCTGGATTTAATGGTCGACTTATTGTTGGTACGCCGTTTACAACCTTGGAGAAATTGACCTCATCCTAGAGTTTTCCGGCAGCAAAAAGTGGGCTATTGAAATTAAACGGAATTCTTCACCAAGTCTTTCAAAAGGATTTCATTTAGCCTGTCAGGATAGGTTTTCTATGACATCAGACATTACTGCCATATCTCTTACCGGGTTAATGACGGAACTACTGCAAATGCAATCTTAGTAACAGTATGCAGTATGGGATTAGAATCCAAATGCTATCACAGGGCGCTAAAGCGGGAAAACTGAGGTTGTTTGCATTCTCAACAAGATCTATGCTGGCCTATAATTTTAATTCTTTAGAATCATTCAGGTATAATTCAACAAATTCTGAGAAGGAATTTGCAATCTTTTGATATTTTTCTCCACAAAGGATATATACTTCATTTTCATCTGAAAAGTCTTTGCGTTATTTTTCGCATAGATCATTGGAATTTACTATTTTTTCTCAATGATAAGCTCCAGAGAAGTCTTCTCTAATGATTAACACATGTCAATAATCGTATCAAAACTATCTGATCCTGATTCATTTGACCAAGTGGATCTAATTTTTGTAAACGCTAATTCTATTGATCCTGACACCAAACTCTCAATAGCTGCTCTTATATTTTTTTTACTTAGATCTTTTACAATTAGTAAATCGCTTGCATAGAAAAATGGCTCCTGGCTTATAGCCAATAAATAATCCAGATTAGATATTGTAAATAAGGTACCAAAAAAAACGTCTCCATTTTCTAAAACAACATTGATATCAATGTTGTCATTCAATATGTCTGCAACCTGATATCCGGTAGGAAAAATAATTTTAAATCTCATAAATGATTGTCTGCTTTGATAGTGGTTATACTATTGTGAAGTTTCAGGATCAGGGTTTATCGGCTAAATTCATGGATTATTTTGATGAGACTATAGAACTGGAGTCTTCTTACAAATGAGTAAAGAGACTCACCAAATTATGGACCTCTAGAAATTGCTAATAAAACTATTTATAACAAACTATAATTCCCTTCATCAAAATTGTAATCCTCCAAGTTGGTAAGTGGAGTAATGTATTCAATTATATCTTTTTCGATGATTATATCATATTCGCGGGCTATCAAGTATCTGCAAACCGGGCATCTATCCGATTCTGAGACCCCGTAAACTTTAACTTTGTTAAGCCCAGGAACTCCAATATCAGCTCGCCCCCACTTTATTTTTTCACCAATAAGGTACTCATTCTGCCAAGTATCGCCAAATTTGAATTGAATATTATCTATAAACAATACGTTGCAATTCTCGCATTTTGCATTTATTTTTAAAATATTGTATGCTCCCATATTAGAATCCTTTAAAGGGAATAGCTGCTGCCTTCATAAAATCTGACATTTTGTATCCCTTGTAATAACTGTAGCTCTATTTTTAGCCACACCTCCAATTATACGTCTCCTATGCTACAAGTCTAGCTTACTTATTCCCATTTATTCCAGCTCGATTCAAGAGACTCTCTCCACAATCCTTCACCAATAGGCAGATTTACAATTGGTTCCAACGTATTACCAATTCCTAAGATTGTTCCTAATGGAACAATCCAAGACAAATGATTGATAAATAGCCTCTCAATCCAACCCTATAAAGTCTGTAAAATTTTTACTCTTAAAGATAGCCTCATCTTTTGACATTGCTATAAAAGGCAACTCAAAAATAAAACCAGTTGCCTTTTCTATCGCATATGCGTTCCCTCCTCCGTCTGAGCCAAAAAGAAAAAAACCTGGAGCATATTCTTCAACTCCATAATCTTCATTTAGCTGTATTATTTCCGGTATCGGCCACAAAATCACATAATAATCTTCTGTCCTAATTTGAGCACCATCAGATTTTTTAAAAAAATCTAAAAAATCATTAGGTAGAGCAAAGTGCACCGCTTCAAGGAAAGTATCCATGGCATCTGCATCAACGGGTGGATTTCGTTCTATTTTCGCCATATCTGTGTTATTATTTATTTATAGTTCTCATCATCGAATTCCAAAACTGAGTATAAGGATTATGTTCTTGCCTTGTCAACAATATTTTATTCAATAAATCCGTAAGACTGACCTACCCTGGCTTTAAGACACCGATAAAGTCAAAACCTGGACAACATCCATCCAACTATTTATTAAACCTTCATCAGACAACCTTTTATTTATTTGAAGGACAACAATATATTGAATTGAATCCATCACAGGTAATATTGTACAAATTATCTGATATATTGGGCTTTCACCAATAATCAGGATAGTTACATGAAAATGCCCCCAATTAGTGTTTAACTATTTGGGGGCAGTGTAAAATATTGACTTCGGTGTTAATTAGTTATTTTATTCTTTGAGGCTATGCTAATATTGCAGCCAATTGCTTTGCATTAGCATTTAAACTAACTTCTCCATCACCATAGTTCGTAGATAGAGGCTTGACTACATTTTGCACACTACGTTACCAATTTTTCGTTTTTTTATCTTTTAGCTCCCTGTCAATTGCTTTATATTGTTCAAAGTCAATTGGCCCAATCAAACCCATACTGCTTTGTTGACTAGGATCCATCATATAAGCTTTTTTATCTATCAAATAATAAATATAACTGGAATTATCTAATCGAGTATTTCCATTACTATACAAATACCCCCTGACTAATATTTTATCTCTATTGTAGATTATTTGGTTT
>NZ_DATMRL010000734.1:0-5217 GCF_035566355.1 Pedobacter sp.
AACACACTTGCTCTTCAGAATAAACTCACTACCGTTGGTGCTGTGAATACAGGTGATCTGTTGAAAAAGGGAGATTATGTTTACTTATTGCAAAGCAATGGTGCCAAGATTGTTTTGGCGAGTGACTATTCACTGATTAAAAGCTTTCCAACTATTAACCGTGGTTTTGCGCAAACGCCGAATGGTAAAGTTTGGGCTTCAACCGGAACCCGTCTAATTGGTATTGACAACAATTTAGATACAGCAGGGGTGGCACTGAAAGTAAGTATTGGTAGTTTTGGTTTAGATGCGCCAACCCGGATTACCGCATCGGCAAAGGAGAATGCTGTTTTCTACCATTCAGGAAAATCAATCTATAAATATGTAGATGGTAATGCATCATCTTTAGCGCAACCTTTTATTACGATTACCGACAATCCTTTCATGATCTATGGTGCGATACGTTATGATAAGAATAAAGATTATATTGTTGTAAACGGTATTCAGGGTTATGGTGCGGGTTCAACGGTTAATTTCTTATTGATATACAATGCTTCAACTGGTGCATTGGTTAAGAAAATTAAATATGGAGGAGATGGTATTACTGCTGATTTTACAAAAATATACTTCCCCGACTTAGCTGTATTTCATTAATTGCAGACCGCGTTGGTTTTATAGTCCGATTCAAATTTGAACATGATGAAGCCCGATTGTTTTAAACAATTGGGCTTTTGTTCGCAAATAACTAACTTCAATTGTTTTCTTGCTAAATAAGAAATATGAAAGTAGTTAACTGATCAATAAACAATGAACCTGAGCATTATTAAGCGTATAGGGATAGCGGTAGCTATTGTTTCCGTGCTGTTTTCATTGGTGCTTATCATCGCCATGCTTCTATCGGAATCTAGGGGACCTGGTACCATGGATATCGATAAAGGACAGAAGGTAGGAGGTATATTTACCCGATCTCAGAACCAGGTATATGCATCTGTGCCGAGTAATGGGGATTATCTGATCAAAGAGGCTGATGCCAATAGCTTCAGGCTGTTGGATGACAACTTCCGAAACCGCCAGTTTGGCGTAGATAAAAAACACGCTTACTGCGGCAATTTAATTGTCAAAGATTTTAATCCGTCTACAGCTAAAGCAATTGGTAATGATTATTTTAGTGATGGTCAGCAAACGTGTTATTGTGCTTCGATGAGTGTAAGGAATCAAAGGTTATCGACTATATCGGAATTAAACCAGCAGATGCTATATGGTTTTGGGATAGGAGAGAAGCCGCAGACCTATATTTACCCCTTTTCTATACTTGAAGCTAGCGCAGCTCCTTATCGTGCTGTGCAGAATACAGACGTTGTTACCAATGGAACCTTATCTTACTACAGAGGTAAAATTCTTCCCCAGGCTAATCCGGAGCGTCTAAGACAGATTCGGGAATTGTACAACGATGGTGATATTCGTGAAAGTATAAGCTATCTGGCAGATGGCCAACATGTCTATTATAAGAATACCAGACTGCCACTTAAAGATCATTCTGATTTGTATGCCATTGTTATTGATGCTCAAAACCAGGAAAATTATCTCATAGATCCCAAAGAAGGTATGGTCTATGTTAATGATATTGCTTTTGAAAAGCAACATGGTCCCTATCATGTTTTGTCTCTAAATGGTGGGCATGTTTATCATGCACTATTTCTAAGCAAGGATGGGATTTTCTATTTTGATGTAGTTAAAAATAAGGTTCTGAGTATAGATGACAACCCGTTCAACAGCGGGAAATTTACGGAAATTGCACCTTTGGTTTTTTCCGATGGTCAGCAGATTCTTTATACGCAGACAAAAGAAATTTGGGGTGGAAGACGAAATCCAGGACTTAAATCCAGGACTACGAATATCTGTAGGTTAGGTGAGCCCAATACAGGAAAGTGGACGAAAATTGGTATGGTTGATCATAATTTTGGATCGGTTTGGAAAAATGGTGCTAACTATTATTACTTTGACCAGCTCGGCGATACGCAGCTGATTGGCCAGACAATTTATCGTATCACAGATCAGGCGACGGTTGATGCGCTGCTCTCCCAGGAAATCCGTACAGAAGACATCCGTAACCTTGTTCGAACGGATCATATGGCAAAGGTAAAAAGCACTGAACTGGTTCATGTGACGACTTCTTATTCCGGCAGGTATGCTTGGTTGATGTGGGGTGTTGTATTTCTTATAATAGGTGTTCAGCTGTGCTTATGGCTGCTAAAGAAACTCGGCTTCAATCCCAAGCTTTTTTTCGTATATAAAACGTAAAAAGCCCATCTTTCGATGAGCTTTTATCAGTAGCGGGGAGCAGGATCGAACTGCCGACCTCAGGGTTATGAATCCTGCGCTCTAACCATCTGAGCTACCCCGCCGGGCTTAATATTGATAGAAGAGTATCAAATATTAATGTGGTTATTTTTAAGAGTTGCAAATATAGAATAATTTACCTTTCTTTAGAAATAAATAATGAAAATAATTAAATAAATTCAAAATATAAGGGTTCCAAGATGTCAGAAAAGAAAAAGTTTACGCTAGAATACGAATTGAAATCATCTCCGCGTATTTTGTTCAGTTTTATAAGTGAGCCTAATGGCTTGTCTCAATGGTTTGCAGACGATGTGGTTTTTCGTGACCAGGTTTTTACTTTTAAGTGGGATGATGAAGTTCAGAAAGCAAAATTGCTCAGTGTAAAAGAAAATAAACTCGTTAAATTTAAATGGGTGGATGATGAACCACATTGCTATTTTGAAATGGAAATTGTACAGGATGAACTGACCAATGATGTGGCTTTAAGTATTACAGATTTTGCGACAGATGAAACCCTTGCAGAACGGACTTTAATCTGGGACAACCAAATTACCTACCTGCATAGTGTGATAGGGGCATAAATATTCGCCTGCATTGACTACCTTTGTATATTGAAAAAGATTCACTTACTTCTAGTCAAGGCCTTTATTAAGCCATTTATTGTCACATTCTTTATTGTGATGTTTATCTTGCTGATGCTTTTTCTATTTAAATATGTAGATGATTTAATAGGAAAAGGATTTGAATGGTATGTTATCCTTGAGCTGATGTTCTATGCATCTGCTGCAAATGTGTCTATGGCACTCCCGCTGGCTATTTTGCTGTCGTCTATTATGACTTTTGGTAGCCTGGGAGAGAATTATGAACTAGTGGCCATCAAATCTGCTGGTGTTTCATTACAACGCGCCATGAGACCGCTTCTGGTTGTGATTGTATTGCTGGCCATTGGGTCTTTTCTGTTCTCTGATTATATGCTGCCCAAGGCCAACCTTAAGTATGGTTCTTTATTATGGGATGTTAGAAATAAAAAATTATCCTTTTTGATCAAGGAGGGGGTTTTTAATAACAGTATTCCTGGTTATTCTATTAGAGTGGATAAGAAAGGGGAGGACGGGATTTCGCTGGAGGGCATTATGATTTATGATCATAATGGTACCGGAGGGATCGCAAAAATCATCATGGCCAAAGATGGAAAGATGTACAAGACCAGTGATGATAAGTATCTGATGCTGAAACTAAATAATGGTGTGCGGTATGAGGAGACAGCGGGTAAAAATACCTCTTTTAATCCAAGGCAGGAATTGTACCGTATGCGTTTTGGAGAAACAGAACAGAAATTTGATTTTTCAAGTTTTAAAATGAGCAGAACAGACGAAAACAGTTTTCGTTCCAATACGGCTATGCTTAACCTGAAGGGATTAACCAGAAAAAAGGACTCTTTGACAAAGTTACAGGACAGTACAGATCGTTACGCAAGGTTAACTTTGGGTAGTTATTATAAACAAAACAATTATACCAAGGGCTATACAAAGATTAAGATTCCGGCCAGGAATATAAAAGGATCTATACTTGATGAAATCCCGAAAGGATTGAGGTCAACGGTACTTCAAAGTGCGCTCGATCAGGCGACTACTATTCAACAAACTACATCGGCAAAAATTCCGGAGCATGAAGAACAAATGCGAAACCTGATCCGGGTAGATGTGGAATATCAGCGGAAATTTACATTGGCGGTATCTTGTTTATTACTTTTCTTTATTGGGGCGCCACTGGGTGCAATTATCAGAAAGGGTGGACTGGGGCTTCCTGTGGTGATGGCAATCATCTTCTTTCTGATCTATCACATTATTTCTACAGTATCTGAAAAATCAGCCAATCAGGGTAATATAAGCCCTGTTTTGGGTATCTGGATGGCTATTATTGTATTGAGCCCTTTAGGAGCGTTTCTGACGTATAAAGCAACGGTTGATTCTGCTTTATTTGATGCTACCTATTATAAAACTACCTTCGTTAATTTCTTTAACAGGTTCTTAAAAAAGAAAAGGCCTGAAAGTTAATTCGTCCTTTTGAATATCATTACCAATTGATGATATTTTAGAACTTAATTTACCGGTGAAGGTTGTACCTTTGTATAAGGATTCTTTGGCTTAATTAAAGATAGAAGGCCGGGAAAGTTTAAAAATGGAAATTAAATTGAACACAATAGAAGAAGCTATTGTAGATATAAAAGCCGGAAAACTGATTATTGTAGTTGACGACGAAGACAGAGAAAATGAAGGAGATTTCATTACGGCTGCAGAGAACGTAACTCCTGAGATGGTTAATTTTATGGCAACCTACGGCAGGGGCCTGATTTGTGTGCCTTTAACCGAAGAACGCTGCGATCATTTAGGGCTTGAACTGATGGTTGGCAAGAATACTGCGGCTTACGAAACGAACTTTACGGTGTCTGTTGATTTGGTTGGACATGGTTGTACTACAGGTATTTCTGCTTCTGACAGATCCAAAACTATACAGGCATTGGTCAATCCTAAAACCGATCCGGAAGAGCTGGGCAGGCCTGGACATATTTTTCCTTTGCGGGCTAAGGCTGGTGGTGTGTTGAGACGTTCAGGACATACTGAAGCTAGTGTTGATCTGGCCAGGTTAGCCGGTCTGGAACCTGCTGGTGTTTTAGTAGAGATATTGAAAGAAAACGGAGAGATGGCCCGCTTGCCTGATCTGATCAAAATAGCTGCTCAGCATCAATTGAAGATCATCTCTATTAAAGATTTGATTGCTTACCGTTTAAGTAATGAGAGTCTGATCAAGCAAGAAGTAACGATTAATCTGCCTACGCAATGGGGTGATTTTAAAATGACAGCCTATACGCAGTTGGATAACAATGCAACTCATCTT
>NZ_DATMRL010000735.1:0-3508 GCF_035566355.1 Pedobacter sp.
ATAATGGCGCATATATGTATGCAGATTATAATTCTCGATGGCAGAAACCAGGTGATGAAAATTACACTAATATTCCCGGCTTAATTTATCCAGCTGACAGTAACCGGGATAATATATATCTTTATTCTGATGCATTGGTGGAGAAAGCAGATAACATCCATTTAAAAGACATTCGTTTGGATTATACCTTTCCTGTAAAGTCCGGTTTTCCTTTTAAAAATTTAAATATCTTTACTTATATAGATAATGTTAGTATCCTTTGGCGGGCCAATCATTATCATTTAGATCCAGATTACCCTACAGCTATTCCCACGGTAAGAACAATTGCATTTGGACTTAAAGCAGGTTTATAACAAATGAGATTAGAACATTCCACAATGAAGAAGATGAAAAATTTGATATACATAGCAGTACTGCTCTCCATTTGCATTTCCTGTAAAAAGTCAGATTTTCTAGATAAAAAACCAAGTACCAATATTACCGAACCGACAACCTTAACGGATTTCCAACTTTTGCTGGACAATATAGCAGTGATGAATTCTACAGGAGGCTTGGCACAGGCTTCTGCCGATGATCATATTGTCAGCTATCCTAATTATCTTGCAGCAACAGTTACGGAAAGGAATGCTTACATCTGGAACAAAGACATATATGGAGGTGATACAGGGATCACAGATTGGAATTTGCCTTACCAAACGGTTTTTTACGCGAATATTGTATTGGAAGGCCTTATGAAATCAGATAGTGCCTCTTCAACTAAGGCTCAATATCTAAAAGGCTGGGCTTTATTTTCCAGGGCTTTTGCTTTTTATAATTTGACCCGAACTTTCTGCAAAGCTTATGACGTAGCTTCTGCCACTACGGATCTTGGTATTCCCTTAAGGGTATCTTCTGCGATTGATTATTTGAAACCAAGAACTTCATTAAAAGAAAGCTTTGACCAGATCTTTGCAGATCTGAATGAAAGCCTAAGCTTATTACCAGCAGAAAGACCTTCAGCCAATTTAAACAGGCCCTCAAAAATAGCGGTTTATGCCTTACTGGCCAGAATTTCATTGGAAATGAGAAATTATACTACTGCCGAAAAGTATGCAGACCAAGCCTTGTTACTGTACAGTGCTTTGGTCGATTACAATACCGTTAGCCAAACCTCTAGTACTCCATTTTCCAGAACCAATGACGAATTGATTTGTAATTATGGACAAGGAGCAAGCTATCCTAATATGACCGTAAATTTTGCGGAAGCCTCAGACAGGGTATCTCCAATGGTAATTGCATTGTATGCACCTGGTGACCTGAGGCTAAAAGTCTTTTATGGTCAAAATGCAGATGGTAGTTCTTACAAAAAGAGAGGATACAATGGGGGTGGTCTTTACCCTTTTACCGGATTGGCAACAGATGAGTTGTATCTGATCAAAGCAGAATGTTTGGCCAGAAGGAAAGAAACAAAAGCCGCAATGGACAAACTAAACCAGTTACTGGTGCTGCGTTTTGATAAAAGTAAAACCTATCAGCCTGTAACCGCCTCATCATCAACTGATGCTTTAACCAAAGTACTATTGGAAAGAAGAAAAGAATTGGTCTGGAGAGGTATGAGGTGGCATGACCTGAAAAGATTAAATAAAGAAGGAGCTAATATTACTTTGGCACGTACATTAAATGGAACAACCTATACTTTGCCACCCAATGATTCCCGCTATGTATTTCCGATTCCTAATGATGAGATAGCCTTAAGTGGGATTGTACAAAATCCCCGATAATTTAAAAGAGGGTGTATCCTCTCCAGCCTGTGCTGAATTTATTTCAGTATCATCCTGATTTTATCTCAGGATCTCGGACTCGCTATTGAAGCGAATGATACACCCCCTTGTAATTAATTATTGAATATACAAACCTTTAAACGACGATTGAATCGAAGGTGCTGCGGGAATAGAGCTCGCCGAAAAAGAGTCACCCTGATAAGAGCTATAACCTATATAGCACTTATTTGCAGCATTACCCATGCAATCATTAACTTCTGGGGTAAAATCCGCTATTTGGTAAAGGTTGGCACTGACTAGCACGTAATAAATAGTCGTAAACTTCTTTTTAGGCGTAAAAGTGGTAAAAGCACTCATGCTTAATGCAACGCCAGCTGCAAAAAGACCAAATAATAATCTTTTCATAATAAGGGGTATAAAAAATGTTGGTTAAAACTTGCTGCATTTCTTTAAACAGGGCACAGCATTTCCCTGTATCTCTCACGAAATGTCTTATTTACTTGTGCAGCCGGAGCCCGGCAATACCAAGTACAATAAATCCAAGATTGAAGAAAATATGCTGCTTCCAGCTCAGTGAGCTAATCACTCCTCCACACATACAAGGTAATGTTGCACCGGAATTGATCATATAGATCAAATACACCGTGAATACAAGCATGAGTGCAAGAGAAAGAATAAGCCCAAGCCTTTTGGTCTTATTCAGCAGCAGTAAGCCACTTAGAATGATCTCCACTGCGGGAATCAGATAGGATAGGAGCACATGAAACGGACCAAGCAATGGCGATCTCCCTAATACTTTCATAAAGCTTTCATGTGTCATGAACTTACTCGACGCGGTATATACAAAAAGCATTATAAATATAAAGGTGATCACATCGAAAATGATTTCCCTTTGTTTTGTGGAGAGCGATAAGGCCGGTTTTTTATTAAATGTTGTTTCCATATACTTTAATATCAGGACTCAATTTAGTTTAAAATTCCATAAATAAATTTGGAATAAATGTATCATTTCAAACATCAAATAAGATTTTATTTAACAAAAGATAACATTAGTAGACTTAAAAACACCGAAAGGATAACCCATGTAAAGTCTGGGTAAAAGTTGTGAGAGGAGCATTGTTGTCCAATACTGATTTTAAATTATCGAATTGATGAGAAGAAGAAGCCAATAACCATTACTCTATTTCATCTATCTTGATTATGATTTAAAGCAGCTCTTTTTCTTTCTTTTACATCTTCTGAAACCCCGAACGAAGTATCACCATCACTCTTATCCTCCAAAAATAAAAGTACAATCAGAGAAATGACTGGTATAAGGAATGAAATAAAAAACCAGAACCAAAAACTTCGTCCCTGACTTCTTGCAAAAATGCCTGCGATGGTTTGAGGCAATAGAAGAACGAGTAAGATTAGTAATTCAGCCATGGTAATTTGATCAATATTTTTTGTTTATATGGATGAGCAAAAATATTAATCAAATCCATATTCTTTAACAGTATGATTAGCATTTTTTACAATTCATTTTACACTTTTTTACAAGTATTTACACTTCTGTTACTACTCGTTGGTTTAGCTTTGACCAAGTTACTAATTTGAAATTTATGCTAAAAACACTATTGGCCTCAAAGGCTCTTTTTGAAAACTGGCTGGTACTGATACGGTTGATCACCGGCCTTATTATTTTTGTCCATGGACTGGGCACCTTCAGTAAAGGACATATGGATGGAAATATTGCCTGGCTCACAGAC
>NZ_DATMRL010000736.1:0-2343 GCF_035566355.1 Pedobacter sp.
TTGCATCCTTTATCCAGATACCATTTATACAGCACTTTTGAAAATGGTAAATCAGTTGGAGGTAAGATAGACCAGATCAAAATTTTCTTTATCCTGGCTTTTTGTATTTTGCTCATTGCCTGTGTGAATTTTATGAACCTTTCTACCGCCCGGTCAGAAAAAAGAGCACGGGAGGTAGGTGTTCGAAAAGCCATCGGTTCTTCCAGAAAATCGCTGATGAGCCAGTTTATGCTGGAGTCAGTTTTACTTGCCTTACTAGGTATGGTTGTGGCTTTTGTTTTAATAGAATTGTGTCTTCCGTATTTTAATAATCTGTTAAATATCCAGCTGACCATCAACTATGGGGAATGGAAGTTTTGGGCAACTTTATTGGGCTTAACACTTCTTACAGGTTGCATTGCAGGAAGCTATCCTGCTTTTTACCTTTCTTCTTTTGATCCGGTTAAAGTTTTAAAAGGTTTCAGTATGGCTGGAAATTCCTCGTTTTCCGTAAGGAGGGTCCTGGTTGTTTTTCAATTTGTATTTGCTGCCTGTTTAATTGTTTGTACATCGGTGATTTATCAGCAACTGAATTTTATAAAGAATAAACCAGTTGGATACGATCAAAATGGATTGATAGAAATACCGATCCAGGGGAATCTTAAACGCCCTGAAAAATTAGCTTTGCTGAAAGAGCAATTGCTTAAGACAGGTGCCGTTACGCATGTGACGTATTTTAGCAATAGTCTAAATAGTGGCGGTAACAATACTTTTGGGGTAGAATGGCCAGGGAAAAATCCAAATGAAAATGTCCTGTTCAACTATAGAGATGCCGGGGCTGATTTGACGAAAACTTTGGGTTCTCATATGGTGGCTGGTAAGGAATTTTCAGAAAACCAGCGGGATTCTACAAAAGTGATTGTGAATGAGGCTGCAGTAAAGGTGATGGGATTGAAAGAGCCTTTGGGTACCGTTATTACCAGGTGGGATACAAAGGTGACCATTATTGGGGTGATGAAGGATTTTGTGATGGAGTCACCATATCAGGGAGCGGCGGCTATGATTATAGGAGATAATATAAATAATCTTGCGTATGTGACCATGAGATTAAACCCGGCCCGGAACGTTTCTGCTTCTGTTGACGAAATTGATGATATGGTAAAAAGAATTAACCCTGATTTTCCTGTAGACCGGCATTTTATCAATGATGATTTTGAACAAAAATTTCAGAACGAGCAGTTATTGGGTACTTTGTCTAATTGGTTTGGTGGTTTTGCCATCTTTATTTCCTGTCTGGGATTGCTGGGGCTGGCCTTGTTTATGGCGGAACAGCGGAAAAAGGAAATCAGTATCCGTAAGGTTTTGGGTGCCAGTACGATGAATATTTTAACTCTGCTGAATAAAGATTTTATGAAGCTGGTGGCTATTGCCAATTTAATTGCTTTCCCATTGGCTTATATCATCATTAACAAATGGTTGTCTGGTTATGAATTCAGAGTTGGTCTTTCCTTTCTGCCTTTTGCGATTGCCATTAGCCTGTCTTTGATCATTGCGATAGTCACGGTAAGTGTGCAGTCTGTAAAAGTTGCGAAAGCGAATCCTATAGATGCGCTTAAATATGAATAATACTTAACGAAGGAGTATATGTTTAAACTAAATTTGAAAATCGCGTTACGTAGTTTGTGGAGGCATAAAGGCTTTACACTTATTAATATTGGAGGTTTGGCTATAGGGCTGGCCAGTTGCATGGTCTTGTTGCTGTATGTTGCTTATGAATGGGGCTATGACAAGCAATTTAAGAATTATGATAGAACTTATGTAGTGTATAACAACTCCGTAACACCAACTCAGACTTTTAGCTGGGCCTGGACACCAACGGTTATGGCCAATGAAGTCCGGACTAAAATACCGGGTGTTGCCTATGCCTCTCATTCCTCTTATCCCAGCCCTCAGCTGATCAGTTATAACAAGAACAGTTTTAAGGAACCCATGGTATTTGCAGATCCTGAATTTCTGAAGATACTGGATTTTAAATTCATTAAAGGTAATCCGGACCAGGTATTGAAAGGAGTAAATTCTGTTGTGCTGACAGAAAGTATGGCCCGGAAATTATTTGGAAATGAAGATCCGATCAATAAAACAATAAAGGTTGAAAACAGGGATCCGCTCAAAGAGGGAGCTGTCGATTTGTTGAAAGTGGAAGGCGTAATTGAAGATGTACCAAAAAACAATACGATTCAGTTTACTTATCTGGCTTCATGGAAATTGTTTGAGCAAAACAGTCCATGGGCAAGAAATATCAATTGGGGAAATAATTCCTGCTTGACCTTGGTGCAGCTTAAAGAGAAGGCTTCTTTTGATGAT
>NZ_DATMRL010000737.1:0-5662 GCF_035566355.1 Pedobacter sp.
GATAGATTAATTATATCAGCAAAGTTGAGGAATAGAAAAATCACAGACGCCGTTATTTTCCGGTATTTAGCGTCTATTTTCTGGAACATAAAAAAACTTCCCAAAAATTCAGGAGGGTGTTTATTAACTACATAATTATCATGAGGAAACTGAACGAGGGAAGTTGAATTTTAGCAGGCACAAATTGGTAGTTAAAAGAACTACCTAATATGGAGAATTGATGTAAATGTTAGAAGAAGAAAAATCTCCTAACATTTACATGAATTGAGCATTATAATTTTTCGATTTCTTCAATAGAAAGACCAGTACCTACAGAGATTTGCTCATTAGACAAACCCATCTTTTTTAAAGCTATAGCAATCTCACGAGCTTTTGTTTGCTCACCTTCAACCTTTCCAAGCTCCTTCCCAAGTTCCACTCCAATCTCTTCTTCTTCTGCAAGCCTACGTTTCTTCCATTCTTCAAAATCGAGGCGTTGCTGCTCCTTAACGGCTTCATTATCCCATTTCCGTTTCCTTTGCTGGTCGTATACTTCTTGTTCTTCCTTTGTCATATAACTCTAAGTATTGTTGTTTTTAATGGTCTCGCTGAGCTCCTTTTAATCGGTTTCGAATATTTTGCAATATTATAAAGTTTTTCAAAAAACGCTTTATTCTGTAGTTGTGGCGACATATCATCCATCTCTCCTTTGGACGCCTGCTCACTAATCAGCCAGGAGGTGTAAAATATCGCAGATCCCTCCTCTTTGTTATTCCCATGGTGTTCGTTCTTATTGTAGGTAAGATCTACAATCCGCTTTCTCCCCTTGAAAACTTCATTTAAGAAGGCAATCAGCAAGTCCCGGTTTTGGTCGACACTGAAAATTCTCTTAAAAGACAGATCAAGAAGTGGATCAACATACTTCGTATTACTCATAATTTACACTTGATTTTTTAAAAATGACTTCAAGTGTAACGATAGTTTTTCCAAATAAAAAATTTCATAAAAATCTGTAAATCAATATTTTGTAGTCTATTTAAAATAAAAATATGGCACTACAAAATATTATAGAAATTCGATCCATTCCCCGGTCTGCACCCAAGAAAATATGATTTACTGTGCGAACCTTAGAACCTGTTAAGGTTCAGAGAGCTCAGAAAACATATTCTCAAACTAAACTTCTTGACACCGGCTTGAACCCTTAATGGAGTCTTATTGGGATAAATGGTACCCTTATCCCAACAAAACCCCACTAAAATATACGCCAGGCACGAACGCCCCCAGTAGAACGTATAAAATACCAGCTATTGATTCAATAGAATTTCCATCATTTCTTTATGGTTATTCAAAAAGTACTTCGTCAGCATGTAATGTTCAGTTTCCTCATATTTAACGCTCCTAATACCCGAATCATCAAGCATATAAATCTTAGCATTAGGATACGCCAGTAAAATAGGAGAATGCGTAGCAATAATAAACTGAGAGTTTCTATGAACAAGGTTATTAATTGCCGTTAAAGCTGCCAATTGCCTGCTCGGTGACAAAGCAGCCTCGGGCTCATCAAAAATATAAAGACCGCCCCCACTGAGCTTATTGGTTAATGTGGCCATAAAAGACTCCCCATGAGAACATTCATGCAGAGAACGGACACCATACCCTTTGGTATAATCAACTTCATCCATATAAGTAGCCACGTTATAAAAACTTTCTGCCCGCAAAAAATATGAGTCATTCGGCTTTTTAAAACTCCTTACTGTTGCCAAATATTTAGATAATGGCGATGCGTTATCATGGGTTTGAAAATTAACGTTTTTCGTTCCACCCTCTATTCCAAAACCAAGACTGAGGGCTATTCCTTCAACCAATGTTGATTTACCTGCTCCGTTCTCTCCTACAATAAAAGTAACATCCGGATGAAAGTCCATGGAAAGTAAAGTACTGATCGCCGGTATATTAAACGGATATTCATCAAACGAGGGAACAAGTTCACGTTTGAAATTTATGCTTTGCAAATAAGGCTTAGCATTCGTCATATTCTGGATTATTTAAATGATTTTTGAATTTTAAAACGTTTTCAGGAAAGCCATTCCACGAGATTTTGGCCAGACTTCTTTAAAATCATAGGCTTCATACAATTTATAGGCCTCGCCGTCAGCAATTAGACTTATATAGCAGGAAACCGGTAAATGTTCATCAATAAAGTCCTTTAATTTTTGCATAATGAACTTACCCAGTCCCTTTTTCTGATGATCAGGCAAAACACAAATATCCACAACCTGGCAATGACAGGCACCATCACCAATGATCCTTCCCATCCCTACAGGCTGGTTATTATTT
Source organism: Pedobacter sp. (assembly GCF_035566355.1). GTDB lineage: Bacteria > Bacteroidota > Bacteroidia > Sphingobacteriales > Sphingobacteriaceae > Pedobacter. The sequence continues at coordinate 2,317 of NZ_DATMRL010000737.1, forward strand.
TCGGTATCAATTATAACAACACAGCAAACGGAGTTTTTTAACCCGGTCACTGCAGCTTCCATTGTTTTAGGGCTTAATCCACTTGATACTCTAAGATGAATATAGGTTTCGGGAGTTACGTTTTCGTAAAGGGCTTGATATTTCATATGACCATAAAGTTATGCTAATATTTTTAGTATTCATAATTTAATAGAAGGTCTTTTATAAATCTTTAATGAAACAAACAATACGCTCTATTTCTTCAAAACCGACTTTCTTATGAAAATCTATGCCTATGGAATTGGTTAAATTAGCGTCGGAGGCAAGTTGTGAATAACCTTTCTCTTTGGCCCAATTTTCTGCAACAGTTATCATTTTCTTCGCAATGCCCTGTTTTTGGTAATCTGATTTTACATAAATTGCCTCGATATACGCTAAAGGTAAATCTGTTGCACCGGCTACATAGTCATTTCGGCTAACTATATGTACAAAGGCTATATAATCCTCCTGGTTCTTCCCTAAATAGCAAATTTCATTTTCGGAACCTATTATCTTTTTATAATTTCCATATTCTTCAGCAAATTCACATTCGCTCCAGAGCTCTAGAACAAGAGTTATGAGCTGTTTAAGGTTATGTATTGAAAGCCGTTCTATTTCCATTTTTTAAATTACCATAAACAGTTTTAAAAGCAAAATATCCGATGTTTATTTTTAACAACATCTATATTAACTGTAGTTATTTTAACGCAATTCGTGTTTTTATCATCCGACTCTATACGCTTACCAGAAAATAGGCAATTATAGATGCCGTAAGAACAATGATAGTTCCGTTTATATACCAAAATTTCCTTGTCCATTCTTTAAAAATAAGCATGTTCAATAAACTTAATATAAGCAGTCCGAAGACGAGGGCAATCATGGCGTAGGTACGAATTACAAATGGGACTTCAGCGCTAGAGTCAGCGTGAGAACTTAAAATCGGGACAAGGAACCCAAAAAACAAACATATACCAACCCACAATACAAATAAACCAACAGGACCGATTTTGTTATTGTTCATCATCAACCAATTTCACCAGGATAAAAACGTCATTTCTTTAACTTACCAGATAGTTTTTGCAAAGATCGACAGTTATTTTTTATTTGAAAATATCACACCTACATTGGTGCAATTCAGATAAAATATGACAGAAAAATTTAATGGACCCGAACAGGGCAGCATGTATGATAAAGTCTTTAGGGAAAACATGGAGGACACCCTACCAGACGTTATTAAAGACGTACTTCGTCTCCATATTGTTAAAAGCGAAGAGATCGCGGATGATATTCAACACACCAAAGAACGCAGACCTGATCTTTTAAAAAGAGTAGAAGACGACCAGGGAAAGGTCTTTATACTCCACATTGAGTACCAGCGCGACAACGAAAAAAATATGGCTTTCCGCATGGCAGAATACAGCATCATGCTTCAAAGAAAATATGGACTGCCGGTAACCCAGTTTGTGATTTACATTGGTGCAGGAAAACCCACTATGCCCATGCGGATCAGGAATAAATATCTCCATTTTTGGTATAACCTGCTCACATTTTCGGAGATCGATTACCAGGTATTTCTAAACTCAGATAAAATAGAACAAAAGATGCTGGCCATTCTCGGTGATCTCCAGATTGAGGATACAGAAATGATCTTACAACAGATCGTTCAGGAAATAGAAAATAAAGGTATTGGAGAATTAGAACAAGGAAGATATTTAAAACAATTGCGCGTTTTAATGCAATTGCGTAATTTAGAGAAAACATCAATTAAAAATATGGCACTAACAGGTAAAATATTTGTAGAAGAAAAGGACATCTTGTACATCAGAGGTGAGATTAATGGAGAGATTAGAGGAGAACACAAAAAAGCCTTAGATGTTGCGCAGGAATTGAAGAACGAAGGATGTTCTTCATCATTTATAGCCAAAATCACCAAACTTTCGATTCAGGAAATCGAAGCGCTCTAATACCCTCCCCCCCTAGTTCTTCCAATTCTTGGAAGAACGCGCGCCAAACACTCCAATTTTCTGCGCATAACCACAAAATACAATATTAAAACCTACATTATGGGTTGATTAAGCACAGAAGGATCAGGTAATGAGACTAATACACCTACTTCTTTACGACAACTCTCCAAGTTAATTTGTTAAGTTCAGCCGCGGAATACTCCATTTTTTTATAAATCCTCCTTGCATTAATTGTATCAATATTCTTATACTTCTTAATAGAATCAACACGATAGATAAACAGGTTAAGCTTTTTATTATAAGAATTCTCAACATATCTAGGCCAATTCGCATTATCTTCAGGAACCCATAAACTGTCTGATGATTTAATACTATAATCGGCTAAATAAACTTCAGTATCACTAATACTCGGATATTCAGGAATTGTATCAGCATTCCAATATATCGCGATTTCACTGTTAGTATGATTAATAACCAGCAGTCTTTTGTCCTGTGGATCATAGGTACAGGATAACAGAATAAAAATCAATAAAATCCCACAAAGTTTCATTTTAAAAATTGAAAAAGTAAATTATCTACATCATTTGGTGCAATCTCGGGAATAGAATTCATTTATGGGGACCCAATGCCTTATTTTTAGTATTAAAAGCATTTATAACACCTTGCGGATCATCCGGACCTAAATGTAATAAACAGAAATGGCGGGCATCAGTTAGATACCCGCCATTTCTATTTAGATTCTTTATCTTTATTTGGAAAGCTTGCTCGAAGTTACAACTATATTAACCGACTCTGCAAGCTGTGCATCCAGATCAGCATGAAATACAGGGCTCGATGAAACAGTTTTTAAGGCTGCAAATTGGTTTACATTGATTTGTGAAGCATCAGCAATTACTGATATATGGCGTTCTGCAGATCCGCTTAGTTTCAGCGAAGAAGCATCTTTGGTCACGGTGTATACATCCTGTGCAACAACATTCACATCCACTTTGGCATTGTCATGTACAAATACCTGAAGCACTGGCAAGTTGAAACGGCCGGTTGATTTTACAACTGCATTTTCAGAAGCATCAATTCTTTTCAAGTCATTCACGGTCAAATACACGGTTGTTGTTTCATCATCCGTAGAATTGATGAACAATTTGTTACCCTCTCTTTTGAAAGAAACTTTAGCTTCAGTTTGATCCGTCTCTACACGGAAACCTTCTTTAGCGCCCTGAGTTAAATATACCTTTACATTTCCAGTCACTTTGATCATGGTTGCACCAGAAACGGTAGAAACTGCAGAAGGATTTTTGTCGCCTTCTTTTGCAAAAGTGGTAAATGCAGATGAAGTTAAAACGATAGCGGTTAATGCTGTTGCG
>NZ_DATMRL010000738.1:0-22917 GCF_035566355.1 Pedobacter sp.
ATCAGGCTAATATTACCCTTGGAGAAGGCCTCGATGGCTATGACGATTCCACCGTACGACTGGTCAATGGAAGGCCCGACATATATACCTACTTTAGTATTGGGATCCGATATAACCTTGGTCCGATTGGATTGTCTAAAAAAACCTTTCGCCGCTATTAAATGAGAGTCCTGATCTTATCTATTATTTTATTCAGTATGATGAAAGCTTCCGCTCAGCAAACACCTTTCGAACTTAGCCATAAGCAAGAAACAGCTGCCTATCCACAAGTCATTGAACATTATGAAAAACTGGCCCGGGCTTACCCCCAGGCCAAACTGTTTACTTACGGTACAACAGATTTTGGAAAGCCTCTTCATCTGCTGGTTTTATCCAGAGACAAAGTCTTCGATCCAGCTCAGATCCGGAAGAACAACAAAAGGATTTTTCTGATCAACAACGGTATTCATCCGGGAGAACCTGAAGGAGTCGATGCCTGTATGATGCTGGCCAGAGACCTGCTTAAAAACGACAGAATCCCAGAAAATACAGTAATCTGTATAATTCCTTTATACAATATAGACGGAAGCTATAACCGGACCAGCACTTCCAGGGCCAATCAAAACGGACCTGTAGCCTATGGTTTCCGCGGCAACAGCAGGAACTATGACCTGAACCGCGACTTCATCAAAACCGACTCCAAAAACTCAGCCGCTTTCCAACAGATCTTTAACCTCTGGCAACCGGAAATTTTTGTCGATACACATACCAGCAACGGCGCAGACTACCAGTACACCATGACACTGATCCCGACACAAAAGGATAAGCTGGCCCCTGTACTTTCTGCCTACATGACCGGCAATATGCTCCCTGCATTGTATGAGCAAATGGCAAAAAAAGGATTTGAGCTTATTCCTTATGTCAATTCTGTAGAAGAAACACCTGATGCCGGCATTGAAGGCTTTCTGGAAACACCGCGCTTTTCTACAGGGTATACTACCCTGCACAATACCATTGGCTTTATGCCGGAGACGCACATGCTCAAGAGTTATGACAAGCGGGTAGAATCGACCTATAAACTTCTGGAAACGTATATAGACTTAGTAGCAAAGGATGCAGAGCAAATTGGAAACAACAAGAAGAAAGCAGACCTCGCCGTTGCCACACAAAAAGAATTTACCCTGACCTGGAAGCTGGATAAAGAAAAATATGAGGAGCTGCCCTTTAAAGGATACGAGGCTGCCTATAAACCCAGCCAGGTCAGTGGAGCATTAAGGCTTTATTATGACCGCAATAAACCTTATACCCGCAACATCAAAGAATGGAACCATTTCCTGCCGGATATAACGGTTAAAAAACCTGTGGCTTATATCATCCCCAAAGCCTGGATCAAAGTGATTGAGCTCCTTAAACTCAACAATGTGGTCATAAAAGAGCTTCGGGAGGACGCTATTCTGCCTGTTGAATCTTATTATATTGCCGACTTCAAAACCGTTAGCCATCCTTTTGAAGGTCATTACCTGCATTCCAATGTACAACTGGATACCCGGCAGCAACAGCTGGCCTTTTACAAAGGCGACTGTATCGTTTACGTAAATCAGCCCCAGAACCGCTATATTGTTGAAACCCTGGAACCACAGGCTACAGACTCCTTCTTCAACTGGAATTTCTTTGATTCCGTACTTGGCCAGAAAGAACATTATTCGGCCTATGTTTTTGAGGATACTGCAGCAGAACTTCTGGAAAAGGATCCGGAATTAAAGGCCAAACTGGACAAAGAAAAACTTAAATATCCTGATCCCGCAGCAAAAGGGGATGCCCTGCTTGAATTTGTCTATAAAAATTCTGATTATTACGAAAAAACACATTTGCGATACCCAATTGCGAGACTACAAAACGATATTTCCATTAGCTTAAAATAACATGATAGAATATTTAAACCATACACCGGTTGCCTCCATTATTTTTGTGTTCACCCTGGTGACCAGCATTTACGCGTTTAACGATCATATTCTCTTTGGTAAATTCATGCTGCATCCCTACAGTGTATACCGGAGAAACAAGGTTTATACTTTGATCACCAGCGGGCTGATCCACTCCAACTGGATGCACCTGATCTTTAACATGTTTACCTTTTTCTTCTTTGCCTTTAAACTGGAAGCCACTATTGGTCACTGGCAATTTGGATTGGTGTATTTTCTTGGCCTGGTACTCAGCGATCTTCCTTCTGTAATTAAACACAAAGATGATTTCTGGTACAACAGTCTTGGGGCCTCGGGTGCCATCAGCGCAGTCCTGTTCAGCTATATCCTTTATTACCCTCTGGATACCCTGATGATCTTCCCTTTACCCATTCCAATCTGGGCGTTTTTATTCGGTATCCTTTACCTGATCTATTGCTGGTACATGTCCAGAAACTCAAGAGACAATATTAACCACGACGCCCACTTGTTCGGTGCCATTACGGGGGTTATTGTAACCATTATTCTGGAACCAACCATTATCCCGCATTTCATTGCGGCCTTAACCGGTGCTGGTTCAGCTTTTCGTTAAACTTCAGGTAAAAATGACGGATGGAAATAGCTTATTGGAGCAGTGGGATCTTTAATGATCTCAAATAGGGTCAGGTTCCATGGCTTCCAGAAGTTTTCCAGCACCTGGCCATAAGTCTTGTGCTGCCAAACGTCGAAAAGTGGCTTATTCAATGTGCCTTTCAAAGGCATGGCATCAATATAGATGGTGCCCTCCACTGGCATCACCCCATATTCCGGCAAGCGGTTGAACAGATAGGCCGAATAAAAGAAACGTGCGCAAAGCTCTTCGTATTGCTGCTCTGATAAAGCTTTACCAGCGACAGACTCCAGGATTTCCTGGTGAAATTTCTTATTGGTTCCATTGTCCTGCAAACAGGCAATGATACCAAAATCCTTCAGTTTCAAAGAAAAGGTGAGGGTATTGATCTCATCGCGGAAGCTAAAATAATGATCCGTTTGTTCCAGTGGCACCACTACGATAGACCATGGGGTAAAATCTTCAAAAACCACATCCAGGTAAATGCTCTGGATCATGGTGTTCAGGTTACCAAATTTATGCATCAATCCCTGCGACATGTTCAATCCATCGCCACTGAGTTGTTGCAAACGGATGGCTGCATTCATTTCGATATAGATCAGACCGTACATGAACTTACCGATCCACTGGAAAAGCTCTTTTTCTTCCAGTTGCGATACACCCCGGTATCCCTTGGCAAAAGCCGCAGCGACCTTCTCTTCCAAAGGTTGTATAAAATGCTCCAGTACTTCTGTATTGCAAGGCACCTTCAGGGCATTATAAGACCGCACACTTTCATCAAGCAGTTTGATCTGCTCCTCTCCCGTGTAATTGGCGACCTCTAAAAGCCAGGCCGGCAAAATATTTACTTCTTGTATAGGCGAATTAAAAGTATCACCGCTCAAAAAGCAGTTTTTATACTTAAAATCAAAGTTTTTAAAGGGCTGGTATACTGAACTGTTCATAAGAAAGCGCAATATTAGGCATATTATTTTTACATTCGTTAAACGACTCATTTTTTAACCCTGATATTACCAAACGACTAGAAAAACCTATGCAGGCCTCTTATATCTCCTATCATCTTGACCTTAAACATCCCTTTGCCATTGCTAAATTTTCGAGGACCAGTACTCCGCTGCTGCTGCTCCGGCTCAGGTATGAACAGACAGAAGGTTACGGTGAAGCCTCCATGGTCCCTTATATGGGGGAGAGCTACGAGTCTGCGACGGCATTCCTGTCCAAAGTAGACTGGAGCTGTCTGACTTACCCCTTTAACTTTCCAGAAATCATTGCTTATCTGGACAGCCTGGCAGCGGGCCATCCCGCCATTAAAGCTGCAATAGATATCGCCCTGAACGACCTGAACGGAAAATTACAACAAAAACCCTGCTACCAGATTTATGGGGCAGATCCGCTGAAAATGCCAGTCACCTCTTATACCATCGGTATTGATAGTCCTGAAGTGATCCGGGAAAAGGTAGCTGACGCTGCAGGATTTAAAGTGCTCAAGGTTAAACTGGGCCGGGACAATGACAAAGAATTGATAAGCACAGTCAGAAGCCTGACCAACCTGCCCTTGTATGTGGATGCCAACCAGGGTTGGGACAACCGCAAGAAAGCCATAGACATGATCTACTGGCTCCATGACCAGGGCGTCGTACTTATTGAACAGCCTATGAATAAAGCAGACACGGAAGGCAATGCCTGGCTGACCGGCAGAAGTCCGATCCCCATCCTGGCCGATGAGGCTGTACAACGTCTATCCGACCTGGAGCAGATTAAAGGAGCTTACCATGGCATCAATATCAAGTTGATGAAAAGTGCAGGAATGTATGAAGCTCATCAAATGATCCTCAAAGCCAGAAGTTACGGGATGAAAATTCTGATCGGCTGTATGAGTGAGACTTCCTGCGCCTCTCTTGCAGCTGCTGCACTGGCCCCCTTATGCGATTGGGCAGATCTGGATGGGCCCTGGCTCACCAAGAACAATCCTTTTACAACCCCTGAATTCCAGGAAGGAAAATATCAGTTAAAAGATCTTCCAGGCCTGGGCCTGGAAGGAATTAAGATTGATTTGTTCGGTTCTTGATCTCCTGACGAAACTCTTTGGTCAGTTTGATCTTCAAATAGAAAAAAAATATCGTTGTAGCAATAAACAATCCGCCCGCCGGGTAATTATGGTTCTGAAAACCCCATTTTATTCCCAGTACAGACACAATGATCCCTACAGTATAGAAGACATTTAACGCAATTTTCTTCTTCATACTAGTATACTGGCATATTCGGATCAAAAGCTTCCTGCCAGGCCAGAATACCACCTTTTAGGTTGTACAGATTGGTAAAACCATGTAATTGCTCCAATTGCATAACCGCAGCAGCACTTCTTTTACCACTTCTGCATTGGATAATTACAGGCTTATCTGTAGCCACTCTGTCTACTTCGATCAGCAATCCGCCAAGAGGAATATTTTCTCCGTTCAGGTTAGAGGTTTCATATTCAAAAGTCTCTCTGACATCGATCAGTTGAAAATCTTCTTTATTGTCTATTTTCTGTTTAAGTTCTTGTACAGTAACTTCCTTCATTGTATTCAATTTTTCTCAAAGATAATCATTTAAAATAAATGAGATCCGCCCTCCGGAAAATGTGACAATTTCAAAATATTTTAGAAATTGTGCTGTAACAACTCTGTGTGGCAAGCGTTTAATAGTAAGTCTTTACTAATTTTGACCTCAACATGAATTCGATCAGCCGTTTCTTCTGGTTTTGCTCCGGCATACATATTGGTACCCTGGAGAAACACCCTACAGAACACAACAAATATATCGGCATAGGAGCCACTATCTTTTTCACAGGTTTGTTTGCGGCGCTGTCGGGTGGTTACGCTATGTATTTTGTATTCAAGGGTGATACCGCAGCGGTATTGTTCGCTTTATTTTTTGGTCTGCTCTGGGGGCTTGCTATTTTTAATATGGACCGGTATATCGTTTCTTCCATTGACAAGAATGCCTCCTCTGCCAAACAAATGCTGCAGGCCACGCCGAGAATCTTGCTGGCGATTATGATCGGGATGGTGATTTCCCGTCCACTGGAACTAAAGATCTTCGATAAAGAAATTAAAGAGCGCCTTAAGGTAAGCTATATGAACAATCAACGCTCCAAGATCGATACCCTCAACGGTTCTTTTGATAAAAAATATAAGATTGAACTCGGCAAGCTAAAGGAAGCCAAAGCGCAAAGAGATTCTCTGGAAAGCGGCATCAAAGCCGACCGCCAGAAACTCAACTTCGAGATCTTTGGAAACAAGACCACTGAAACCTCGGGCGTAATGGGCTATGGGCCTTATGCCAAACGTAAAGAGGCCGAACTGAAACAGAGAGAGCAGAACCTGGATACCTTAAGTGCTGATGTACGGAAGCTAGAACGTTTTGTAGATGACAGAAAACAGTTTGATGGCCTGATGACCGAGAAATTGTATACCAGCAAAGAACTGGACAGTCTGACCAGCATCGCTGGTTTTGCAGACAGGAACTGGGCCCTCGGCCAGCTCAGCTTTAATCCAAATGGTACAAGAGACCTCAATACTTCTCTTGCTGTTACTTTTATCGGATTACTTTTCATTTTCTTCGAATGTTTACCGGTATTTGTAAAAATGATGAGCACACGCGGGTCCTATGATTATGCTATAGCCAATCTGGAAGAAGTACAGATGCACAGCTCGGATAAAGACAAGGAATTTGAAACAGAAGTAACCGATCAGGTACAGGAAACCAGAATTTCTACCGAAATTGAGCGACGTAAACAACAGATAAGAACACAAGAATAAAATGCTATGATGAAACGACTACTGTATTTCTTTATTGCCTTCTGCATCACCGGCTCTGCCGCAGCTCAGAATATAGATAAGATCATTACCAAGGATTATGTAGATGGACTGATTAAGACCCTCAGCAGCGACGATATGCAGGGCAGAGGCACTTTTACCCCGGGCATCGATAAAGCCGCTACTTTCATTGAGGGGGAATTTAAAAAGATTGGCCTGCAGCCGCTAAAAGGCGCAGGCGGGTATAGACAAACCTTTTACAAATACCAGCTTAAACCCTCTTTAACCGAAGTGTCTGTTGATGGAAAGACCATCGAATCAGAAAAAGTACTGGTTGTTGGAAATCATGCAGAGGCGCTGCAGTTTGACAACACCAACAGTGATGGCTGGATCAAAATGGACCCGGAAAAACCCTTTATGGAGCAATACCGTGCCATCATCAGAAATAAAAAGAAACAGCTGGTCCTGGTTGATGTAAAATTTGTAGATGTTTTTAAACGCATTAAAGCCTACCTGGAATCAGGGAGTGTCCTGGATGAAAAAGACCTTAAGGAAAGCAGCTCCGCCCTGGTATTTATCCTCGATCAGGATACTGTAGCCAATAATTTTAAGGTGAACTTAAAAAACAGCGTCAATAAAATGCCCCTGTTTAACGTTGCAGGCATGATCCCTGGAAAATCAAAAGCCAAAGAACTGGTGATCTTTTCAGGGCACTATGACCACTTAGGCATTTTACCTGCGGTGGATCAGGACAGCATTGCAAATGGAGCAGATGATGATGCCTCTGGCACTACAGCAATGATTGCCCTCGCCAAATATTATAAAAAGCTACATAACAATGAGCGCACACTGATCTTTGTGGCTTTTACAGCAGAAGAAATTGGTGGTTTTGGTGCACGTTATTTTTCACAGCAATTAAATCCCGACGAAGTCGCAGCCATGTTCAATATTGAAATGATTGGCAAAGAAAGCAAATTCGGCAAGAACTCAGCCTTCATTACCGGTTTCGAAAAATCTGATTTTGGAAAGATCCTTCAGAAAAACCTGGCAGGATCACCCTTTACGTTTCACCCAGATCCCTATCCGCAGCAAAACCTGTTCTATAGAAGCGATAATGCGACACTAGCCGCCTTAGGTGTTCCTGCTCATACCATTAGTACAGATCAGATTGACACCGATAAACTTTACCATACCGTAAAAGATGAGTATTCAAGCCTGGATACAGAGAACATCCTGATGACCATCAAGGCGATTGCAAAAAGCGCTATGTCTATTGTAAAGGGAACGGATACACCTACCCGAATCCCTAAATTACAACAATAAAGGTTCAGGAAATATCCATTTCCATCACATAATCATTCATGAAGAAACCGTTGCCAATATCCAGGTCAACGGTTTCTTTGATTTGAAAACCCGCCCTCTCGTAAAAGTCCTTTGCTTTATTTTCCCGGTTTACATTCAGTTCCAGTTTTTTCCCCCCGGCTTCCCGGATGGCATTGACAATTTCATTGATTAAAAATTTCCCTACACCTTTACCATGTGCTTCAGGAAGTACATACAGCTTGTGCAGTTTATAGACTTTATTGTCGTGGTCTGTAATGGAATAACCCGCAAAACCCATATCTTTTTTCCCAATCTCTGCAATCAGGAAGGCATGTCCCTGCATCATCTGCTCCAGCAGCACGCCATCATTGTACATTTTTTCCAGCATATAGTCTACCTGTTCCTGACCGATGATAGGTACATAGGTAGGCCCCCAGGTAATTGCTGCAATTTCCCGGATCAGGGGAATATCCTGTTCTTTAGCTTTTCTTAAAAGGATCATAATTTTTCACTGATGATTAAGTATTCTGTATCGAAAATAAATTCGACAAATCCATCGTGCAGTACCTGAAAGGTTTCATCTTCATTTTGCTTTAAATTACTGGTTTCAAAGTAAGACATCACTTCTATTAAAAAGATACTTCCAGCCGGCTTCCAAACTTTAAAGCCACTCTTAATGGCGTAGGCTTTTTGGGTAGAGGTAAACAGGACAATATTGATCAGTGGCACATAATACAGCAAATCCTTTAGCTTATTCTCCGCGGCAATGATGTTCACTGCAGGATACTTTTCAGAGATCAGATAGTTCAGGGCCGTATTAAAATCATCGCCCGGCCCCATAATGGTCCGGGTATGTTCCTGGGAAAAAGTGCTGTCAACCCCGTTCAGGACCAGGTCTACTTTCAGGCCCAAACTGATGATCTTCTCATATTCTCCGGCATTAACGATCAGTGTCGGGCTCCATTCCAGCAACTGTCCAAGATACTCGGTATCAAAATCTCCCAACTGATGAATATACAAAGCTGGCTCTTGTTTTTCCTTTACAATGTGATGTGACGACATGCAGCGAATGTAATAAAAAAGGGGGATGCTTTTCAACATCCCCCGAATTTCATGGTTATAGATTTTATCTATTTAGACAAAACATCCTTTAATCTGGCCTGAAGTTCCTCTCCCCTTAAATTTTTTCCTACGATCTTTCCGTCAGGACCAATCAGATAGTTTTGGGGAATACCCTTAACCCCATACATTTTAGAAGCTGCATTGTTCCAACCCTGCAGGTCGGAAACCTGGGTCCATTCCAAGCCGTCTGTTTTGATGGCATTTAACCAGTTATCCTTCTTTCCCGGCATGTCAAGCGAGACACCCAGTACCGTAAAGTTTTTATCTTTATAAGTCTGATAAGCCTTTACCACATTCGGGTTTTCACCGCGGCATGGACCGCACCACGATGCCCAGAAATCCAACAGTACATATTTTCCTCTGAAATCAGAAAGTTTTACCGGTTTATCATTCACGTCATTCTGTGTAAAATCTGGCGCAACCGCCCCGATCTGGGTCGCTTTCAGATTTGCAATGGTCTTGGCCAATGCCTGACCGGCAGCACCAGACTTCAGGTTTGCCGACAGTTTGTTAAAAGACTGTTCTATTTTAGCCGGATCTTCTTCATTCTCTGTCGTTTCCCTTAAGGCCATTAGGCTGAAATAAGAATCCGGATGACTGGCCAGATAGCTTTCCTGCAGACGCATCTTTTCGGCCGATGCCACTTTGTACCGGTCAGAAAAGCCCTGTCTGAAATCTTTGTCCTCTTTCTGTTCATTGCTTGAAGCAGCCCAGTCTACACTTAACTTTTTAAGTACCTTCTCCGGACCGGCAATCACTTCACTGTATTTTTGAAATTCTGCGTTGATTGCAGAACCGGTCACCACACCATATTTTACAGAATCTTTAGCGGTCACCTGAACAGCCCCTTTATCCAGGTAAATGGCCAGCATGTCTGCCCCTTTTTTATCTGCGCCAGGATGGCTCAGGAAAAGTTGTGCTGCCGTTGGTCCTGGCACCGTACCGCTAAAAGCAAAACTGCCATTTTTGATTAATACGGAGTCTTTGACAGATTTCCCCGCTGTTCTGTAGCTCAGATAAGCCATTGCTGTTGGTTGGGTCCTGGCTACTTTACCTTTAACGGTAAAAGCTTGATCTTGTGCAAATGCCACCACCGGCACCGTCAGGAGTAAAGTTAGAACGAGTTTGTTCATGTTGAGTTTAATTTATGTGATTGTTAGAAATTACTTATTGAATTCATCCAGTTTTTGTCTGTAACGGTTTCCCGCGGCCTGGATATCCCATCCATAGCTGTTGAAGAATTTAATCAGGATATTATATTTATTGGTCCGCCTTTCATTATTATCCAGATATTTTTTCCGGATGTTTTCATAAGATTCGGTAACAATTAAATTTAGCCACTGAGGGAAATCAGAATCAAATGACCTGGAACCGTGACCAGTAATAAAGCCTCCGGTCCTGGCCAGTTCGTCCAAAGCTGCATCCCGCTTCTCAAGGTCATAATCGTTATAATAATCTTCCAGGATCTTATCAACCGCCTGGCCATTATCATAAGCTCTCCCTGCAAGCTCAAAACCTTCTACGGGTTTAGTCATACGGGCGGTGATCATACCGCCTATATTGGACCAGACTGCCCTGGTCAGCACAGAATCCCGGTAATAATGGTTCACAGGATCAGTAACCGGCTGAGCATTGATCATTTGATTGGGCCAGCAAAACACCAGTCTGCTCCGGCCAATCACCTGCAGGTCTGCGGCCCACCAGGAGCCGTTGTAGGTCTTTACAAAAAAAAGTTCCAGCGGAAAAAAGGATTTGGAGTACTGCTTTGAAACATTAGACAGCAGACTTTCTGCATAAGTAATGGCATTCTGCCGCTGCCCGTCGTCAATCTTTGTTGCCCCATAACGGTTATTCACATCGTTTCCCAGAATAGCATTCGTCACTTCTTTCCAGTCTTTAAAATCCATCCGTACCCACACCCCATAATCTGTATACAGCTTTTTTACCTTGGGATCGGCATCTGCGGCCGGAGCGAATAACTGAGGGATACCAAGGTCTGCAGAAGCCACCGGATTTTCCTCCTTTTTACAAGCCGCCACAATCAGGGCGATACCCAGGAGGAAGAAACATATATTTTTGAATTTCATATCTCTAATTTTTTGTTTTTTTTCAGAGGAAGCCTTTCGGGTTCATCGTCTTAAATTCTATTATAGCACACTATCTTGGATTAAGGGGCATCCCCGGACTGTTGTTGTACTCCGACGGGGGGATCTGCATTAAATACCTCGGATCATTTTTCTTCAAAGTATACAAAACACCATTTTTGTAACTGTGCACGATTTCCGGTTTCCCTAGCCTGCGCAGGTCCAGCCACCGCAGGCCTACATCAAAAGCAGTTTCGATACGCCGTTCTTCCAGCACACGCTTCAACAGGGATTCATTTGTAAAATCAGCTGTTTTCAGCGGTACAAACTGGGTATTCTTAATCCGGGATTTAAGCAAGGTATTCAGATCTATAACGGCTTCGCTGTTTTTCCCCATACGCACATATGCCTCAGCACGGATCACATAGGCTTCACTGGCTTTTAAGCCGATATAATAGGAATCCTTTTCCTGCTTGGCGTACATATTGTACATGGTTGGTCCGGTCATAACCCCTTCAGAAGTATTCGGAATGGCAAAAGACTCAAAAATAAACTGCCGGTAATCTGTTAAATGACCATAACGTTTGGTCAGGTCCAGCAGCTCTGTTGTGGGTTTAAATACCGCCCTGGAATAATAGAACAAATTAAAATTGGCTTTCCCTCCCATAAAAAAGAGAATTTCCTTATTGTAATCCGTGTCTATGAACCCAAAGTTTCCGCTAAAGGCATAGGTATTTCCTTTATCATCCAGATAAGCTTGTAAACTGTTCAGATCAGTCAGCTTGCTTGCGCTCATCACCGAGCTTGCCGCTTCCGTTGCCGTTTGATTGTCGCCCATAAAAAGTGCGACCCTGGCCTTCAACAATTGTACGGTATTGTAATTGAAACGAAAACGGCTGCTGTTTTGTTTTCCTGCGAGAAGGGATGAAGCGGTATTCAAATCGCTAAGGATTTGCTTCCATACCTTATCCAGCGGTTCTCTTACATTATTTCCTGTTGTCGCATTGATGTCTACCGCCGTCAGAGGCATAGGTACCCCGGGCGCCTGCAAATGTTCGGTCCCATAGGGCTCAGCGTAAAAGTTCACCAGGTAAAAATAACTGAAGGCCCGTAAGGCATAAGCCTCTCCTTTTACCTTCTCGAACAAATCTTTTTCCTCAGGCCCCACACTCCGCTTCTCAAAATTATCAAGAACAGTATTGGCATAAAAAATGGATTTATACAAATTTCCCCAATAAGGATCCTGTTGAACGCCATCCAGCAACATACTGGAAGCCCAGACAAACCAGGGCTCGGAAGTCCGGTCTGGCGTTTGCCCGGAATTCAGATTCGCATAGGCATTATCGGTCATCAGTTCTGTCTTGAAAAAGAAGTCACTCCGGGGATAACCGCCCAGCAATACAGATTCATAATCGTTAATGGTCACCGGCGTCATACTGTTCACCGGTTTAATGTCTAACAATTTTTTACAGCCGTTTAAGGTGATCAGCAGGGCGGCCAGCAAAGGGATATAAATTAATTTCTTCATCGCTCTAAGAATTAAAACTGAACAGTAATGGATAGTGAATAGGTCCTGGGCACCGGCAAAAAGGTATTCCCAAAGGAAACATTGGCCGAATTGGTCTGGGTATAGCGCATCACGGAGCCTGTTGATTCCGGATCCTGTCCGTTCAGTTTGCTGTTCTTCCAGGTCAACAGGTTATTGCCCTGCAACATGAAGCGGATGTTTTGAATGCCATTTGACCTCAAACGCGGGCTGAAGAGATCGTAACTCAGGGATAGATTTTGAAGACGCACAAAATCTCCTTTAACCGTTCTCAGATTGCTGTTGTCATACATAGTTCCGTTTGTCGGGGAGCTTCCGGCCACATCCTGTCCATATTGCTCTTTCTCCAATACAGGGATATCGGTATTGAGCTCATCACCCGGCTGGCGCCATCTGTACACCCAATCCTTGGACATGTTCTGTGTCGCATCAGGGAAGGACAAGGCATAACCTTGCGATAAATTCCTCAGACGGATGACATTTCCAAAACTGCCGATCAATAAAGCCGAAAGGCTCAGTTTCTTATAAGAAAACGTATTGGTAAAACCACCCTGCACAACAGGCATTGTTGTGCCCGAATATTCCAGACCATTGATATTCCGCATTCCCTGAAGAACTTTTTGCCCCTCCTTTTCCGTATAAAATGATGCCTGTCCATTTTTCGTCAATCCGGCATAACGATAGGACCATAAGCCATTAATGGGCTTTCCGACCACTGCAGCGGCAGAATAATTGGAGCGCTGCGCATTGGTCAACGTACCCACTGTCGGCGAAGAATACACTTCCAGAACTTCGTTTTTATTATAGCCGAAATTTAGATTCGTAGACCATCGGAAATCCTTGGAGTCAATATTGATCGAACTCAATGAAAACTCTACACCACGGTTTCTCATTGATGCCCAGTTTACCTGAACTGTGCTGAAACCTGTGACCTGCGAGACTTCTTTACTGCCCAGTAAATCTGCTGCCTTTTTATTGTAATACTCTATGGAACCTGTAAGCCTTCTCTTCCAGAAGCCAAATTCCAGTGCCAGGTTCGTGGTATAGTTCATCTCCCATTTCAGGTTAGGGTTCTTTGGTGCAGAAATCGTCAGGTAACCTTCTTTATTGATCAGGTCCAGTGTACCTATGGTAGCTACCAAATCAGAATAAGCCTGTGCAGCCACGTTCCCCTGACTACCGTAAGATCCTTTCAGGGTCAGGTAGCTCAACCATTCTTTATCCTTAAAAAAGGACTCTTCTTTCATTTGATAGTTCAAGCCAACCGCCCATAAGGGCTGGAAAAGTTGGTTTGTTTTCAAACCAAAACGATTTGATCCGTCTGTACGGGCATTTAAACTGACCGAATAGCGGTTGTCGTAGGTATAGCTTGCCACACCAAAATAAGATACCGCAGCCGATTCATTCAGGTTCTCCCTCCAGTAAGGTGTTCCCAGGTATTGCATCATTTTGAACTGTGGTACCTGTTGATGGCCTCTATCGTGTACATAACCATAGATTTCCGTTGTTTGCTCGTCAAATTTAGACTTACGGATCTCCTGTCCGGCCATTAAATTCAGGTAATGCACCTGGTTGAATACCGGATTATAGGCCAGCTGATTCCTGAAGGTGATAGACCCGTTATAACTGTTCCTGTCTTTCCTGTAGCCCCCGTCTGTCCATAGCGGAACCGCCGTATAATCTACAATTTCGATCACGTCCCTTTGCCGGCTCTTTACAAAATAACTGTTCTCTGTTGCAATATCTGCATCGGTTGTGTTTTGTTTGGAATAAGCAAAGAGGCCAGAATAGGTCAGATCTTTCAGCAGCTTCCATTCCAGATCAATAGTACCCCGCATACCAAAGTTTCTGGAGTTGCGCCAGCCCATATTCCTGTTTTCCAGGAAATTGTATTTAAAGCCATTGTAATACATGTAATTATAGTTGCCGCTTTCATCGTAAGCCGCTTGTGCCCGGGAGGTATAAATAGACCATTCGTATGGGTTCTCCCTCGAATCTGTGGCAAAGAAACTCTTGTTGTCCCTTGCATTCACATCGAGCAACAGCCCCAGCCTGATGTTGTCTTTTATCCTGGTATAGACCTTTAAGGAACCCGTATAGGTTTTCTGGCCCACGCCCTTGGCGGTAGCCTGATCGTCCAGATAACTTCCTGAAGCGTAAAAAGTAGTCCGTTCCGTTCCGCCTGAAACATTAAGGCTATGTCTTTGTGTAAAGGCATTTCGGAACAGGTACTTGAACCAATCTGTATTGACTTCCTCCAGCCCTTTCACTTTTTCCTGGAACTGGTCCCAGCTGATCTTGCGGTCATTTACATCTATAAAATAACGTTCAAAGTCGGAAGCTGTGCCGTATTCACCGGCTTTTCCTGAACTGGCATTCAACACGCCTTTTCTGATCATTTCCATATTCACATCAATCCGTTCTTTGGAATTCATCATATAGGCATCCTCTATCCTGGGACGTTCCGCCACGGAAAAATTGGTGGTATAATTGATCCTGGTTTTACCGGCCACCCCTTTTTTTGAGGTAATAACGATGACCCCGTTTGCCGCTTTTGTACCATAAATGGCCGTTGCCGCCGCGTCCTTCAGTACATTGATTGATTCTATATCATCCACATTCACTCCGCCAATACCAGATGCAATCAGGTTCCTGTTGGTTAATATGTCATCTACGGATGCGTTAACAGCATCATCCAGGATCACACCATCCACTACCCACAAAGGCTGCACATTTCCGCTAATGGTAGATGTACCCCGGATCCGGATCTGCGGTACTGCGCCAGGCGCACCAGAAGAGGTCATCACCGTTAAACCCGGTACCTGGCCCTGCAGCAATTTATCGATATTTGGCTGATATATGGATTCCAGATCCTTCATCTTTATGGTCGTAATCGAAGCTGTCAAAGTTTTCTTATTTAAAGACTGATAACCGGTTACCACCACATCGTTCAATGCATTTTCAGCTGGTTGCATTTTCACGCTGAATACCGTGCTTTTTTGAACAGACAGTTCCTGGACCTTATACCCGATATAAGAAAAGATCAGCATGGCCTCCCGGTCGGGAACTGTAATTTGAAATTTACCCGAATTATCGGTCACTACCGTTACCCGGGTTCCTTTAATCTTTACACTAACTCCCGGAAATTCCCTGCCCGTTTCATCTACTACAATCCCTTTAATCTCTATAGGCGGAACAGGCTGCTCCAGGTTAACAGGATTTCTTTTCTGGATCACTACTGTATTTTGACGAATGACATAAGTGATGGGCTGATCTTTGAAACATTGCTCCAGGGCCTCTTTAAGGGAAACATTTTTAAGCTGCAGGCTTACTGGCTTTGCAGGCGCAACAATTTGTGCGGTATAAACAAAATTATAGCCGCTTTGCCTGTGCAGTGCTTTAAAGACTTTATCCAGTGAAGCATTATTTTCGGTTAGGTTGATGTTTTGAGCATGGCCTTTTGCGGCTACCTGAAAAATGAGAGCGATCATTAAAAAGATAGTCAGCTTCATAATACGCAATATTTGATTAGGGACATAAGCGGGCTGCTTAGACCTAAAGAGATCGTAAAATTTCATTACATTTGATTGGTTTGGTTTGTTGATTGATTGTGTTTCTGCAAAATATGTCGTGATCCAAACCAGTGTCAGACTCCGATGGCCGTCGGGTCTGGCATGTTTTATATATCGGGATCACGCCGGGATAAGTAAAGTTTTAAGGCATAACCGTGATCCTCCTTCCTTCAATTTTAAAATGAACAGTTTTAGTGAGTTCGAGAATGTCCAGTACTTCTGAAACTTTGCTGGAACGAGACACAGGTCCGTTAAAAGTGTTGTCGGTAATTTTCCCCTCATAAACCACTTCCACATCGTACCATCTCGAAATTTTTCGCATGATGCTGTAAATATCTTCGTTGGTAAAAATAAAATATCCGTTTTTCCAGGCCACCGCCTCTTCTGTATCTACCTGCACCACCCGTACATGCCCCTGGTTTAACACCGCCTGTTCACCCGGACGAAGTTCGGTACCACTATTTACCCTGACCAGCCCTTCCAAAAGGGTAGTTTTCGTACTGGCTTCATCGGCATAAGCATTGACATTAAAATGGGTACCCAAAACCTCGATCAGCTGGGTCCGTCCGCTTTCGGCTACACCGGTACGGACCTGGAAGGGCTGTTTTTTGTTCTTAAACACCTCAAAATAGGCTTCCCCCTTAAGCTCGACAGCTCTGGTTTTCATTTGGGCAAAACTTTGCGGGAACTTCAAAGA
This sequence comes from Pedobacter sp., assembly GCF_035566355.1. Classification (GTDB taxonomy): domain Bacteria; phylum Bacteroidota; class Bacteroidia; order Sphingobacteriales; family Sphingobacteriaceae; genus Pedobacter. Next base: position 16,695 of record NZ_DATMRL010000738.1, read on the forward strand.
CGAAGCAGAGTTCAGCCATACCCTTGTCCCATCGGGCAATTCAATCTGATACTGGCCGCCACGGGGGGTAGAAATGGTATTATACCCGGCCTGCTTTTCAGGCTGTTCATTTCCTGGTATAACCTGGTACATCACTGAACCATCGGTTGTCTTGGTTACCCTGATGCCAGACCGGTCTGCAAGTGTTCCCTTTCCGGAGTCGGTGAGAGAGATTTCCGATCCGTCGGCCAGTTTCAGAATGGCCTTGTTTCCCCCCGGCCTTATTTCAACGGCATATTTTGAACTATGCTTGTTGTGCTGGCCAGCAGGGGAAAGATAAAAATAAAGGCCAAGAGAGAGCACTGCAAATAACATCGCCGCCGCTGCCCAATAATGGGACGGCATTAAAAATATCTTTTTAGGCTTAAAGGGACGATCTGCAGATAAGATCGCATCAAGCATCTCATCATAGGCAATCACATCTACTTCTGGTACGGCATGCAAATGTTCCTGAACAGAAAGCATTGCCTCTATCCCTTCGGCTACCCCCTCTTCTTCTTCATTCACCAGGAACCACAATTCCCTGGTTTCTGAAGTGTTCAGCCTGCCTTTCTCAAATTGTTCCAGTAAGTATTTAATTCTTTCCTTCATAAGATTCTTAACTAAGAAGCGCGGGGGTGCATTAAGGACTATCGGAAATAAAAATTTATTTTAATAAAGCCAGGTAAGCGAGGAGACTTAAGGCGATGCCATGGCTTTTCAGGTATTCCCTGATGGACTTTAATGAAGTAACCAGGGCATTTTTTACTGTATTTGGAGAAAGATCAAGAGCCTCTGCAATCTGAGGAATATTCATGCCCTCATTCCTGCTCATCTGGTAGATCCTTTTCCTTTGTGCAGGTAATTTACGAACGGCTTCATTCACCAGCTGGCTAACCTCATTTAAATGTATGGTATCAATGGTTGTATTGCTTTCTCCTGGTTCATCCAGTTTCAGGTCATCCATAGCCCTCGCCCGTTTCAGCGCTTTCCTGAGGTAACTCAGGCATTCGCTTGAAGTGTATTTGTACAGCCAGGCTTTTACATTTTCTACGGCTTCCAGTTTATCCCGGTTGAGCCAGACCCTTAAAAAGGTATCCTGAATGATCTCCTCTGCCGCCGCATCCGATTTCGTGAACCGAAGAGCAAAAGCTTTCAGAACCGGGAGATAATGATAAAATAAAACCCCGAAAGCGTGTTCATCTCCTTCAGAAATCTGCTTTAGCAAAAGTTGCTCATTATCAATACGCTTTAAAGTCATACAGTTTTTATCACAGTCTATCCCGCCCTGGTCATGGCGCCGTTTGAAGGATATCCGACTCAATGTTAAATAATTATTTTGAAATAAAACCGATCTTTAGGCTTAATGCATATTTTCAATGCCATCAGACCCCTTAAAAAGGACGAAAAAATTCCTTACACGCTCCTTCTCCTGGCCGATCCCTCGAAGGAACTGATAGACCAGTACCTGGCTGTGTCTACCCTCTATATTGCTGAAGAAGCGGGTATAGTTTTCGGTGTTTATGTACTGACCCCTGTCGACAGCAACATTGCCGAGATCAAAAATATTGCCGTGTGCGAAACCCATCAAGGCAAAGGGATTGGCACCTTATTGCTCCGTCATGCAGAAGATACGGCACGTAAAAATGGCTATAAAAAGCTGATCATCGGCACTGGAAATTCAAGTATCAGACAATTGTACCTATACCAGAAAATGGGCTTTGAGATCTGCGGGATAAAAAAAAATTTCTTCATCATAAATTATAAGGAAGCCCTCTGGGAAAATCATATTCAATGCAAACATATGATCCTGTTGTCAAAAACTTTGTAGTCCCTCAAAAACACAAAGCCCGAATGGTGTTCATCCGGGCTTTGTGAGGCAAAAAGCTATTTTTTTGTTTTAATTGAATTTGTATTTAACACCAATCTGCATTCTCCACCTTGCAGTTTCGTCAATACTATTTGAGAATGTATTCACCAATGGTGTTGCACTACCTGCATTCAGGTATGGGAAAGAGAACGTAGGCTGGCCATTTGCATCCAGACCTTTATAATTCAGCAATCCATTCGCTCTGTTGGCAAATTTAGGTACACCCCAGGTCTTATTGATCATATTTCCAAAGTTGAAAATATCGAAGGTGAATTGCAGGGAATTTTTCTTGCCGCCCAGGTTTGCAAACAAGTCCTGAGCGATACGAATGTCCAGTGTCCCAACCATGGTTCCAACCAGTCCGTTCCTTTCGGCGTACTGACCTCTTTTCTTGTTCAGATAAGGGTCCTGATTGATATAACTGTCCAGTTGCGACCACAATTGATCTGCTGTACGGGTATCTGCTGCAGACTCTGCTACCAGTTTAATTTGTGATTTGTCTTTTGGCACATAGATCAGATCATTTCCACTCAATCCGTCATTGTTCAGGTCATTTCCATAGGTATAAGAATAACGCAATCCATCCTGTAACTGGTAAAACATAGATACCGTTGTTCCAAGATGGTTAATATACTCTTTACGGTAAGCCAAAGAGGCAATAAACCGGTTTTTAACCATATAGGTAGAATAAGACATTTCATCTGTATTCGGATTTCCGGCAACAGAACGGTCCCTCCACATCGATTGTGCAATAGTACCGCCATCATTTACAGAACGGGAATCGGTATAGGTATAACCCGCGGTTGCAAAGAAACCACCTTTAAATTCTTTGGATAATGTTCCTGTTAAAGACAAGCTGTGACCTTTATTGGTATTGGTCATTACAATCGCATCAGAGATGTTCGGATTGGATGGTGTTGGCGTAGCTGATCCATAAATCCGGGAACCGGTATACCTTGGTCTGTTGTCTGCACCGGCAAGTAGTTTATAGTCTGAAGTATTCAGATTCACGTTTCTAAAATAAACAGAATTGATGTCTTTAGAATACAAAGCCTCTAGTGTTCCGGTAATTCCTCCAGGTAATTTCTGGTCAACAGCAAGATTGGAACGCCATACCTGCATAAATTTGAAGTTAGATTGAGTAACCGCTAAATTATACGCTGTATTGTTTGCTGCTGTAGCATGGTTTACATTTCTGTAAGCATCTACATTTGGCGTAAATGGACGGTTGGTTGGGTTATTGATCGATTCTGAACCAAACTGTACACCGTTGTTACTGGCCTGGTTAGAGATCCATACCAGCGGCGGACGGCCGGTAAACAAACCTGTCCCTCCTCTAACTTGTGTTTTGCCTTCGTTATTTACATTCCAGTTAAAGCCTAACCTTGGCGACCATAGGACCGCAGATTTAGGGTATCTGCTCACATCAATCTTCTCTCCATCTGCAAAGGTCAGTTTCTCTACATTCTCATTACGCATCACCGAACCAGAAGATATATTGGTCAGGTCTGCACGCAAACCAGCTGTCAACTTAAACTGATCGCTTACAGAATACGCATCCTGTACATACAAACCATACATATTTGACTGGATGGTGGCATAAGGAAACGATCCGTCGGGCATTACTGAATACTGGATCTGGTATTTTGTGGCATTAGAAACACCATTTGTTGCACTATTATAGAAATCGGCCAGACTGTTAAAGGTATAAGTACCATAATAATTCGGTGCGAAACCATTAGAAGTTCTGTAACCCTCATAATTGGCCCCTAAAGTAATCTCATGACGGCCTGCATAGATATTAAAGTTATCGGTTACCTGGTATACTTTCGTTTTTAAAATGTTGAAAGCTGTAAACGGCTCCATTCCAAAAGCCGTGTAAGAACCTCCGTCAGCATTCATGATGTCTACCAAAGGAAATGGTTTGTTACCTTTTGATTCCCTGAAGTCATTCATATTGTTAAAGCCAACCGTTAATTGATTGGACATTTTATTGTTGAACCGGGTCCTGAATTCCAGGTTCACGTTGTCCATATTGTTGTTGATCCCATAACCTGCAGATTGAAAAGGCAAGCCGGTTTGAGAAGGCTGACGCAGACTTTTCGGTGCCCCGCTGTTACTTGGCAAAATATCCTTAAATGACCTGAAATAGAAATATTTCAAACTTAAAGTATTCTTGTCGTCAATATTGTAATCCAATTTTGCAGAAAGCTTATTGCTCCTGGTTTTCAACGGATAATTCTCATATGGTCCCGGATCGTATCCCAGACCTTGTAAAAAAGTACTCAGTTTATCAAGATCTTCTCCCTTTGCCTGAGAAACGTTTGGCCCTGTACTTCCATTACGTGAAGCCACAAAGCTGGTACCCGGATCTGACCTTCTTTCCAGCTCACCACTTAAGAAAAAGAAGAGCTTATTTTTGATGATCGGGCCACCTAAAGTAAAGCCATAACCTTTCAAACTAAAATTGTTAACTGGTGTTTTTAAGCCCGCATAGTTTTGTTCACTCACCAGGTCCTGATTCCTGTAATAACTGTTTAAAGTTCCCTGAAATTCATTGGTTCCAGAGCGTGTTACGGCATTAATGGCTGCACCGGTAAAGCCGCTCTGACGGATATCATAAGGTGCAATATTTACACTGATCTCTTCAAAAGCATCCATATTGATGGGTTGGGAACCCGTTTGACTACCAATAGTTCCCTGTAAGCCAAAAGCATTGTTAAACAAAGCACCATCAATGGTAAAGTTATTGCCCACATTGCTCCTTCCGGCAAAGCTCGGACTTCCAAACTGCACAGAAAACTGAGGCGTTAGTTTTACAAAGTCAGTAAAACTGCGGTTCAGTGTCGGCAGATTTTGAATTGCCGCACGGGAAATGTTCTGAGAAGCCCCGGTACGTCCGGAATTGAATACTTTTCCCTGTACACCGGTAATGGAAACCTCATTCAGCGTATTGCTGTCTTCGTTAATTTTAAAGTTCAACGTAGAATTTTGTCCCAAGGCCAGTTTTTCTACCCGTTCAGATTGGGTTTTAAACCCAACAAAAGAAACTGAAACCGTATAAGGCCCGCCAATCCGCATACTTGGCAGGTTATAACGTCCGTCAGCACGGGTAGTCGTGATGTATTTTGAACCCGAAGGTTCATGAACAGCAATTACCGTTGCACCTGGGATAGGCCCTTTTGCATCTGCAACAGTACCGTTAAGAGAAGCCGTTGTTTCATTCTGAGCAAAAGCACCCGGCCCGCTCAACACTAGAAAACAATTGCAAAGAAATAAGAGTAGAAGTCTTTTCATATATAGTTTTGTTTTTATCTGTGACGATCTCCTGAAACACTCCAGATTTTTCATCACATTTTTTTTACAAAACTATCGAATAGCTATTGCTGAATCCTATGCTCTCCGTTAACTAATTGTTAACATTTCCGACATTTACAGCCAAACCAACTTTAACTTAACAAGCAAGCTTATTTCTTGTTAAAACTTTTCTGAATGCTGTTGTACAAGTTTCTGGCAGAATAGGTTCCCGGATCTATGATTCTTCTGATGGTATACAAAGGATAGGTTTCATCTCGTTTCGTGGATAGAATAAAAGCGGCTTTAAAGCCATGCTCTTTTAATTTGTGCAGCAACGAAGCTTTAAAAAGTCCATAAGGATAAGCGAAATATTCAACCTTTTTACCGGTTAGTTTTTCCAGGGTCTTAGTTGGCTCATCGATCTGGATCTTCCAGTCTTCTTCTGTAAACTGGGTAAAGTTTTTATGGTTCCAGGTATGACTGGCAATCACATGGCCATCATCAGAAAGTTCTTTAATCTGTGTTTTACTCATGTAACGGGGCCTTCCTATAGAAACCGTCATAATAAAAAATACCCCCTTAAACCCATATTTTTTCAATTCCGAAGCACCTGTAGTATACTGGTCCAGATCTGTATCATCAAAGCTGATCATAATCGGCTTTGAAGGCAAAGCTGTTCCATAATTTAAATAATCGTAGAGCTGATCAGGTAAAATGGTATGATAACCACTGTCCGCCAGCATTTTCATATGTTCCTTAAAATGAGCCGGGGGGATAATATCATCATGGGCTCTTTTTGAATCTGAAGCCTTCCAGTCCCGGATCTGGTGATAACACAGTACGGGCACTTCTTTCCTGCTCAGAATCGTTTTTGCATCAGCTGGCATGCGTTTGATCGCTGTATCTGCTTTAACTTCTGTAGTCGCCTCCTTTTGTTCTGCCTTTGCCGCAGATTGTTTAGGTCCCTGGGCACATGCAGAAAGCAACAAGGGCAGAAGCAGATATAGATATGGTTTCATGCCGCAAAAATAATAAACA
>NZ_DATMRL010000739.1:0-4170 GCF_035566355.1 Pedobacter sp.
CAGGCAGGGTATTTTTTGCTTTCTGATCCGATCAATCACCTCATTATTCCAGGGAGCAAAATCAACCAGGTCTCCTAAACAATAAATCTGATCTGCACCTCTCCTTTCCATATCCTCAAGTACAGCTTCTAGAGCAGGCAGATTCCCATGTACATCACTAAAAACGGCTATTTTTATCATTTCACAGTCCTCCTCCGGGTTACCGTTTGGGATACAATTACAATAGTCAGGGCAATTCCACTCCAAAGCAGCATCTGATAGGTAGAAAGATTCCAACCACCTAATTTCCAGGAAAGCAAACCACAATAAGTACCTAAAGCTCCTCCGATAAAATACACCGTTACATAAATGGTATTCAAGCGACTATGAGCATGTTCATGCAAACTATAGATTCGCGCAAAATTGGTAATTTGTGTAGCCTGCACACCAATATCCAAAAAGAAGATACTAATCATTAAGGCAATTACCGAAAAGGGAAAAATTTTAATGAGCAATACGCTCCCAATCATCAAAGAAACAGAAATTAACAGAGATCTGTATGCATTTCCTTTATCGGCAAGCTTTCCAAAATATGGCGCAACAAGAGCTCCCCCGATAGCGATCAAACCGAATAAGCCTATTGTACCAGTTTGATAATTCAAAGGCGCTGTGCTCAGATGAAAGGTTAACGTTGTCCAAAAGGAACAAAATACACCGAAGGTAAAAGACCCCAGCAGACAGGCCTGTCTTAATACCCTGTGTTCTTTAATCAAAGTCAAAGTTGATTTTAAAAGGTTAAAATAATTCCCTTTGAATTTGGGTGCTACATTGGGTAAATAAAGTTTGAGTAATATGGTGATCACTAAAACCATACCTGCAGATATACCATAGACATATCTCCAACCTAACCATTCGGCAATTAAGCCACTAATCACCCTGGCCCCCAGGATACCAACAAGTATACCGCTAAAAACCTTTCCAACTGTTTTACCTCTGTTCACCGGATCAAGTGTTGCTGCCATGGGCAAAATGATCTGAGCCGGTACAGAACAGATGCCTATAAGTAAACTCAGTATATAAACCACCAGGATTGTCTTTGCCATGGCAAAGACAATTAAAATCAAGGTTAGCAGACCTGCAAGGAGAACAATAAGGTTCTTCCTGTTGACTTTGTCGCCCAAAGGTAGTACAAAGAACATCCCCAGTCCATAACCTATCTGTGAAAGCATGGCAACCTTACCTATTTCGATTTCACTTGCCCCAACGGAAGCGCCTATTTCTTTCAGAATAGGCTGGTTATAATAAATATTGGCCACGATAATACCCGCAGCAATGGCCATAAGGGGAATAATTGCAGGGTGTAATTTTACTTTTGATGCTGTAGGCATAGGAGTTAAAAAATTTTGACACAAACCTAGACCATCAACCACCACTTAAATTGTACATTTAGAAAATAAAATTGTAAATAACACCAATTGGAAAGATTCATACAGCACGATACGCTTTATATCAGACATTTTACTACAACAAAATGGCCTTTTCCTGTGCACAATCACAATCATTTCGAGCTGGCCTTTATTCATTCTGGCAACGGTTTTCACTACCTCAATGAAGTACCTCAATGGTATCAGGGACCTTGTTTTTTTCTGCTTTCTCCTGAAGATTATCACATTTTCGAGATCCAGGACCGAACAGAATTCAGTATTTTGAAATTTACAAATATCTATTTAGACGGTCCCTTTGCCGATCAGGGATTACAGAAATGGAACAAATTAATGGAACAGTTATTGGCAATGAGTTCTACCCTTCAGTCTTGTATGGTCAGTTCTGAAGAAGAGCTTTTTAAAATAGAACAATTGATCCATTTAATTACCCTGGAATGGGAAACCAGTCAGAATTCTGGAAATGAGACCATCTTTTATCTCATCAGGGCGATATTTTCAATCATCAAAAAAACGGCAATAAAGGAATTGTCCCCAAAGATTTCCAGCCAGGAAAACACAGTAATGTCTATTGTAAACTATATTCATAAACACATCCGTAATCCCCGTAGTTTACAACTCAGGGAGCTTGCAGAAGTGTTTCATTTTTCACCTAATTATCTGACTGGATTGTTTAAAAAGCAAATGGGGGTGCCAATTAAAACTTATATAGACAACTACAAACTGAAATTGATAGAGAACAGACTTAAATACACTGAACATCCGCTAAAAGAAATCAGCATGGAATTTGGGTTCAACGATTTGAGTCACTTTAATAAGTTTTTCAAAAAAAATTATGGAACCAATCCAAAAGAAGCGAGATAGAACATCATAGTAAATTATACTTATTAATTTATTCATAATATTTCTTTGACAACTGTACCGCAATATTATCCGTACCTTTGACCATGGAAAATAAATACGTTGAGACTATACAAGTAGAGAAAAACGGAAACTATTACATCGTACACAATTTGGGCACAAGAGATGTTATCCTCGCCATTTATGAAGTTGCCACAGGTCAGCAAATTTCCCCTGATACCAGAATAGTGGATAAAAACACCATTAATATCAATTTCGAGAACCGTTCACGCCATGAACACCTCAATGAAGGCAAGTACAGGGTCGTGATCCGGTCCTGATTTCATTTAGATCTTTACATCCTGCATCCCATATTGTTTTAATACTTCATCGGGAACACCTTGCCATTGATTTGGAGCATTGCCTGCATAACCAATATCTGTTACACCAATTTTTGAAGTGTAAAAACCGGATGCAGTCAGGTTTCTCATCCTGTTAAAAAAAGTCACTCCAGGCTTCATTTCCGGTTTGGCTTTTTGAGGATAGGCAATCTCATCGATCATAGCAATTTGCTCTTTTGCTGAAACTTCAACAAAAGGTTTCCGATAGCGGTTCAAACATTGCAGATCCAGCCATTTTAAACCACCGCGCATCGGTATCTTATGTTCCGGTATATCTTTTACTATAAATTCAATAAATTCAGGAACTTTCGCATCTGATGCGCTTCCGGAAACATCATCTTTCGGGATAATAATATCTGCAAGGACTGTAATGGTTGCCATTTCATGTTTGGTAAAGAAGGTTTCTGAATGGAGTTCTTTGTCCCGCTCTATCTCCCAATGTTCCCGTCCAGCCTCTTTTGCTGTTTCTTCTGGAGTACTGGTATCCGTTTTAGTTTCAGATGGCTTGCAGGCATCTATAAGTACGCTGGTGCTTATCGCTGTAAGTCCTAATGCTTTTATCGAGTCACGTCTGTTCATAAGCTCAATCTTTAAATATTTTGTTTTTTCTTTTGTGCCAGAATATATTCAGCCGTCCTCATAGACAGCGCTAATATTGTCCAGGTCGCATTCTTATCTCCTTGCTGAACAAAAGGTGCAGCATCAACTACGAATAGATTTTTACAATCATGAGCCTGACAATATTTATTTAAGGCAGATTTTTTGGGATCATCTCCCATACGGATGGTACCAACTTCATGAATAATCTTTCCAGGAGCTTCCAGGCCATAATTTGTTTCCGGGCCCTGTATTTTTGAAGTAATCACGGCTCCCATTTCTTTCATAATAGAAAGGAAAGTCTCCTGCATATGTTTGGCCTGGTTAATCTCCTCCTGTGCCCATTTATAATGAAACCTCAGCACAGGAATTCCATATTTATCTACTACATCCGGATCTATTTCACAATAATTATCAGCCCTGGCAATAGCAGTACCTCGTCCTGCCATGCCTACTCCTGTGCCATAAAAACGACGATAGTCATCTTTTAGAGAGGCACCATATCCACCGGCATCTTTCATTTTTCCATCTCTGCCGGGTACCATACCATTCATAACAGGTACTCCAGAACCAAATCCATAGGAAGGCATCCCCATTCCGCCACCATATTCTATATGATAACCCCTTGGAAAATTAAGTTTCTTATTATCTAGCCACCAGGGCGAGTAAATATGAACACTGCCGACACCGTCTTCGTTATAACGTTTACGGTCCATTAACTGCGGTAAAAACCCGGAAACACCAGCTCCGGTAGAATCATGTAAATATTTACCAACCACCCCACTGCTGTTTGCCAGACCGTTAGGATGTTGTGAAGATTTGGAATTTAAAAGAATCCTTGCCGACTCACAAGCACTGGCCCCCAGAATAACCAGTCTGGCATTGACCTGATACTCCTGCAAGTCCCGTCT